>JADFOK010000002.1 GCA_022562895.1 Bacteroidota bacterium | reverse complement strand
GAGGCCTTTACAGCCAAAGGGACTCCGGGTGGTATGGCTTTGCATGATAGGCCTCGATTTTGCGCTATAGTTTCCAGCATTTTATCAAATCTAATACACGGAGCCGACGTTTCGCGCTTTACGGTTCTGGAGCTCGGCGTCCCTCCTGACGACGGCGGCGCACAATTCGAGAGGCTTAAAAATTATATCCAAAAAATTGATGATGGGTTCTCGTTGCGCATGTTTAGCCGGACGTTTTTAAAGATCGACGTTTTAAAAGCTTGTATCGACAAATTTTGGGATGCTTTGCGCGCCCAGCATACGCCCAGGGTCGCGCAGCAGTACAGCGCTTTGATAGCTGGATGGTTTTTCCTCACTCATAACGCGCCGCCTGACGACGATTACGCTAAAGAGATCGTCGCCGGGTTTCAACTGGACGAGGTCCGTCGAAACTCAGGTGATAACGATCACGACGATTGCCTGGATCATTTACTCAGAGTGAAAATCAGCTATAAGATCGCCAGCGATTTCAGCGAGGCTAGTATCGCCAAGCTTGCGCGCGATGTTTTGACCGGAGACAATGACCAGGGCCGGCACGTTTTGCCCTTGTACGGCATAAAGATATCCAGGAAAACCGGTGAGCTAGCAATCTCGAATAAGCATCCAGAATTAAAAAAGCTTTTCAAGGGCACGATCTGGAGCTCCGGAAATTGGTCAAAATCCCTTTCTAGGACCGACGACGCGGTCGAGAAAGTCGTTAAAATAGACGGTAAATCGTCGCGGTCGATCGTGATTAATGCTCGAAATATATTCGGTGGACAAGATGAACTCGATTTAGATGAAACTTGATTTAAAACTGCTTAAAACCCTTGTTAAATAAGGCTTATAAATTTTGATTTTATGAGCCTTTTTTCTTGACACTTGGTTATATACTGCTATAATTAAGACAGATCGAGAGACAATCACCCAAAGGAGATACGGACATGATGCCACCAAAAAGCGTACGCAGGAACGAAGGAAATTTCACCACTGAAAAAGCTTTTCAAGCAATGAAATTTAGTGCAATGCAAGACAAATTAGGTCTAAAATCATATAAAGAATTTGGGTTTATTTCGGTAGAAGAAGAAAGCGAATCGGTATCTAAAACATTAGAATATGCTTACGATGACTGGACCATCTCACAAATGGCTTTGGCGATGGGGAAAACTCAAGATTATAATTATTTTATAAAAAGAGCTCAGAACTATAAAAATGTTTTTGATCCTGAAACCAAGTTTATGAGAGGGCGTTTTCGAAATACCTGGTTTGCACCTTTTGATCCGTACGAGGTAAACTTTAACTACACCGAGGCTAATGCCTGGCAATACAGCTTCTATGTCCCACAAGACATTAATGGATTTACAAAACTTTTGGGAGGTAAAAAATCTTTAGAATATAAATTGGACGATCTTTTTTCTGCTACAAAGAAGACCTCGGGTCGTAGTCAGGCTGATATTTCGGGCCTTATTGGTCAATATGCTCATGGAAATGAGCCTAGTCATCATATTGCCTATCTCTATAATTTTGTGAATAAACCCAACAAAACACAAGAAATAGTACATCAAATTTTGACAGAGCTATATCATAATAAACCTGATGGAATTTCTGGAAATGAAGATTGTGGACAGATGAGTGCATGGTATGTCTTCAGCGCATTAGGATTTTATCCTGTAACCCCGGGGAAAAATGAATATATTATTGGAACACCCTTGTTTGATAAAGCTACCTTCAATCTAGAAAACGGAAATCAATTTACGATTATTGCTGAAAATCTTTCCGAAGAAAACATATACATTACTTCGGCTATTCTAAATGGCAAGCCACTAACCCGAAGCTTTCTAGTTCATGAAGAAATCATGAAAGGGGGAACCTTAATTTTCAAAATGACAAACTCAACTTCGGAATGGGCTACTTCTGATGAAAATTTGCCCAAAACTGAAATCTTAGATTTACCTATTACTGCTATCCCTTTTATTGCAGAAGGGGATGTAACTTTTAAAAATGACACTCGTGTTGTTTTAAATGTAGCTTCAAAAGAGGCTGCAATTTTTTACAGTTTAAACGATTCAGAATTTAAAAAATATAATAATCCGTTCATAATTTCAGAAGAAACCCTACTAAAAACATATGCTGAAATAAAAGGCATAAAAAGTAATATGCTTGCTACTCACTTTTACAAACTGGATCCTAACATAAGTATCACTCTTAAAACCGAGTATGCCAATCAATATAATGCAGGGGGAAACAATGCATTGATTGATGGAGTTCGTGGTTCATTGGATTTTAGAACTGGGGCTTGGCAAGGATATCAAGACACGGATGTTATAGCTATCGTTGATTTGGGCAGTGTAAAAGCTATTAATACTGTTAGAATTAACTTCTTACAAGATCAACGGAGTTGGATTTTTTATCCTACTCAAATAGAATGCTATGTAGCACCGGGTAAAATTTTCTATAAAAACCAACCCTGGCAATATATTGAATCGGAATCACCTTCAGAAAATATAGAGATAAAAACTATTGAATTTAATATGAATGGATATAGTACCCGGTATATAAAAATAGTGGCAAAAAATTTAGGGGATTTACCCAATTGGCACTTGGGATCTCCAATTAATGGAAAAGCCTGGATATTTATAGATGAAATTGAAATAAAATAAAACCCTAGAACAGATGAAACGAAGAAAATTTATTCAGAATGCATCCCTAACAGGTATAGGTGTTGCTGTAGGAACTTCGATAGTGGCTGGTAATTCAAAGGTCGAAAAAGAAAAGGAATTGGTGTCTTCAATTTTTAAGGTAAATACACCCATTGTATTAGCAACCTGGAATGTCCCCGAGTCTACTCAAAAAGCTTGGGAAATTCTGGAAAATGGTAAATCTGCTATTGATGCTATTGAACAAGGATGCATGGTAGAAGAAGCCAATGAAAAAGGCCAATCTGTTGGAAAAGGTGGATTACCTGATAGAGATGGTAATGTAACTCTCGATGCTTGTATTATGAATGAAGAAGGTAATTATGGAGCTGTGGTTTATATGCAAAATATAGTGCATCCTATTTCAGTGGCCCGTAAAGTAATGGAAGATACTCCTCATGTTATATTAGCAGGTAAAGGTGCCGAACAATTTGCGGTATCTGTGGGGTTTGATAGGGAGAATCTACTCACTGAAGCATCAAAAAAAGCTTGGGAGGAATGGAAAATAAAATCTGATTACAAACCCATTATCAATATAGAAAACCATGACACCATTGGCATGCTTGCCATAGATAAGAATGGCGATATCTCTGGAGGTTGTACTACTAGCGGATTGGCCTATAAAATGGCTGGGCGTGTAGGAGATTCACCTATCATTGGGTCTGGGCTTTTTATAGATAATGAGATAGGAGGAGCAACTGCAACTGGATTAGGAGAAGAAGTTTTAAAAACGGTTGGAAGCTTTTTAATTGTAGAACTTATGAGACAGGGGAAATCTCCACAAGAAGCTTGTGAAGAAGCCATACAACGCATTGTAGATAAAAATTCTGATTTTAAAAATTTTCAGGTTGGCTATATTGCTCTTAATAAAAAGGGTGAAATAGGGGCCTATTCAATTCATGAACATTTTAGCTATACCCTTTATAAAGAAAATGAAAATAAAAATTACAAATCTGAATTTTACAACAAATCCTAAAAAACACCAATGGCTCAACAAAAATCCTATCGTTATGCCTTTATTGTTATCACCACACTTTTTTTTCTTTGGGGATTTATCACCGTATTAGTAGATAGTCTTATTCCCAGATTGCGCGATGTATTTGAGTTATCATATTTTCAGGCAGGGTTGGTGCAATTCGCATTCTTTGCAGCATTTTTTATCCTCTCGATCCCTTCCGGATTTATACTGGCTAAAATAGGTTATAAAAAAGGGATCCTTTTAGGGTTAACAGCTATGTCTATAGGATGCTTACTCTTTTATCCAGCGTCATCCTACCGTAATTTCGAAATATTTTTAATTGGATACTTTACATTGGCAGGTGGAATTACAATACTTCAAGTTGCAGCCAATCCATATGTCGCTTTACTGGGAAGTGAAAAGGGGGCTTCGAGTCGGTTGAATTTATCTCAGGCATTCAATTCATTAGGAACAGCAATTGCTCCGGTTATTGGGGCTATGTTTTTACTAAGTGACACCATAAAATCATCGGAAGAAATTTTGGTACTAAGTGATGTTGATAAAGGCACTTATTATATTTCTGAGGCAATGACTGTTCAAAAACCATTTTTATTCATTGCTGGTTTTATAGGATTGCTGGCGCTTTTATTTTTATTTATAAAGCTTCCAAAACTAATAAAGGCGAGTCCTCGGGGTGGTTATGGCAGCCTGCTTAAAAATAAGATGGTTAGGTTGGGTGCCTTTGGCATCTTTGTTTATGTTGGAGCCGAAGTAGCTATAGGAAGCTATCTGGTAAACTACTTTCTCGATATGAACTTGGCTAAAGTCATTACTGAAAACGAAACCATGAAAGGAATAGCCGAAAGAATATTAAATTCCGATCTCACATCTATGGACAGTAAAGCTATAGTGGGAGCATTTGTAGTCTTTTATTGGAGTGGTGCTATGGTGGGAAGATTTATAGGTGCTTATCTTACAAAAATTATGGCTCCTGCTCGGGTATTAAGCATCTTTGCAATACTAGCGGTTACTATGTTACTTATTTCTATCAATACTCATGGAATGGTTGCTATGTGGTCTATTTTAGCTGTAGGATTATTTAACTCTATTATGTTCCCAACTATATTTACATTAACATTAGAAGGCCTCGGCAATCTTAAACCACAGGCTTCAGGATTATTGTGTATGGCAATTGTGGGCGGGGCATTAATTCCCCCGGCTTATGGTTTTCTAACAGATAATGTTGGTTTTAAACTTTCACTATTACTATTGGTACTTTGTTATGGGTACATCTTATATTATGGTGTTAAAAAGCATAAGAAAATAGATATAAATCCCAATAAAATTATATAGGTTTTTGCTTAAAGATTTAAATAAGTGCTAGTTATAATTCAAATTTCGTACTTTTGCACCACATAAGTAGGTTGATAACAATCGTTATTAATCAAATTTGGGGCGAAAACCCACCACATTTGTGGTGGGTTTTCTATTTTTAATCTGAAAGCACTAACTTTCCTTTAGCATCTTGTTCTTTAAATTTTTTAACCAGATCTAATGCATCGGGAATCACATCGCTACATAAAACGATTAGCGAGCCTTTTACAGCATTCCTTATAGCATATGTTATGGCTTCTTTTTCTGAAGGGATAATCGTGATTTTCTTATTTGGGTCTTTCATTTTTATACCATCATCAAGCATTTTTATAAGCTCTTTTTCTGTTTTACCCCTTAATTTCTTATCCTGACGAATAATAATCTCATCAAACATTTCGGCAGCAATACTTCCCATTTCATTATTATCTTCTTTTCTTCTATCACCAATTCCTGCAATGATTCCTACTCTAATTGTTGCATCAAGATTGTCTATAAATTGCTGAAGGGCTCTCATTCCGGCAGGATTATGAGCATAATCCAAAAGGATGGTAAAGTCATTAAATTTAAATAAATTTAAACGTCCCGGTGTTTGGGATGGTGAAGGAATAAATGTTTCCAAGGCAGCTTTAGTATCTTCTATACTTATTCCTTGAACATTGGCTGCAATTACAGCCGGTAATATGTTTTGAATCATAAATTTGGCTTTTCCCCCATAGGTTAACGGGATATCTGCAGCTTTCATTATTCTCATCTTCCAAGTTCCCCGACAAATAGTGATGTAACCATTTTCGTAAATACCGGTAATTCCTCCTTTTCGCTGTAATGCTCTTATTCTTGGATTATTTTCATCCATAGAAAACAGGGCTACATTACAGTCTACACTTCTGCGCATATCGTAAACCAAATCATCATCTGCATTTAAAATTGCATATCCATCGGGTAATACCGTTTCGGGAATAACTCCTTTTACTTTTGCTAATTGTTCAATGGTATGAATTCCTTTTAATCCCAAGTGATCGGCAGTGACATTTGTTACTATGCCAACATCACATTTTTTAAATCCAAGTCCGGCACGAAGTAACCCTCCTCTGGCACATTCTAAAACTGCAAAATTTACTGTGGGATCTTTTAACACAAATTCTGTACTGGCAGGTCCTGTACAGTCACCCTTCATTAACAATCTATTTTGAATATATACACCATCGCTTGTAGTATATCCCACACGATATCCACTCATTTTTGCAATATGAGCTAGCAAACGTGTAGTGGTGGTTTTTCCATTAGTTCCTGTAATAGAAATTATTGGAATACGCCCTGTATTACCCTTCGGAAACAATTTATCGATTACTGGAACAGCAACATTGCGTGGTAGGCCTGTCGTTGGAGCAAGATGCATCCTAAACCCCGGGCCGGCGTTTACTTCTAACACTGCTCCTCCTGTTTCGGATAGAGGTTTTGTAATATCTGTAGTCATGATATCTATTCCACAGATATCCAGGTCGATTATTTTTGAAATTCGTTCAGCCATTGAAACGTTAGCCGGATGAACAATATCAGTAACATCTTTGGCAGTTCCACCGGTACTCAAATTTGCTGTGTCTTTTAAAATGAGCCTTTCATCTTTTTCAATCACAGTATCCAAGGTATAACCCTTGGCTTTTATAATACTTTTTGTTAAATCGTTTATGGTAATTTTTGTCAATTCTTTTTCATGACCATAGCCACGTCTTGGGTCCTTATTGACCTGGTCAACTAATTCTTGAATATTTAATTTGCCATCACCAACAATATGAGCTGGAGTTCTAACAGCGGCTGCAACAAGTAAGTTGTTAATAACTAACAATCTATAATCATCTCCAACAATATACTTTTCTATAATGATAGCTCGAGAAATCTCTTTAGCTAAGTGAAAACCCACCAACGCTTCTTCATAGGACATAATATTAACTGTAATCCCTCTTCCGTGGTTTCCTCTGACAGGCTTTATAACCAGTGGATAGCCAACATAGTTACACGTTTCTTCTAAACTATTTTCTCTCCTAATAATATCCCCCCGCGGTACTTCAACTCCAGCTTGTTCCAATAAATATTTTGTGTCCTCTTTATCGCAAGCTAACTCTACACCTATACTACTGGTTTCGCTTGTAACGGTAGCTTGAATACGTTTTTGATTGGCACCATATCCCAATTGGCATAATGAGTATTTATTGAGGCGAATCCAGGGTATGCCTCTACTAACAGCTTCTTCAACTATTGAACCGGTACTGGGTCCTAATCGTTCATCATCACGAATAACACGCATTTGTTGTAAATCATCAGCCAAATCGTAGTCTTCTTCTTTTACTAAAGCTTCACATATTTTTACTGCTATTTCTGCAGCAAAACGCCCCACCTTTTCTTCCATGTAAGCAAAAACAACACTGTAAACACCCTTTTCTCCATACCCGCGAGTTCTTCCGAAGCCAACATCCATACCCGCAAGTGTTTGAATTTCAAGTGCAATATGTTCAATAATGTGACCCATCCATGTGCCTTCTTTAACTCTTTGAAAAAATCCGCCTGCAGTCCCTATCGAACAACGATGTTCATACATCGTTGGAAACATCGTTTCTAATCGCTTACTAAATCCTTTAATTTTATTAGAGGGTAGTGCTTCCATCTCTTCCAAATCTAACACCATAACAATTAATTTATGACGACGAACCGACCAATAATTTGGACCACGCATGGCATTAATACTCAGTATTTTCATGTTGATTTTCTTTAAACTTTATAATGTGAAAGATTATAAATGTATACATTTTTATGTAAAAAAATTAGTTTATTTTTACGCCAAAGAAAAATAATTTCTATGAATGTAAAGGGAACCCTAATTCCTATAGGAGGAAATGAAGACAAAGAACACAACTCTAAGGAAAGATATACCCTAGAATATATTGAAGAAGGTATTCTTTCGAGAGTAGTAAAAGAAAGTGGAGGTGTTGAAGCAAAAATTATTGTAATTACTACAGCGTCAAGTATCCCTGTTAAAGTTGGCGAAATTTACATGAAAGCATTTACAAAATTGGGATGTAATAATGTACATATTTTAGATATACAAAGTAAAAAAGATGCTGAAAAGCCGGAATCTATTGCATTGATCAAAACAGCCAATTGCGTCATGTTTTCCGGAGGTAAACAATCAAGAATTACAGATAAAATTGGTGATACAACCATTCATAAGATTATGATGGATCGCTACTATAATGAAGAAGGTTTTGTGATTGCAGGAACGAGTGCAGGAGCGATGGCTATGACTAAAGAAATGATTGCTGGTGGAAGTAGTACAGAAGCTTTTTTTAAAGGTACTGTAACGATGTATAAAGGATTAGGATTTGCTCCAAATTTAATTTTCGACACCCATTTTATTAAAAGAGGACGATTTGGCAGACAAGCTGAAGCTATGGCAAAATTTCCAAACATTTTAGGAATTGGATTAGCCGAAGATACTGGACTTGTTATAAAAAAATGTGAAGAGATTGAAGTTATTGGCTCTGGAATGATTATCATCTTTGATGCAAATAACCTTACCCATAACAATGAATCGTTATTAAAAAATGGAACACCTATGAGTATTAGTAATTTAGTGGTCCATATCCTATCTAATGGAGATCATTTTAATATTAAAACCAGAAAAGTAAAGGTGTTACCTATTGATGCCCCTTTTGTTTAGTTTCATATAAAAAGTTATTTCAACACTTTTAAGGGACTATTGTTTCTGAATCATTATTTATAAATAAAAATTATTTCCTTTCCGTTTGAAGTTTTACACGCTCTATACATGCCTTCAGTATTAAAAACCATAGCAATATCGCCCTGAGCATTGACTGCAATTAAACCACCATCACCTCCTATTTCTAATATTCTTTTATTGATCACTTCATTTGAAGCATCGTTAAGAGACATTCCTTTATGCTCTATTAAACTTGCTACATCATAGGCCACAACACCCCGAATAAAATATTCTCCGCTTCCAGTACAGGACACAGCACAGGTTTTGTTACTTGCATAATTTCCGGCACCAATTATTGGGGTATCTCCTACTCTTCCATAACGCTTATTGGTCATGCCTCCTGTTGAAGTTCCAGCAGCTATATTTCCATTTTTATCGCAGGCAACTGCACCTACGGTACCAAATTTAGAATCTTTTTTCTCTGAATGATCCAACTTAAAATTATCTGTATGTTTTATTTCTAACCACTGCTTATAACGAAGTTTATCATAAAAATAAGTAGGTGGTTCAAGAATATAATTTAAATGCCTTGCAAATAACATAGCACCTTCTCCTGCTAAAAAAACATACTCACTTTTATCCATGACATCACGTGCTAAAGTAACCGGATTTTTAATCCCTGTAATTAAAGATACTGCTCCTGCGTTTAAGGTTTTTCCATCCATAATGCTCGCATCCATTTCATGCGTTTGGGTTGCTGTGAATACACTTCCCTTTCCAGCATTAAACAAATGGGAATCCTCCAAAACAATTACTGCTTGTTCCACGGCTTCTACAGCTGTTTTTCCTTGTTCTAAAACTTGATACCCTTTATCTAAAGCTTCTTTTAACGCTTGTTTATATTCAATTTCAAGGTGTGGGGTCATCATCCCTTTTACCAAAGTGCCTGCACCTCCATGAATGGCTATCGAAAAATTATTCATTTATAAAATTTTAAAACTGAAAATTACAAATTGCATTTCAATTCGAGAGATAAGTTTAGTAGTTTTATAAAATTAATTCAATGTCTATGTCCGATAAAAAAAGACTGTTCCTTCTAGATGCATACGCTCTTATTTTTCGAGGGTATTATGCGCTAATAAAAAACCCGAGAATTAACTCCAAAGGAATGGACACATCAGCCATTTTGGGTTTTATTAATTCTTTATTAGACGTAATAAAACGAGAAAGACCAGACCATCTTGCTGTGTGTTTTGACAAAGGAGGAAGTAAAGACAGACTTGATATATTCCCTGAATACAAAGCCAATCGTGACGTAACTCCCGATGCTATAAAAATTGCTGTGCCTTATATAGAAAGTATTCTCAAGGCTATGAATATTCCTGTAGTGGTAAAAGAGGGATTTGAAGCAGATGACATTATAGGAACACTTGCCAAACAAGCCGAAAAACAAAACTACCAAGTCTTTATGGTAACATCCGATAAGGACTTTGGGCAATTGGTTTCTGAAAATATATTTATGTACAGACCCATGTTTGGTGGAGGTTATGAAACCTGGGGGATTTCCGAAATACAAGAACGTTTTGGTGTTGTACGCCCTGAGCAAGTAATAGATTATTTAGGGATGATGGGAGATGCTAGTGATAATATTCCTGGTCTTCCTGGAGTGGGTGACAAAACTGCTAAAAAATTCATTGCCAAATATGGAAGCATGGAAGAGCTGTTAGCAAACACTCATCAACTAAAAGGAAAGATGAGGGAAAAAATAGAAGCCAATAAAGAACTTGGTTTACTTTCAAAAAAACTAGCAACTATTATATTAGATGTCCCAGTGAAATTCCACGAAGAAGATTACGAGTTAAACCATCCTAATATCGAAGCTGTAAAAGTAATTTTTCAGGAATTAGAATTTAGACGACTAACCGACAATTTAATCAAAACATTTCCTGACAGTACAGATAAAACCATAACATCTACTACCCAATCTGAGGTGATTCCTTCTAAAATCGCAAGGAGTGAGGCAAAAACCTCAGCAGGAACCGGTCAGTTTTCACTTTTTGGAGGTGACGGTGAATCTCCACAAGAAATAAAAACATTTAGCCCCCGTGAGACTATTGAAACAACAGATCATTTTTACCAAAGTGTTCAACCCGGAATTGGCACCACTCTTTTTCTTCAGAATTTAATGAAACAATCCAGCGTATGTTTTGACACTGAAACTACCGGACTCAACCCAATTACAGCAAAACTTGTAGGAATATCCTTTGCATGGGAAACAGGCAAAGGATATTACCTTCCCTTTCCTAAAGCCAAAGAAGAAGCACAAAAGATTATAGAACAATTGCGACCATTTTTTGAAGCTGAACAAATTGAAAAAATTGGTCAGAATATAAAGTATGATATTAAAGTTCTCGCTAAGTATAATGTTTCAGTAAAAGGAAAGCTTTTTGATACTATGTTGGCTCATTATCTTATTAATCCCGATATGCGTCATAACATGGATGTACTTTCAGAAACCTATTTAAATTACACCCCTGTTTCTATCACAGAGCTAATAGGGAAAAAAGGGAAGAACCAGCTTTCGATGAGAGAGGTCCCCCTTGATAAACAAACTGAGTATGCTGTTGAAGACGCTGATATTACGCTTCAACTAAAGGAACATTTTGAAAAAGAATTAGGGGAGGCTAACACTCAAAAATTGTTTGATGAGATTGAAATTCCTTTGCTACATGTATTAGCCGATATGGAATTGGAAGGCATTAACTTGGATAAAAAATTTTTAACGGGTCTTTCTTCGAAATTGAATACAGATATAAATAAATTAGAATCCAAAATTTACAAATCTGCCGGAGAGGAATTTAATATTGCTTCTCCGAAACAATTAGGCGTTATTTTATTCGATAAAATGAAGTTGGTGGATAAACCCAAGAAAACTAAAACGGGTCAATATTCTACCGCCGAAGATGTACTCTCCTATTTGGCTAAAGACCATAAAATTATACACGATATTTTGGAATATCGGGGACTCGCAAAATTAAAAAGTACCTATGTAGATGCATTACCGGAACAAGTAGAACCTCTAACAGGCCGTGTTCATACAGATTATATGCAGACTGTTGCCACTACGGGTCGATTGAGTAGTAACAATCCAAACCTGCAAAACATACCAATTCGAACAGATCGTGGACGTCAGGTCAGGAAAGCATTTATTTCACGTAACAAAGACTATGTTTTGTTATCTGCAGATTATTCACAAATAGAACTTCGCATTATTGCTGCATTAAGTGAGGAAGAAAACATGATACAAGCCTTTAAAAATGGAGAAGACATTCATGCTTCAACCGCATCAAAAGTATTTAATGTACCTCTTGATAAAGTCACTCGTGAACAACGAGGCAATGCTAAAACGGTAAATTTCGGAATTATTTATGGGGTTTCGGCTTTTGGGCTCAGCAATCAAACAAATCTAAGTCGAAATGAAGCTAAAGAATTAATAGAAACCTATTACAATACCTATCCAAAACTTAAAAGTTATATGAGCGAACAAATTAATTTTGCCCGTGATAATGGTTATGTTCAAACTGTGTTAGGTCGACGTAGATATCTTAATGCAATTAATGCGGGTAACGCTATTGTTAGAGGAGCTGCTGAGCGTAATGCAATAAATGCTCCAATACAAGGTAGTGCTGCAGACATCATTAAAATTGCTATGATTCATATTCATAAAAAGTTTAAAGAGGGTGATTTTAGAAGTAAAATGTTGCTACAAGTGCACGATGAATTGGTTTTTGATATTTACAAACCCGAATTGGAAGAGCTCAAATCTCTCATTAAATCCGAAATGGAAAATGCATATCAGCTTTTAGTACCTCTGGAAGTAGAATTAGGCACAGGCAAAAATTGGCTGGAAGCTCATTAATTTTATAAACTATATTACTTTAAAGAAATAAAAAATGGAAGCACTCTTTACACTTGAAAATTTATTTACTCTATTAATGTTGGTATTACTTCAAATTGTTTTAGGCTTTGATAACCTATTATATATATCATTAGAATCTAAAAAAGCTCCCCCGGAAAAACAAAGTAAAGTTCGGAAATTAGGGATAGGTCTAGCTATATTTTTACGTATTGTTTTACTTTTTGGGTTAATGTCCCTCATCCAATTTTTCCAAGATCCTTTTGCAAGTCTACACGGAAATAATATATTAGAATTTGAATTTAATATACATAGCGTCATTGTACTTGTAGGGGGTGTTTTTTTAATATATACTGCGATAAAAGAAATATGGCATATGATGCTTTTAAAAGAACATGAAAAAACCGATGATAATAAAAGATCGATTAAGAAAATTATTTTTTGGATTGTAATTATGAACTTGGTTTTTTCTTTTGATTCCATATTAAGTGCTATGGCACTTACTACGGGAATGGTATTTACAAATCAAATGATATTAATGACCATAGCAATTGTCGCTGGAGGAGTCTTAATGATTGTATTAGCAGATAAGGTTTCTTCTTTTCTTCAGAAAAACAGAATGTATGAAGTATTAGGATTGTTCATACTACTCATTGTAGGAGTAATGCTTCTTTCGGAAGGTGGTTATATCGCTCAAATCAAACTTTTTGGTAACCCTATAACTCCTATGAGTAAAACCACATTTTACTTTGTTATTATTATACTTGTTCTTATTGACATTGTGCAAAGTAGGTATCAAAAAAACTTGCTCAAGGCAAATACTAAGATCCAGGAAAATAAAAGTTGATTTGAGTTAATGTTGTTTTTGAGTAAGGTTCCTTAAGTTTCTTAATAAAATCAATCATTTAGTACACTTTCTGAAGACTGTATAATGAATTGATAAATTCACAATTACTTGAAAAATGAATTCTCATAGAGATACCATTCAGTGCCAAATTACAAGAGGGAAATTTATTATTTACAAAACAAATCTATATGTTGCTTTAATCAAAAAGATGTTTTCAGGCTGTTGGTTAAAGATTTGATTTTCAATAATTGTTTTAAAGCTATTGGTAGGGTCATCAATACCTGTTATTCCCTGCGACCAAACAAAAAATATTTCTGAACCGGGAATATATTCCCATCGTATTACTAAATTAGAACGAAACTGTACAAATGAAAAATTAGGATCGCTAAAAGAGTAATCTGTTTTCCCGTCTAAATCTTCATCAACCTGATAAACCCCATCCTCAAATGATATTTGATTGTTACCAAACCATGTAACCCGATCATTTAGGTCTTTGGCAACAGGATTATTAACACGATTAAAATTAGAATACTCCGCATTAAAAATAAAAGGTTGCCCATAATACTGTATTGTTAGGTTTGGATTGATTGTATAATTAATCCGTAGTGTAACACTTATTGATTCGTTATCGATCTCTGCGGTAATATACCTTGGAGTGCCATTAAAATCGGTTTCAGTTACGTATTGTGTTTTATTAGGATTACTAGAATATTCAGTAGATAAAGATAAACTTAGTGCATCTAATGGTTGATATCTAAAGCGTACTTCATATCTGTCAAGAGAAAAATTATTTTGACGGGCTCTTGAGTTTACATATCCCAAGATAATACTTAACTTTTTACGTTGGTCTGTACCGGAAAAAAAGAACCAAAAATTTTCATCAGACCACCGCCAGCGTGGCCCACCTCGCAACACAGTGTTACTGTAAGTTCTTGGTTTATGAGCTGCTCCCCACTCACTCCACCAATTATTTTTGTAGTTGATAAACCCATTTAACTCATATTGAATACGGTTATAATTTCCATCAAAATCAAAACTGGTAAACTGTTCAAATCTTATATTTATGCGACGATACCATGAGGTGGGTTTAGTGAACAATCTGGTTAGGTTTACATATTGACGAATTATATCGGCTCGCCTTAAAAACCCTATATCGTTTAATTCCAGTTCGGGAGAACGCCAATTTCCTCCAAAATTATATCGCCAATTTCCTTCACTTGACTTTCCAAATTCCAATCTTCCACCTGTTCCTGTAAGTTTAGTTCTGGATGTATCTAGTTCAACATGTCCTGCATCTACTCTCTGAAAAAGATGTGTTAGGGATTCCTGTGTCCTTGTAATAGCTTCTTCACTTCCATTTACATTACTTAAAACAAAATCTCCTCTTAAATAATACTTCCGATCCTTCCAGTTATGTCTAAAATCCAATCCCCCGGTATAAGCATTTTTATGAAGGAATGAGAGATTATCTTCTAATTTACGATTGGTTGAAGTAAAAATTCCTCCAATATATGTATTTCGTTCATTAAAATCCTTTTGAATTCTACTTACAAAATAATTGGTCAATGGTTCTATAAGCTCACGTCTTTTTTCTCCAATGTCCTTCAATCCATTTAAAAGATCTTCATCGTCACTTAATTCAATTTTTGCATATTCCTTGGCCGTTATACTTTCAAGTACCCCGATAGACCAACCTTCCTTGGTCTTACCACTAAACTTAGCAGCACCTAAAATAGTTGTATTATCTGGAATATCTTCAAATTCTCCTTTATCTGCATCTGAAGTAGAAGATCCTTGAGGGCTGCGTCCTATACGTCGTGAGAAAAATAGATTGTCTCGATTTCCACTAAAACGATAATTGAATATGTTCTTATTTTCGACAAAAAAGGGCCGCTGTTCCCTAAAAAAGATTTCAAATCCATCAAGAGAAATAGCTCCGGGATCGGCTTCAACTTGTCCAAAATCCGGGTTAATGGTTAAATCAACGGTAAGGTCATTGGTTATTCCAATTTTAGCATCTACACCCACTGATAATTTTGTATCGGAACCATCTCGAAATGGATTTCCGGGTTCTTCTTCAAATGTTTCAAATTGTCCAACAATATAAGGTTGTATTTCCAATTGTTTTTGAGGCTTTAATCCTATTAATCCACGTAACTCTCCAAATTCACTAACCCATCCGGGTGGATTAGCAGGGACTATTTGCCACGAAGAGCGTTCTTCATTTCTAAAATACCTTCTTGTGGATTGCAAACCCCAAACTTGTTCTTCCTCGTTTCCAAAACGTAATTGACTTAAGGGTATTCTCATTTCTGCGGTCCAGCCCTCTTCATCTATATTTGTTTTTGCATACCATATAGGATTCCAACTTTCATCAAAATTATCATTATTCGAAATAAATTCATCACCCTTTACGCCTGCAGCAGTTATGGTAAAGGAAAATCCACTACGATCATCGTCATAACTATCTAAATTAATTTCCACCCAATCTCCTTCAAAACCATCCCTACGTGAAAGACGTTTTACAATTTTATCGGGTTCTGCATCATAACATCGAAATGCAACGTATAAATTTTTATCATCATAAATGATTTTCATTTTGGTTTGCTCGGTAGGTGGAGTTCCATTATCGGGTTCAAATTCAACATAATCTGTGGTCCATTCTACAATATCCCACGCGGTATCATCCAGGATTCCATCTATCTTTGGGGCTGTGAGATTAGCAATAGATTTCGTAGTATAACTTCTTTTTGAGGCTGAGGTTTCTTCTTGAGAAAAAAGATTTAAAGAAAAATAAAAGCCAAAGAGAAATAATACTATTGCTTTATTACTCATTTATTAAGTTTCATTTAAAGACTTAAAAATCTAAATTTTGTTACAAATGGCATAGTTTTTATGAGAAGTTTAACTAATAAATATTGTGATTTTGTCTTATAATAAATTAAAATTAGGGGTTTTTAATTCAAATATATAATTGTACATTTGCACCCCGATTTTACCTATATCAGGGAATGTTTAATAGTTAAATAAATTAGTTTGGACACATTAAGTTATAAAACCGTTTCTGCTAATAAATCAACCGTTAACAAAGAATGGTTGCTTATAGATGCTGATGGGCAAACTTTAGGCCGTCTTGCCAGTAAAGTTGCAATATTGTTACGTGGTAAGCACAAACCTAATTTTACCCCACATGTTGATTGTGGTGATAATGTAGTAATTACAAATGCTGAAAAAATCACCTTATCAGGAAAGAAATGGGAAGCAAAAGTATATATCCGTTATACAGGATATCCCGGCGGACAAAGAAGTTTGACAGCTAGAGAATTGTTTGATAAAGACCCTACAAAACTCGTTGAAAAAGCTGTAAAAGGAATGTTACCTAAAAATAAATTAGGGGCTGTCTTATTCAGAAATTTAAAAGTGTATGTAGGAACTGTCCACGAACAGGAAGCACAAAAACCTAGAATCATAAATCTTAAAGATATTAAGTAATGGAAGTAATTCACAAAATTGGAAGAAGAAAAAACGCCGTTGCACGTATCTATGTTTCAAAGGGTAAAGGAAAAATTACCATTAACAAACGGGAAATGGAAAATTATTTCACTACAGGTACTTTACAATATAAAGTAAAACAACCTCTTGTATTAACCAATAATGAAAAAAGTTTTGATATTACTGTAAATGTTTTTGGAGGGGGTGTTACAGGACAGGCAGAGGCAATTCGATTGGCAATATCTCGTGCTATGTGCGAGGTTAATGAAGAACACAGATTGGTTTTAAAACCTGAAGGGTTATTAACGAGAGATCCTAGAATGGTAGAGCGAAAGAAGTTTGGACAAAAGAAAGCACGTAAAAAATTCCAATTCTCAAAACGTTAATGCCAATCTTGAATCGGTATCCAAAGAAAGCATCTAAAAATTTAATTATAAGTTCTTATATATCCGTCGAATTATAATTCGGCAACAATTTTTTAATAACGCTGTTATCTTCCACCCCAGGTGGAGGGGTTAGTTTAGCATCTAAACCATAATCCGCCTTTGGCAGACAGGTTGCTATCTATAAATACAGGAAAGTAAACTATTACAAAAATGGCAAACAAATTAGAAGTCAAAGAGTTACTAGACGCAGGTGTACACTTTGGTCACCTCACAAGAAAATGGAATCCCAATATGGCTCCCTACATTTACATGGAGCGTAATGGAATTCATATAATCAACCTTTACAAAACTGTTGCAAAGCTAGATGAGGCATGTAAAGCCCTTAAAAAAATAGCGAGCAGTGGGAGAAAAATTCTTTTCGTCGCAACTAAAAAACAAGCAAAAGACATTGTTGCTGAAAAAGCAGGAGCTGCTAATATGCCTTATATTACTGAACGATGGCCTGGAGGAATGCTTACCAACTTCGTGACCATCAGAAAAGCGGTTAAAAAAATGTCGTTTATCGATCGTATGAAGCAAGATGGTACATTCTTAACTCTATCTAAAAAAGAGCGATTACAAATAGATCGATTACGTACAAAATTAGAAAAGAATTTAGGTTCAATTTCTGATATGAACCGTCTACCGGCTGCATTATTTATAGTAGATACTTTACGAGAGCACATTGCTGTAAAAGAAGCTCTAAAATTAAAAATTCCAATCTTTGCAATGGTTGATACAAACAGTGACCCAAATGTAATAGACTATGTTATTCCTTCTAATGATGACGCTTCAAAATCTATAAATAAAATAATGACTAGTATTTCTAATGCTGTGGTCGAAGGGCTTTCAGAAAGAAAAAATGATAAAGAAAATAATGAAAGTACAGAGAAGGTTGAAAAAGAAGAACAAGTTGTTCCAGAAAAAAAAGCTACTCGTAAAAGAATTGTAGCTGTTGAAGCAATAGCATCATCTTCAAAGATTGAAGATAAAAAGGCAATTAGTGAAGAAGAATAAATTAAACCTTTTTATAAACACATAAATTAATAAACAACAAGGATGACTAAAATAACAGCCGCAGAAGTAAATGAGCTTAGAAAATTTACCGGTGCCGGCATGATGGATTGTAAAAATGCATTAGTTGAAGCCGATGGTGATTTTGATAAGGCAATTGAATTTCTTCGTAAACAAGGCCAGAAAATTGCAGCTAGAAGATCTGATAGAGAATCTAATGAAGGTGCAGTAATCGCAAAAGTTAATGGTGAAGCTACAAAAGGAGTAATTGTTTCGCTAAACTGTGAGACAGATTTCGTCGCTAAAAACGAAGCCTTTATAAACTTAGCACACGAATTTGCAGAATTAGCATTATCTACTTCTACTAAAGAAGAATTCTTAAATTCGGATTTTAATGGAATTAGTGTTCAAGAAAAAATAATAGAACAAATAGGAGTGATTGGTGAAAAAATTGAAATTGGTGCATACAGATCATTGGATGCTTCCTTTGTTGGTTCTTACATTCACGCTGGTAATAAAATAGCTGTTATTACTGGACTTTCTGAAAAAGCTGAGGGTGCAGCACAGGTGGCAAAAGATGTTTCAATGCAAGCAGCAGCTATGAATCCTATTGCCCTTAATGAAGATGGTGTAGATCAATCTGTAATTGATAAAGAAATTGAAATTGTAAAGGATCAATTACGTCAGGAGGGTAAACCAGAAGCTATGTTAGACAAAATTGTCCAGGGAAAAATAAAACGTTTTTTTAAGGACAACACTTTAGTAAATCAAACTTTTATTAAAGACAGTAAACAAAGCGTTGCACAATATGTAAAGACTATTGGAGATGTTAAAGTCGTTTCTTTTGAAAGAGTAGCTTTAAGATAAACTCATATATAATTAATTACATTTAAAACCGTCCCAATAAAAATTGAGGGTGGTTTTTTTGTTTTAATACTTGCCTAAATAATTTTCTTTATTTTTGTTCAGGTAAACTAATACTATGCAATACAAAAGAATACTATTAAAACTATCTGGAGAAGCTCTAATGGGCAATCGTCAATATGGTATAGACCCAGAACGTCTTGTTGAATATGCTCTAGAAATAAAAGAAATTATAGAGAAGAAAGTAGAAGTTGCTATTGTTATTGGGGGTGGTAATATTTTTAGAGGATTGGCAGGTGCCAGCCGGGGAATGGATCGTGTCCAGGCAGACAATATGGGAATGTTGGCAACTGTAATTAATGGTTTAGCTTTACAAAGTGCATTAGAAGAAGAAAATGTACCCACACGATTACAAAGTGCCATAAAAATTAATGAAGTAGCCGAACCTTTTATTCGCCGAAGAGCAATCAGACATTTGGAGAAAGGACGTGTGGTTATTTTTGGGGGTGGAACAGGAAATCCATACTTCACAACAGATTCTGCCGCAGTATTACGCGCTATAGAAATTGGAGCCGATGTTATTCTAAAAGGAACTCGTGTAGATGGTATTTACACTAATGATCCTGAAAAAGATTCCAAAGCAACAAAATTTGATTTTATTAGTTTTGAAGAAGTGATTAGAAAAGGAATTAAAGTTATGGATACAACAGCTTTTACCTTAAGTCAGGAAAATGAATTACCAATTATTGTATTTGACATTAATACTAAAGGGAATCTATTAAAAGTTGTATCTGGAGAAAGAATTGGGACAAAAGTAAATATGTAATTGTCTGCAAATATACTTTGTTAGTGTTTCATACTGACTAAATGTTTTGATTATGTGTATAAAAATTTAAAAGAAATAAAATGAAAGAAGAAATAAAATTCATTTTAGATAGTGCTGTGGAGTCCATGGATAATGCCATTAAACATCTAGAAAAAAAATTAATAACCATTAGAGCTGGGAAGGCTTCTCCCTCAATGATAAGTGATGTTATGGTAGATTACTATGGAACTCTTACACCTCTTAATCAAGTTTCAAACGTTTCTACACCAGATGGAATGACCATTTCTATTCAACCCTGGGAAAAATCCTTAATTCCAGAGATTGAAAAAGGAATTCATGCAGCTAATTTAGGTTTTAATCCCATTAACAATGGTGAAAGTATAATAATTAATGTGCCACCTTTAACCGAGGAACGCAGAACAGAACTTGCAAAACAAGCAAAAACTGAAGCTGATGAAACTAAAGTTGGAGTTCGAAATGATCGTAAACTAGCTAATAATGAAGTGAAAAATTTAGATATTTCTGAAGATTTAAAAAAGAATATTGAAATCGATATCCAGCAATTGACAGATAATCACATTAATAAAATTGATAAAATATTAAGACATAAGGAAAAAGAGATCATGACCGTGTAAGAACCTTTAAATTAATTAAAAAATCATTTAGGCGGCTATTGCAGCTTTATTTTTACTCTTTTAATATTACTATTGAGTTTGGGAAAACGTAACCTAATAATAATCTTCACTTTTTCTTTAGTTTTTTCAACTTTTGCTCAAAAAATAACTCCTGAAAAGAAGCAAGACACTTTATCGCCCATAATTAAAGAAAATCAAAGTCCATTTCATACAGGTTATTATCCGATTGCATTTTTTGATGTCAATTTAAGGTATTTAATTAAGTATAATAATTATGAAGGATTTAGATTAGGATTTGGAGGTGTTACTAACGAAAGGCTTTTTAAAAAATACAAATTAGGTGGATATTATGCTCGTGGTTTTAAAGATAAAAAAAGCAAGTATAGTATTGGAGGAAGTGCCAGACTAAATAAAAAAACAAATACCTGACTCAATGTTTATTACACAAGTGATATTCAAGAAATTGGAAGTTATCTATACCTTACAGATAAACTTCTTTACACGGTTTTTGAACCACGTTTACTCAATATAAAACAGTTTTACAAACACCGTAACTGGCAAATCAATATTCAACATCAATTTTCTTCTAAGATAATTTCAGAAACTCGAATATCTCATAGTAATATTAACCAAATCATTGATTACCAATATTTAAATATGGAGAATGTTTTTAATAATTATAAATTAGTTGAAGCATCGGCCTCAATACGTATAATTCTCAAAACAAATAGCTTTACCACAAATAAGGGTGTTATAGAATATTATGACGGTTTACCAAATATTAGTTTTCAAATTACACAAGGAATAAAAGGAATATCAAAAAGTGATTTTAATTACACAAAGTTTGGATTAAAACTGAAATATTTTCTTAAAAGAAAAGACCTCTCATCTACTAATATTATTCTTAATGGATCATTAGCTCTTGGTGATGTGCCCCTAACTCATTTATTTCATGCTTCACCAAATAGCCCTACTAAAGATGAAATCCTTCAACGATTTTCGGTAGCAGGGAGGTATAGTTTTGAAACCATGTATTTTGGTGAATTTTATTCAGATAGGTTAATCACTTTTCATTTAAAACATAGTTTACGTCGTTTTAATATTACTAAAACCATGCAGCCTGAATTGGTTTTTATCACTCGACACGCATTAGGAGATATGATAAATAAAGAGAATCATCTAGGAGTAAATTTTAGTACATTAGATCAATTTTATTCAGAATCAGGAATCGAAATAAATAAAATACTCTTTGGTTTTGGTTTGAGTTTTGCTTACCGTTATGGTTTTTACAATCTTCCCGATTTTGAAGATAATATTTCCTTTAAATTTACTTTTTATTTAAAATTATAAGCGCTAAGATTCCCTTCTAAATAGGGATTTTAATACCTTTGGCCCTTATATAAGATCGCTTTTCTTGAACAAACTTTTTAGCATAGGATTTTGGTAGTGCTGTGGCTCGTTTTATTTTACGAAACCGCATTTTTTTACTTATTGTAATTGTAGCAATTACGGTAATTATGGCTATGCAATGGAAACATATGCGATTTACCTATACTGAAGCCAATTTACTGCCAGATGAACACGAAGTAAATTTAGAGTATAATGCTTTTTTAGATAAATTTGGAGAAGAAGGTAATCTCATTATTCTGGGAATAAAGGATTCTTCAGTTTTTACACCTTCAAATTTTATAGCTTGGAATCTCATTTCAGAAAAAATAAATGATTTTAATGAAGTAGAATTTACACTCTCTATTGGAAATCTTCAGAAATTAGAAAAAAGAAAAGATACCACAGCTTTTCGATTGGTTCCATTTATACAGGATTCTGTTTTTACTAAAGAAAAACTAGATAAATACCAGTACGAACTTTTTAATAAACTTCCATTTTATGAAGGATTGGTTTACAGTCCAAGTAAGAAATCAATCCGTACAGCGGTGTATCTTAAAAAAGATTTAGTAAATACTCCAGCCCGAAGAGATTTTATAATTAACGATTTAATGCCTCTTATTAATGATTTTGAAAATGAAACTGGAATAAAAGTATATACATCGGGAATGCCTTATATACGGACTCTGAATTCTCAAAATATTATTGATGAAATTGGCATGTTTATTGGTGCTGCTTTATTGGTAACTTCTGTGATCTTTTTCTTTTTCTTCAGGTCGTTTCGAGCTACTCTTATATCCTTGATTACCGTAATAATAGGTGTAATGTGGGTATTTGGCATCTTAGGGTTTTTACATTATGAAATTACAGTATTAACAGCCTTAATCCCACCATTAATAATAGTTATTGGAATTCCTAATTGTATATTTTTAATCAATAAATATCAGCAAGAAATAAAGCTTCACGGAAATCAAGCCAAATCCTTACAGCGTGTTATTACTAAAGTGGGGAACGCTACACTTATGACAAATGTAACAACGGCTTCAGGTTTTGCAGCTTTTATTTTAACGAATAGTAAACTTCTGAAGGAGTTTGGGGTTGTTGCCTCAATCAATATCATCGTAATATTTTTATTGAGTTTGATTATCATTCCTATTATTTACAGTTTTATGCCTAGTCCTAAATACAAGCATTTAAAACACTTAAGCAAAAGATGGATTGGTAGGCTTGTAAACTGGATGGAACGGATGGTAAAGGGACATCGTGTTTCCATATATGTAATATCTGTTTTATTGCTTTGTTTAAGTATTATTGGTATTAACAAAATACAAATTTCCGGTAGTATCATTGAAGACATGCCTAAGAATACAGAGTTCTTTAGTGATCTCAAGTTTTTTGAAAAAGAATACGAAGGTATAATGCCATTGGAAATTCTTATAGACACCAAACGTAAAAATGGGGTAATGAAACTTGCTACCCTAAAACGAATGGACAAATTACAGGATTTCTTTTCTGAAATACCTGAATTTTCTAAACCAATCTCAATAGTGGAACTAGTTAAATACTCCAAACAAGCATATTATAATAATAACCCTGAATACTATCAACTTCCTAATAGCCAGGAGCGTACATTTTTATTATCCTATGCGAAAAGCAGTGTCAATAACACCCTTTTTCTTAATAATTATGTAGATAGTACCGGGCAATTTGCTCGTATCACTATCTTTATGAAAGATATTAAAACCGATAGATTCGATCGAATTCAAGAAGACCTGAAATCTAAGATCGATAAAATATTCCCTTCAGATCGATATAATGTAAAAGTAACAGGAAGAGCACTAGTATTTCAGAAAGGAACAAAATTCTTAATGAACAATCTCTTTATTTCATTATCAATTGCCATTTTACTCATTGCAATATTTATGGCTTGGATGTTTCGTAGTTTAAAAATGATTTTGGTATCACTTATCCCCAATTTATTACCATTAATAATTACTGCCGGACTAATGGGTTTTTTGAATGTCCCCCTAAAACCATCAACCATATTGATATTTAGTATCGCCTTTGGTATTTCGGTGATGATACAATACATTTTTTAGCGAAATATAGGCAGGAATTAGTGGCAAACCATTGGCGAATTAAAAAATCGGTTTACGCAACCTTAAAAGAAACCGGAATAAGTATGTTCTATACTTCAATAGTATTGTTCTTTGGGTTTTCTGTATTTGCAATCTCTAGTTTTGGTGGTACAGTTGCTTTAGGTGTTTTAGTATCTATAACACTTTTGTTTGCCATGCTTGCTAATTTACTGTTATTACCCTCGCTTTTATTATCTCTTGAACGAAGTATCGCTAATAAGAAAACACTTAAAAAACCACCACTGAAAATATTTACCGATAAAGAATTAGACAATAATTCAAACACCAATTAAAAAAAATCTAATAGGTCATTTTATAAGTAAAAAGTATCTTTACTCTTTCAAAAAAATATAATAATGCAACAAAAAAATGTTTTAGATTTACTAAGTAGTAAACCCTCTTTACAAGAAGTGACTATATGTGGTTGGGTACGGACTTTTAGGAGTAACCGATTTATAGCTTTAAACGATGGTTCTACTATTAAAAACCTACAATGTGTTATTGATTTTGAAAATTTTGAAGATTCAATTTTAAAAAAAGTATCGGTGGGGGCTGCTTTAAAAGTTACCGGCCAATTAATAAAAAGCAAAGGGCAAGAACAAAGTGTAGAAATTCAGGTTTCGAAAATTGAAATTCTAGGGGAAGCAAACCCCGAGGATTTGAAATTAACTATCCTATCTCCAAAGCACCATACTTTTGAAAAATTACGTGAACAGGCTCATTTACGTATTCGTACAAAAACCTTTAGTGCAGTAATGCGTACGCGTTCTAAATTGGCATTTGCCATACATGAATACTTTCAGAAAAACGATTTTAATTATATGCATTCACCAATTATTACAGGAAGTGATGCTGAAGGTGCTGGAGAATTGTTTAGAGTATCTACTTTAAATCCAATAAATCCTCCCCTGGATGAAAATGGAAATGTTAACTATAAACAAGATTTTTTTGAAAAAGAAACCAATCTTACCGTTAGTGGGCAATTGGAAGGTGAAACCTTTGCTTTGGGATTGGGTAAAATATATACTTTTGGACCAACATTTCGTGCCGAAAATTCTAATACATCACGTCATCTAGCTGAATTTTGGATGATAGAACCCGAAGTTGCCTTTTACGATCTGGACCAAAATATGGATTTAGCTGAAGATTTTATAAAGTATATAATAAACTATGCTTTGGATAACTGTAAAGACGATCTTGAGTTCTTAGAAAACAGATTGCTACAAGAAGAAAAAAATAAACCGGAAACATTACGAAGTGATATGGCTTTACGTAATAAGCTTAAATTTATAATAGACAATAAATTTATAAGAGTGAGTTATACTGAAGCTATTGAAATCCTTAAACGTTCAAAACCAAACCAAAAGAAAAAATTTAAATATATCATAAAAGAATGGGGTGTCGATCTGCAAAGTGAACACGAGCGATTTTTGGTAGAAAAACATTTTAAAAGCCCTGTAATTTTATTTGATTATCCGGCTGCAATTAAAGCATTTTACATGCGTTTAAATGAAGATGGCAAAACCGTTAGAGCTATGGATGTTCTTTTTCCTGGCATTGGTGAAATTGTAGGAGGATCGCAACGTGAAGAACGTTATGATGTTTTAAAACAAAAAATGAAAGAGATGGATATTGACGAAAAGGAATTGTGGTGGTATTTGGAACTCAGAAAATTTGGTACGGCTATACATAGCGGTTTTGGACTTGGCTTTGAACGATTGGTGCAATTTGTAACAGGAATGGGGAATATTAGAGATGTTATACCCTACCCACGTAGTCCTGGAAGCGCAAATTTTTAATAATATATTTAAAAGTTTTTCTTAAAACAATCTTCTTTGCTAATTAAGTAGATTGTTTTTTTTATTTTTATGTGATATTATTCATTATCAATGTTAAAACAACAACTCAATATTAGACTTTCTCAAAAGCTGTCACCCCAACAAATACAGTTGATGAAGCTTATTCAATTGCCTACACAGGCATTTGAACAACGTATTACTCAAGAATTAGAAGAAAATCCTGCTTTAGAAGGAGGAAAGGAAGAATTAGAAACAATTGAAGACGATTATAGCAATGATAATTCAGACAATGATTATGATGAAGGAACCGAGGTAATTGATACCGAAATAAATATAGACGAATACCTCAGTGATGATGAAACTCCAAGTTATAAATTGTCTGCAAATAACTATAGTGCAGACGATGAAGAAAAACAGATCCCCTATGCTTCAGGAACTACTTTTAACCAATACTTGCTTCAGCAATTAAATACCATTCGATTAAATGAAGAAGAGAAGGAAATTGCTTATTTTCTTGTGGGTAGTGTTGACGAAAGTGGTTATATTCGTCGCGATGTCATTGATATTGTAGATGATTTAGCGTTTACCCAAAATTTATTTACTTCCGTAGAAAAAATAAAAAGTATATTAAAGCTTGTACAAGAATTGGATCCTGCAGGTGTAGCAGCTCAGAACCTTCAGGAGTGTTTGTCCATTCAATTACACCGAAAAGTTCTTAATACGTCTGTTTCGTTAGCCATTCGTATTATTGAAGAAACTTTCGATCAATTTTCAAAAAAACATTATAAAAAACTACTTAAAAAATTTGAGATTACTGAGGAAGAATTACGAGATGCTATTCATGAAATTGAAGGCTTAAATCCCAAACCTGGGGGAAGTTTTTCAGGAAACCCCCAAATAGTAGAACATGTAATACCTGATTTTGCAATAAAAATTACAGAGGGAAAATTAGAACTCACTCTTAATGGAAGAAACGCCCCAGAACTTCACATATCAAGAGATTATACCGAAATTCTTAAAGGCTATAAAGAGTCTAAACAAAAATCGAAATCACAAAAAGATGCCATATTGTTCATTAAGCAAAAACTAGATGCCGCTAAATGGTTTATAGATGCAATTAAACAAAGACAACAGACTTTATTTGTAACAATGAATGCTATAATGCATCACCAAAGGGAATATTTTTTAACAGGCGATGAACAAAAATTAAAGCCTATGATTTTAAAGAATATTGCCGAAAAGATTGATATGGATGTTTCTACAGTTTCAAGGGTAGCTAATAGCAAATATGTAAATACGCCTTATGGCACCAAATTAATAAAGGAATTCTTCAGTGAATCTATGAAAAATGATCGGGGGGAAGATGTTTCTACCCGAGAGATTAAAAATATTTTAAAAATAATCATATCTGAAGAAAATAAAAGAAAACCTCTCACAGATGATAAATTGGCAAGAATTTTAAAAGAAAAAGGATATCCCATTGCCCGTCGTACAATAGCCAAATACAGGGAGCAAATGGAATTACCCGTAGCCCGTCTTCGAAAATTAATTTAATGAAATACTTCCTACAAATTGCTGCATATTTATTTCATCCATTGATAATGCCCTTTTGGGGTGCTGCCATTTATTATAGTATAACACCTCGATTTATTGAACCGGATTTAATACGAACAAAACTTTTTGAAATCGCAATCATAACCTTTTTAATTCCAATAATTACATTTTTTTTACTGAAAAATCTTACAGTAATTAATTCAATAAACCTTACAAATGTTAAAGAACGTAAGTTCCCATTAATGGTACAAATCGTTTTATTATTTTTAATTTTAAAGATGGTTTATTCTCCTTATGACAGTCCTGAGATGTATTATTTTTTTGTAGGGATACTTTTTTCCTCCTTAGCGGCTTTGGTTTTAGTCTTTTTTAAATTTAAAATAAGCTTGCATCAAATGGGGATTGCAGGTGTAACCATGTTTATAATTGGCCTAAGCATACATTTTAAAATTAATCTTTTACTGGGCATCGGAATATTTTTCTTCTGTAATGGATGGATAGCTTCCTCCAGATTAGATACTAAATCTCACATTTATCCTGAACTTATTGCTGGATTATTTCTTGGGATAATACCTCAAATAATTATGCTGAATTTTTGGTTATAAAATATAAAAAATCAATCCTAGATTTAATGTTTTGAAATTCACCCGCTGTCCATCCATTGAAACAGCTTTATCATTAAAAAAAGGATTAATACTGTAATAAGCAAAAAAATTGAAGGTGCTATACCCAAAACTCAAAGTAGCTCCTAGTCTTAACTTTTCAAACTCAGGTATATCTGATATTAAAACCGAATTACCAGATTGTTTAAAAGTAGATTTATTCCAAATAGCATATCCAAATCTGAATCCAGCATAAACACGCCAAAACTTATAGGTAGAAGGGGTTGAACTTCGCCAACGAAATTCAATTGGGACTTCAATTAATGTTATATTGAGTCGATTTGTATTAAAGGTAGTAGTATCATCAAGAATAGTAAAAGTTGTAATTCCATTTACATCTTTATTTATAAATATATTTTGACTGTATTGATCTAAAGAAAAACCGACCCCAACAGCTACTGCCAAATTACGTTGTTCATTTATAGGCATATCTCTTAAATACCCAAATTGTATACCTCCCGAAAGACCATTAGGTTCTACAACTCCACTAGATAGGGATGAGATAATATTGTAGGTAACGCCTATATAAAATTGATCTTCACGGTAAAGTGAATCCTCAACTATTTGTAGTTCAACAACCTGGGCAATACTACTAAAAGTCAGTAATGAAAAAAAACTTAAATAATATTTTGCTATAGATGACATTGGATAAAGGTAATTGTAATAGATAATATCTGAAACAAAAAACGCCTTGAAAATTTCAAGGCATTTAATATGATTTTATTACCGTTACAAAGAAAATAACTAAAGATCATCCAATTGGTTTCCGAGAGTGGTTATATATATTATTTTCACCATATTCAATTCCCTTAACTGTTCTTTAATATCTGAAACCAGCCCTGTATTAGTATCTTCATCAATTTTTAGGGCTACTACTATGCTACCTTGAAGCTCGGGTAGTAATTTAGCTCTTTCACCTTCAAGAGCAAATGCTAGATTTGAAATATTTGTGTATTTATCTCTTATTTGGATTTTTCCTTCTTTTCCATATCTTTCTTTGTATTGGCGACTTGGCTTTCCTGCAAAAATAAAAATTGAACGATCTTTTCTAAGTTTTTCTACCTGATCTGCTTTTGGAAATTTTTGTTCTACTTTCAAATCAGTTTCTCTCATTACCGTTACCACCATAAAAAAGAATAACAACATAAATACAATATCCGGTAAGGATGCTGTAGAAATTGGTGGTAATTCATTACTTTTTTTCTTTGTGAATTTCGACATAGCCTACTAATTGATTTATTAATTACCTGCTTTTCTAGGTAATGCTTCCGAAAGTTTTAAAGGATACAGTAATTTAATTTCCTTCATTCCTTCTTCTGTTTTTACTCTATCAGCCTTATTTCCTCTAAAATTCTTTTCTGCAAATGCTTTTTTAACTTCAGTGAATTTCCAGCCATATAACCTTAGTGACTCTCTATCTCTAAGAAAGTTATACGCTGCGACCAATTCATTTTGTACTGCTATATACATTTTATAGGATGTAAGCCGATCATTCTGTACAGATATTACCGCTTTATCTGGATTGTCTGAAGATGAGGGATCTTTTTTTCCTCTGCAGTAATTACAATATTCGGGAGAACCCGACGGAGCTCCACCATTATCCAGAAATTCGATAGCTGCCTGACGTAAATCCTTCAAATCCATTAGATTATCTTCTACAAGTAATTGATCATCCTTATTCACCAATACTATAAATAAATTTCTTTGTTTGATTTTAGGAGGATCGATCAAATTTTCTTGTTTAGGAGGTAATAGTCTTGCAATTCCTTTATCCTTTACCATGGTAGTAGTAACCAAGAAAAAAATAAGAAGTAGGAAAGCTATGTCTGCCATAGATCCTGCATTGACTTCGGGTGCTGATCTTCTTGCCATTATTTCACTTTTTTAAATCCACTTAATATCATAGCTCCTATGGCTATAAAGGCTAAGATGTAAAATGTATATAATCCGGCACCTACCCATTTAGAGCCATTTTCAGATAACATGCCACCTTCATTGAGTTCCATCGGAGTACCATCTGCTAAAATGTAAGAAATCAATACAATTGTTATAAATACCCCAATAACAATAAGAGTGTTTTTTATGTTTCCCGAGAAAAGTCCTTTAAGCCCGAATACGATAACGAAAAAAAGTACCAATGCAAAAATAAAATATGCTACGTATATAAAACCATCAACACCTGCACCAGTTGCTTTAACAACTTCATCACCTTTTGTAATTATCATTGCGAGAAATATCGCCCCTACAACACTAAGAAGCATTCCTACTATTTTTAATATTCTATGTAAACCCATTATGTTTGGTATATTTAAAAATTATTATTTGTTCTTATAATCCACCAACATATCTATTAATGTGATAGAAGCATCTTCCATACTGTTAACGATACTATCAATTTTGGAGATAATATAGTTATAGAATATTTGAAGTATTATAGCAACAATTAACCCAAAAACGGTAGTTAAAAGAGCAATCTTAATACCTCCGGCTACAAGTGAAGGGTTCATATCACCAGCTGCTTGTATTTTATCAAATGCAGAAATCATACCAATTACTGTTCCCATGAAACCAAGCATAGGTGCAATTGCAATAAATAATGAAATCCAAGATATATTTTTCTCTAATTGTCCCATTTGTACACCTCCGTATGCTACTACAGCTTTTTCGGCTGCTTCTACGCTTTCATCTGCACGATCAAGCCCCTGATAGTAGATAGATGCTACAGGACCTTTTGTGTTCCTACAAACTTCCTTTGCAGCTTCAATACCTCCGCTTTTTAATGCATCTTCGACATTTTCTGCTAATTTTTTAGTATTCGTAGTTGAAAGATTTAAATATATAATTCTTTCAATGGCAAAAGCTAAACCAAGTATTAAACATAAAAGTACAATTCCCATAAAACCGGGACCCCCTTCTACAAAACGGTCTTTCAGTTCTTGGTGAAATCCTCTGGATTCCATAGTTTCACCTCCATCTTCATCTTGAATAAATGTAACATTGTCTGCTGTAACTATTGTTAGTGTGTTGTTAGGCATTGTTTTTGTCACTGTTGCATTTGCTTTGAGGGTACTAGCAAATACCAATGCTGTAATTGCCATAATAGAAAATAATTTTTTCATTGCTATCGACTTAAAATTTGTTTTAGTTAAAGGTTTTAAAGATATAAAAATTTAGTTAATCTCCAAGAATAAATATTTTTCAAAGAGGATTAAGGTATAATTTCGTAAAACCTAGTTTCTCTTTTATAGTGAAATATAACAAAAAACGATTTCCCTTTTTGTTACAGTTACTTACCTCTAAAGTAAGCTTTATCTGCCTGTTCCTCTAACAAAAAACCAACTATCATTTGAAGTTTTATCTTTTGCAGAGAGGAAGGGATTCGAACCCTCGATACGCTTTTGGCGTATACACGCTTTCCAAGCGTGCGCCTTCGACCACTCGGCCACCTCTCTATAATTCTCTATAAATAAAATTGTTAATCCGAACCCCAAGTGCTCGGGAGAACCAAATAACAAAAAAAAAGTAGTTTGATAAAATATTTACTGGGTTTTTTAATTCATTTCACCCCTTAGTGAAGTTTCGAAGATTTTTTGAAATTTTTTTGTAGGAATTTTTTTCCCTAACATAAACATTAATTTTGTTAATGCAGCTTCTGTAGTGCAGTCTTTACCGGAAATTACTCCAGCTTTCTCAAGTTGAACACTAGTTTCATATAAACCCATAGTAACACTTCCTCCCGAACATTGAGTCACGTTAACCATCGGAATACCTTTATCTGTTAATTTTTTTATTGCCTCAATAAACCATGGTTGATTGGTAACATTCCCACTTCCATAAGTTTCCAGAATCAATCCTTTTATCTGAGGATATGAAAACAAATAATTTATTGTAGTTCTATTTATACCCGGAAACATTTTTACCAATATTATATTTGATTCCAATTTTTTATGGACTATTAATTTTTCTTTTCTTTTAGGTACAAGTAATGCATCAAAATTAATGACCAAATGAACACCGCTTTCAATTAATGGAGGATAATTTAGGGACGCAAAGGCTTCAAAATGTTCTGCATTAATTTTTGTGGTTCGGTTAGCACGATATAATTTATATTCAAAATATAAACAAACCTCTGATATTTTAGGAATTCCGTTTTCATGTAATGCAGCAATTTGAATTGAAGTGATTAAATTTTCTTTCGCATCGGTACGTAAATCTCCAATAGGTAATTGAGATCCTGTAAAAATTACAGGTTTGCTTAAATTTTCTAACATGAAACTCATTGCCGAAGCTGTATAAGACATTGTATCACTTCCGTGAAGAACTACAAATCCGTCAAAGGCATAGTAATTTTCTTCAATAATAGTTGCAATATCAACCCAATAGTCAGGATTCATATTAGAACTATCAATGGGTTCTTTAAAACTTTGGGTATCTATTTGGCAATCTAGCAGATTTAATTCGGGTATATGTTTTAATAAATCGTCGAAATTGAAATTACGTAGAATTCCGGTTTCAAAATCTTTAATCATTCCAATGGTACCACCTGTATATATAAGGAGTATTTTAGGTTTTACGCTCATTTTTTTTGAAAAAAATTAAATGCCAAAAACTTCTTTTGAGTTTTTAGTAGTAATATTTGTTACCTCTTCTATAGAAATACCATATACTTCTGCTACTTTTTCACATACTACCGACAGATAACTACTTTCATTTCGTTTACCCCGATAAGGAACAGGTGCAAGATACGGTGCATCTGTTTCCAAAACAATATGCTTTAAATTTATATTATTTAAATAGGTGTCTATTTTTCCGTTTTTAAACGTTACTACACCACCTATGCCAAGTTTCATATTATACGATAATGCTTTTTTTGCTTGTCGTTCTGTTCCGGTGAAACAATGAAAAATACCAAATAAATCCTCCCCTTTTTCACTCTCTAATACATCAAAAACTTCTTCAAAGGCATTCCGGCAATGGATTACAATTGGCAATTTATACTTTTTTGCTAATTGAATTTGTTTTCTAAAAACGGTTTGCTGAATGCCTAAGGTAGTAGTATCCCAATACAAATCAATTCCAATCTCACCTACAGCATAAAATTTTCTATTTCTAAATTGTTCTTCAACATGGGATAGCTCCTCTTTATAATTCTCCTTAACTGAAGTGGGATGCAAACCCATCATTAAGAAAACCATTGATGTATATTCTTTTTCTAGATCATACATTGCCTTGGTATAGGTTGAATCTATTGCTGGAATAAAAAATCGATGTACTCCGGCATCATTAGCTCGTTTCATCATGGTTTTACGATCATCGTTAAACGCTTCGATATATAAATGGGCATGAGTATCTGTTAACATAGTTGCAAAGCTAATTATTTTGTTCCCTATATTTACAAAAAAAGTCAATGATACAATTACGCGGTCTTCTTGAGAAAAAAGGATTTCATAGAATCCCCTTAAAAAAATTAAAGACCGGTCATTATAAACTAACAGTAAAAATAAACTCGATCTCGGGGAATTTCATTCTGGATACCGGAGCATCTACAAGTTGCATTGGGTTTAAAAATATCTCTTATTTTTTTTTAAAAAGTGAAGAAAGCTCTATTAAAGCTGCTGGAGCCGGAGCAATTAATATGAAAACCAAACTAGCTCGTAAAAACAAAATTTCTATAGACAATTGGAAACTTTCTTCTATTGATTTTGTACTTTTCGATCTCTCTCACGTTAATGAAGCTCTACAACAAGCATCTGAAGAATCGGTACATGGAATTATTGGAGCTGATTTTTTAAAAAGTACTCGAGCTGTTATTGACTATGGAAGAAATTGCTTATATGTAATGTAATAATTCAAATTATTCTATAAATCAAGTGCTTTTTTAAGATTATCGTCCATCAGGTGTTCTATAGGGTTTTCAATTGCTTCTTTAACAGCGACCAAAAACCCTACAGATTCTTTGCCATCTATTAATCTATGATCGTAAGAAAGTGCTACAAACATAATGGGTCGTATTTCAACTTTTCCATTTACAGCTACAGGTCGTTCAACAATATTATGCATCCCTAAAATACCACTTTGAGGAGGATTAATAATAGGAGTAGATAACATACTTCCAAAAACTCCTCCATTAGAAATTGTAAATGTTCCCCCAGTCATTTCATCTACGGTAATTTTACCCTCTCTGGCACGAACAGCCAATCGTTTAACTTCTAATTCAATATCCATAAAAGATAATTTCTCAGCGTTTCTAATTACTGGAACCATTAATCCTTTTGGTCCCGATACTGCAATCGATATATCCTTAAAGTCAGGTTTTATTTGATAATCACCGTCAATCATAGAGTTCACATCAGGATAAAGTTCTAAAGCACGAACAACTGCCAGAGTAAAAAAGGACATAAATCCTAATCCAACTCCATGCTTTGCTTTAAAATCTTCTTTATGTTTTTTCCTTATTTCAAATATTTGAGACATATCCACTTCATTAAAAGTGGTTAGCATAGCCGTTTCATTTTTCACATTAACCAATCTTTCTGCTACTTTACGGCGAAGCAAAGAAAGCTTTTTACGACTAGATGATCCTTCACCCTCTCCTTTTGTTTCAATAGAAGGCTTAGCTTTAGTGGCATCATCTTTTGTGATTCTTCCATCTTTCCCAGTTCCTTTTACTTCTTTCACACCGATATTTTTTTCTGCTAAAACTTTTCTGGCAGCGGGTGAGGGTGTACCTGTTGCATAAGTTTCAGCTTTTTGGGTTTCAGTTTTAGAAGGATCTTTTTTTTCTTCTTTCGGTATTATCTCCTTTGAAACTCCCTGAACGCTTTCAGGTTTTATTCCTGAAGTATCAATTAAACATACTATCTCACCTACAGTAACAGCATCACCTTCTTTAGCTTTGAAAGTAATTATACCACTCTCTTCTGCAGGAAGTTCGAGGGTTGCTTTATCGCTATCTAATTCTGCAATAGCCTGGTCTTTTTCTACCCAATCACCATCTTCTACTAACCATTCGGCTATTTCTACTTCGGTTATCGATTCTCCCGGAGAGGGAATTCTCATTTCTAAAACCATTATTTTGTTTTTAATGCTGTTTTTTAATCTTTTATATAATCGAAAACACTCTCAATCACTTTTCGATGTCTTAAATTAAATCTTGTCGAAGAACCTGCTGCAGGAACCGAATAATATTTTCTTGAACGCACTTGCAAATTTTTCAGTTCGAAACGCTGTAACATATAACTCCAAGGTCCCATATTTCTCGGTTCTTCTTGGGCCCAGATATAATCCTCAATATTATTATATCTATTAATAATTTTATCAATTTTGTCGTCGTGTAATGGGAATAATTGTTCAATACGTATTAAAGCAATATCCTTTCTTTTCAATTTTTCGCGTTCTGCTAACAGATCATAATAAAATTTTCCCGAGCAAAATACCAATCGTTTTACATTATCAGGATTAATAGTATCATCAATAATTTCTTGGAATTCTCCATTAGTAAAATCTTCTATTGTTGAAACTGCTAAAGGATGTCTTAATAAACTTTTCGGTGTGAATACAACTAAGGGCTTTCTAAAATTACGTTTCATTTGTCGGCGTAACAAATGAAAAAAGTTAGCTGGAGTTGTACAATTAGCTATCGTCATATTATCAATAGCACATAACTGTAAAAAACGTTCAATTCTTGCAGATGAATGTTCAGAACCCTGTCCCTCGTACCCATGAGGTAATAATATTACTATTCCGTTTTGTTGTTTCCATTTATCTTCGGCAGCTGAAAGATATTGATCAAAAATAATTTGAGCTGCATTGCTAAAGTCTCCAAATTGTGCTTCCCAAATTGTTAGCGTATTTGGTGTTGCCATTGCGTAACCGTAATCAAATCCTAAAACACCATATTCTGATAAAGAAGAATTATATATATTCATTTCTCCTTTATTTTTAGGATTGGTATTTAACAAATTAAATGTTTGAGCAGAAACTTCATCTCTCAATATAGCATGACGATGAGAAAATGTTCCTCTTTCAACATCCTGACCAGAAATTCTTATATTATAACCCTCTTCCATCAAGCTGCCAAAAGCAAAAATTTCAGCCATGCTCCAATCTAATTTATTAGTTTCAAAAACCATTTTAGCCCTGTCTCGTAAAATCCGTTCTATTTTTTTTAAAAATTTAACCCCCGTTGGAACCGTAGAAACTATTTCGGCTATTTTTTCCAATTTCTTTTTTGGATATTTTGTACCTACACTTAATAATAAACCATCTAAATCTTGTTGCATAAACCCACTCCAAATATTATCCATAAATGGTTTAACTTTTGATGCTGAATCTTCTTTAGACTTATCGAATTCTTTTTCTAGCAACTCTTTGTATTCAAGAATTAAATTAGCTGTATAATTTTCATTTATTACGCCTTCAGTAATTAATTTGTCGTTGTAAATATCGCGGGGGTTAGGTTGTTTTGCAATAGCGCTATATAATTCAGGTTGTGTAAATCGAGGTTCATCTCCTTCATTGTGTCCATATTTTCTATAGCCTAATAAATCAATAAACACATCTCGTTTAAATTTCATTCTAAAATCCAAAGCCATTAATACAGCATGAGTAACAGCCTCCACATCATCTGCATTAACATGTAGTACAGGAGAAAGTGTGACTTTTGCAACATCGGTACAATAAGTACTTGAACGAGCATCTAAATAGTTTGTAGTAAATCCTATTTGATTGTTTACTACTATATGTAAAGTCCCTCCAGTTGAATAGCCTTTTAGCTTACTCATTTGTATAAGCTCATAAACAATTCCCTGTCCGGCAACTGCAGCATCGCCATGAACTATTATTGGTACTATTTTTGAGGAATTCCCTTGGTATTTTTCATCTATTTTTGCACGAGTAATTCCTTCTACAACCGAACCTACCGCCTCTAAATGAGACGGATTTGGCACCAAATTCATAGTAATTTCCTTATTGTTTTTTAGAGTCTTTTTTATGGTAGAGCCTAAATGGTATTTTACATCACCGTCAAAATCATCCTCATCATAATCTTTTCCTTCAAATTCATTAAAAAGTTCACGAATTGGTTTTCTAAAAATATTTACTAAGGTGTTCAGCCTACCTCTATGTGACATTCCAAGAACAAACTCATCAACATCATATCGTTCAGCTGCAATTCGTACTATTGCTCCTAATGCAGGTATAAGCGTTTCACCTCCTTCTAACGAAAATCGCTTTTGACCAACATATTTAGTTTGCAAAAACTGCTCAAATGTAACGGCTTGTGTTAACTTTGAAAGCACATATTTTTTTGTTTCCGGAGTATAATCTGGATTATTATTATTTTTATTTAATTTATTTTGCCACCATTGAATCTCATCTGGGTTACGTATAAACATATACTCAATTCCAATAGAATGGCAATAAATTTCTTCTAAATGAAAAATAATCTTTTCTAATCTCTGGGGTCCAATGCCAAGAATCTCACCTGCATTAAAAACAGTGTTTAAATCTTCTTCGGTAAGCCCAAAGTTTCCTATATCTAATGTTGGTGTGTATTGCCTACGATCTCTAACGGGATTTGTTTTTGTAAATAAATGCCCTCGACTTCTATAACCATCTATAAGTCTGATTACTTGAAATTCTTTTTGAACATGTTCTGGAATTTGAGTCGTTACTCCATCAACAATTTCTCCATTTGAGTTATAACCTTCATTTCCAAAATCAAAACCTTGAAAAAAAGCCTTCCAGCTTGGTTCTATATTGTTGGGGTTTTGAAGATACTTATCATAAAGATCGGCCAAATATGAAGGGTGAACTGCGTTTAAAAAAGAATACTTGTCCATAAATTAATAGTAAATGGCATTTTTTATATAACTCTTGCAAAAATACAACAAATCCATAAACACCCTTTTTAATTTTTATATATTTATAGCAGAAAATACTTAAATCAATACGAATGAAAAATTGTTTTAATTACGGCTTTCAAAGAACAGGTTTTATCATTTTTCTTTTTCTTTATTCCCAGTTTTTTAATGCACAAGAACAAAAATCTGAGTTTTGGTCTCACATGCAATATGGGGGTGGTATTGGTTTGAGTTTTGGAAGCGGGTTTTTTAGCGGAACAATTGCTCCCAGTGCCATTTATAGAGTTAATAATCAATTTGCTACAGGGGTGGGTCTAAGTGGCTCTTACAGTTCTGAAAAAAACTTTTATAATTCTACTATTATAGGTGGAAGCTTAATTGCATTATTTAATGTAATTCAAGAAATACAGTTTTCAGCAGAGTTTGAAGAACTTTATGTAACAAGAAATTTCGAAGATACTACCATTTATAAAGATGAAAATTACTGGTATCCAGCAATATTTTTTGGTATGGGATTTCAAACTAATAATATAACTATAGGAATAAGATACGATGTATTATACGATAGGTCAAAAAGTGTATATGCTAATGCTTATGTTCCTTTTATGAGAGTTTATTTTTAAACTGTTCGATTCATTAAATTTTTTCCAAAGGTGCCGAGAGTTTTTTTATCATCTTCTGAAATATTAATCTCCTGCAGAATAATATTGGCTTTATTTGTGTATTTTTCTATTTCATTTATAGTAGATTCAACTGCACCTGCATTTTTGTAAATTGAAAGTACCGTTTTAATTTTGTTTTTTGGATCTTTAGGCGTTTCAGAAAACAATTTAATTAATTCATCTGTTTCCCTTTTACTACTATTTTGTAATGTTACTAGGTATAAAAATGTTTTTTTATTAGCAATAATGTCTCCCCCTATTTGTTTACCGAAGGATTCAGAATCCCCAAAAGCATCTAAATAATCATCCTGTAACTGAAAAGCAATGCCTAAGTTACGCCCAAATTCATAACTATTTTCTTTACACTTATCTGATGCTTCGGCAACAATAGCTCCCATTTTCACAGCTGCACCAAGTAATACAGCGGTTTTATAATCGATCATTTTTATATAATCGGGAATGGTTACATTATTACGGGTTTCAAAATCAACATCATATCGTTGTCCTTCGCAAACCTGTAATGCGGTTTTACTAAACAATTTTGCCAAATCCTGAAACATAGATGAGTTATATACTTCAAAAAGTTGATATGCCAATATCAACATAGCATCTCCAGAAAGGATTCCGGTGTTTAAATCCCACTTATGGTGAACAGTCTCCATTCCACGACGCATTGGTGCTTGATCCATAATATCATCATGAATTAACGAAAAGTTATGGAATAGCTCTATAGCAAGAGCAGCTGGTAATGCCCTTTTATAGTCGGTTTTGAAAAAATCACAAGTCATTAATGTAAGAATGGGACGTAACCTTTTACCCCCAAGTGAAATGATATATTGTATAGGCCTATATAATTGTATAGGTTCTTTTAGAATAAGAGTTTCATCAAGATATTTTTGAATTGCTTCATTATATTTTTCAATACCTATCATATAATAATATTAACATTTCAGCAAAAATAGCAAATTCTAATACACATATTTCAATTACTAAAAACATATGAATAGATTAAACTTTAGAAACTTTTTTTGTTTTTAAAGTTTCCTTCTTTATATTTGCACCCGAAATGAAAGAAAAAATATTACATAAAGCCGGAGAATTATTTTTAACTCTTGGATTTAAAAGTGTAACCATGGATGATATTGCCAATGAAATGGGCATTTCTAAAAAAACCATTTATACACATTATAAAAACAAAACACAATTAGTAAAAGCTACCACGCTTCACCTATTCGAAATTATTTCGACGGGGATTGATTGTATCTGTGCCTTACACAAAAATCCTATCGAGGAACTTTACGAGATTAAAAAACTTGTAATGCTTCATCTTAAGAACGATAAATCTTCTCCTCAATTTCAATTACAAAAATATTATCCCGAGATATATAATTCTTTAAAAATTAAAAAATTTGAAATCATGCAGGATTGTGTAGTTGAAAACTTAAATAAAGGAATTTCTGAAGGGTTATATAGAAAAAACCTGAATGTAGATTTTGCTTTCAGAATTTACTTTTTAGGAATTACCGGTATAAAAGACGAAACTCTTTTCCCCTTTGAAAATTTCCCAAAAATTAAACTTATGGAAAATTATTTAGAATATCATTTACGGGGGATTGTTACAAAAGAAGGTTTAAAAACACTCCATAAAATCATAAAAAACAATAGTGGTAATGAATAAAACATGTATCGTTTTTAGCTTTACTTTACTGTCAATAGTAGGGTTTGCTCAACAAAAACAAACTTATAACCTAACACTGGAGGAATCCATCAACATCGCTCTGGATAGTAATTATACTGCGATCAATGCAAGACGAGATATTGCTAAAGCAATAAAACTTAAATGGGAAACTACTGCTATGGGGCTTCCTCAAATTAATGCAGAGGTTTCCTACCAAAATAATTTAAAACAACCTGTAACTCTTATTCCATCAGATTTAACCGGTGGTGAACCTGGTTCTTTTACACCGGTTACTTTTGGTACAAAACAAAGTGCCTCGGCATTAGCAACATTAACTCAATTAATATTTGATGGAAGTTATCTGGTTGGTTTACAGGCAGCTAAGACCTTCCTAGACTTTTCTGAAAATGCTGAAGAAAAAACTCAATTAGAAGTACGTAAGGGAGTTATCAATGCTTATGGAAGTGTCCTGCTTTCAAAAGAACTGGTTTCTATATTTGAATTAAACAAAAAAAATCTTGAAAAAAATCTCTTTGAAACACAAAAACAATACGAAAACGGTTTTACCGAAGAAGAAAGTGTTGAACAACTTGCAATTACCTTACTCAATATAGAAACTGAATTAAAAAATTCACAACGTACATTGCTAATTGCCAAACAAATGTTCAATCTCTCTTTGGGGTTGGATATAGAAAGTAAAGTTTCTCTTAAAGATTCACTAGACGATTTAACACAGGAAAACATAAACCTTGGGTTTCTAGATATTACCATAAACGTTGAAGAAAATATTGACTACAAAATAGCTTATAATCTTACCGAACAAAGAAGTCTTGAGCTAAAACTTGAAAAAAGCCGAGCTCTTCCCGTTCTATCAGCTTTTCTAAATTACGGGACACAAGCCTACAGTGACAGTTTTACTTTTCTTAATAGCGATAAAATCTGGTATCAATCTTCTGTTTTGGGATTGAGTATGAATATTCCTATCATAAGTTCTGGGATGCGTAGTGCTCGTACTCAACAGGCAAGAATAGCTTTTGACCAAGCCACTACAGAACTTAAAGAAACACATCAAAAAGTTCAACTGGAAATAAACACTGCAAAAAGCAATTATAAATTTTCTATTGAAAGTTATGAAAATGCTAAAAAAAATTTAGTGTTAACAAAACGTATTGAGAAGAAAAACCAAATAAAATTTGTTGAGGGTCTCGCTACTAGTTTTGATTTACGTCTAGCACAAATACAATTATATAGTGCCCAACAAAATTATTTACAGGCTATGCTAAACGTAATAACTACTAAAGCAGAGTTAGAAACTGTATTAAATACACCAAATTTTAGAAACAAAGAATAATAAACATCATGAAAAAAATATTATCACTATTAATCGTAGTTTTACTTCTTGCGTCCTGCGAGAACAATAAAAACCAATCTGTAGAAGATCTTCTGAATACAAATGATTTAAAACAAATCAGAAAAAAGAAATCCGAATTAGATTCAGAACAGCAAGAAATTGCATTTCAAATAAAGCAACTCGAAACAAAAATTAAAGAACTCGATCCTCAAGAAAAAGTACCTTTGATTACTACTTTTATTGTAAAAGAAGAGGTATTTAAGCATTTTGTAGAGTTACAAGGAAATGTTAACACCAAACAAAATTTGATTATTTATCCTGAATATTCTGGAATTTTGACACGTGTTTTTGTAAAAGATGGCCAACAGGTAAGTAAAGGGCAAAAATTGGCTAAAATTGATGATGGTGGACTAAGTCAACAAGTAACTCAATTGCAAATTCAAGCCGATTTAGCAAAAACAACATTTGAGCGTCAAGAACGACTTTGGAATCAAAAAATAGGCAGTGAAATTCAGTATTTACAAGCCAAATCTACATATGAATCTCAACAAGAAGCGGTTAGTCAATTGCAACAACAAATTGGAAAAACTATTGTACGCGCTCCTTTTTCTGGAACTATTGACGATGTGATCACAGAACAAGGTAGTGTTGTTACTATAGGACAATCACAATTATTCAGAATTGTGAATCTTGAAGATATGTATATCGAAATTAATGTTCCGGAACGTTATATCTCGAGTGTAATTCAAGGAAAAGATGTTCTGGTAGATTTTCCCATTCTTGGAAAAACAATAAATGCTAAAGTCCGCCAGGCAGGAAACTTTATTAATCCGGCAAACAGAACTTTTAAAATTAAAGTTGCAGTACCAAATAAAGATAAAACCATTAAACCTAACCTAACTGCGAAACTCAAAATAAACGATTACACTAACGAAAAAGCTATATTAATTCCACAAAGTATTATTTCTGAAAATGCTGAAGGGCAACAATATGTATATACTATAAAAGACAAAAATGAAAATAAAGCAAGTGCAAAACGTGTGATTATTGAAACTGGAAAAACACAAGGTGATTATATTGAGGTACTTTCTGGCTTGCAAAATGGAAATGAAATAATCGATGAAGGCGCACGAAGTGTTAAAGATGGACAAGAAGTAAAAATTTTAATTAGTGAATAAGTTTATAATATGTAATTCCTGTTTCCTGATAACTATCGGGAGCGGCAATTACAAAAACTAAAAACTTTGAAAATGACCAAAAAAGTAAACAAAACAAATAAGGAATTTAGATTATCCTCATGGGCAATCAATAATAAAACTACCATGTATGTCTTAATTATCCTGGTGCTTTTTCTGGGTGCATCTGCTTATTTCAGTATGCCAAGAGAAAACTTTCCGGAAATAAAGGAAACCAAAATTTACATTAGTTCTGTGTATCCTGGTAATATTGCAGAAGATATCGAAAAGCTCATTACAAACCCAATTGAAGACAAATTAAAAACAGTTAGTAATGTTGTTGAAATCACTTCTACCTCTCAGGAGGATTATTCTATGATTATTGTTGAATTTGATGAAAACATATCTGTTGAAGTTGCTAAACAAAAAGTAAAAGACGAAGTTGATTCTGAAACTTCAAGCGAAGACTGGCCAACCTTTAACGGTGCCAAAGTAGAACCCAATGTGTTCGATTTAAGTATGTCTGAAGAGATTCCTATTCTCAATATCAATATTTCCGGTGATTACCCAGTGAATAAACTAAAGGAGTTTGGAGAATACCTTCAAGATGAGATTGAAAGTCTTCCAGAAATAAAAAAAGTTGATATCCGTGGTGCTCAAGACAAAGAAGTTGAAGTTGCTGTCGATATTTACCAAATGATGGCTGCTCAGGTAAGTTTTGACGACATTATTAATACTATTCGCAATGAAAATATGACGATGTCTGCTGGTAATTTTATTACAAGTGGACAACGCAGGACCATTAGAATTTATGGTGAAATTGAAGAACCAAAAGATCTTGAAAATTTTGTAGTAAAGTCTGAAGATGGCAACCCTGTTTACTTGAGGGACATTGCTAAAGTTACATTTAAAGACGAAGATAAAACCACCTATGCAAGAGAGTTTGGTGCTCCTGTTGTAATGCTCGACGTAAAAAAACGTTCCGGAAAAAACATGGTTGCAGCTGCCGAACAAGTACTGGTTATAGTAGATAATGCGATTAAAAATGTTTTCCCTCCAGATCTAAAAGTCACCATTGCAAACGACCAATCTTCAAAAACTGTTGGTCAAGTAGATGATTTAGTCAACAATATCATTTTTGGTATCATTCTCGTAGTAACAGTTTTAATGTTCTTTTTAGGTTTTAAAAATGCCTTGTTTGTTGGGTTTGCAATTCCAATGTCTATGTTTATGTCACTAATGATCTTGGATATTTTAGGATACACTTTAAATACCATGATTCTCTTTGGATTAGTTATGGGACTTGGTATGCTGGTAGATAACGGAATTGTAGTTGTTGAAAATGCGTATCGATTAATGAAGGAAGAAGGCATGACTAGAATTCAAGCTGCTAAAAAAGGGATTGGCGAAATTGCATTTCCTATAATCATTTCGACTGCAACAACAATTGCAGCATTTATTCCATTAGGATTATGGCCAGGCATTATGGGACAATTCATGATCTATTTCCCAATAACCTTATCTGTTGTATTAGGTTCGTCTTTGTTTGTTGCTATATTCTTTAATTCAGTTTTAGTATCTCGATTTATGACAATTGAAGACAAAGACATGCCTCTAAAGAAAATTATAAAAATCTCTGTTATCGTTGCAGTTATTGGCCTAGTTATTTTCATTATTGGTGGTAATTACAGAGCTTTAGGATCACTAATGATATTTGTAGCCATAAATCTTTGGGTATATAGATTGTTCTTAAGAAAATGGGTGAATCAATTTCAATTGAAAGCCATTCCTAGGTTAGAACGATTTTATGATAAAATACTACGTACAGGTTTAAGTGGAAAAAAACCAGCTTTAATTACAATTGGAACTTTCATCTTGCTTATAATCACATTTGTAGGTTTTGGAGCATCAGTAGGAAGTGGACGTACTAAAATAGAATTCTTTCCAAGCAATACACCAAATCAAATTTTTGTTTATATAGAATATCCGGAAGGTACCGACATTGAAAAAACCAATGCTATTACAATGGATATTGAAGAGCGTGTTTATAAAATCATTAATGCCGAAGCTTATAAAAATGGAGATTTTAACTTTTTAACCGAAAGTGCTGTCTCGCAAGTTGGTGAAGGCGCAGGAAATCCGGAAACCGATGGCGGTTCTACGGCAGAAATGCCACATAAAGGGAAGATCACTGCAACCATGCGAGAATTTAAATTCAGACAAGGTGCAGACAGTAAAGAACTCTTTGAGAAAGTACAAGAAGCACTAAAAGATATCTATCCCGGTGTTGCCATTTCTGTTGAAAAAGATGCCGTTGGTCCTCCTGTTGGATATCCTATAAACATAGAATTAGAAGGTGATGATTATTCAGAACTAATTGTTACAGCCGAAAATATGCGCAACTTCATTAATTCTAAAAATATACAAGGAATTGATGAATTAAAAATTGACGTTAACAAATCGAAACCATCTATGCAAGTACTGGTCGATAGAAAAAAAGCAGGTGAACTAGGGATTACTACAGGACAAGTTGGTCAACAATTGCGTAATGCTATTTTTGGAGCAAAAGCTGGTGTTTACAAGAAAGGTGGTGAAGACTATGATATTTATGTTCGTTTTAATAAAGAAAACAGGTATAATACAAGTGCTGTTTTTGATCAAAAAATTACGTTTAGGGATCAGGCTTCGGGAAAAATTAAGGAAATTCCGGTATCTGCTGTTGCCAAACAAAGTAATGCCTCTGGGTTTAGCGCCATAAAACACAAAGATGTAAAGCGGGTTGTTACGGTATATTCTGCCTTGCAAGCAGGTTTTACAGACGCTGGTGCTATTGTTAGACAAATTGAAGCAGTAATGAAAACCTTTAATGGAGTCTCCTCAGATGTTAAAATAGATTACACAGGGCAAATAGAAGAGGAAAACAAACAAATGAGCTTTTTAATGGGGGCATTTTTTACAGGATTAGGTTTGATTTTCTTTATTTTAATATTTCAGTTTAATTCAGTATCAAAACCAGGAATCATTATGATGGCAATCTTTCTGAGTTTAATTGGCGTTTTTGGTGGTATTGTTATTACTGGTAGTTCATTTGTAATTATGATGACTATGATGGGAATTATTTCACTTGCAGGAATTGTTGTAAACAATGGTGTGGTGTTATTAGATTATACCCAATTGTTAATAGATAGAAAAAAAGAAGAACTAGGCTTAAAAAAGCAAGAATATCTGGATTTAGACAATTTACTTGAATGTATTATAAAAGCAGGAAAAGCACGTTTACGTCCGGTACTGTTGACGGCAATTACTACCATTTTAGGATTAATTCCATTAGCTACAGGATTTAACATTAATTTCTTTACACTCTTTAGTGAATTTGATGCTAATATTTATATTGGAGGAGATAATGTTATTTTTTGGGGGCCTTTAGCATGGACAGTTATTTACGGATTGTTTATAGCAACATTCTTAACCTTGATTGTAGTACCAATATTATTTTATTTATCGATGAAATTAAAAATATGGTTTCGAAGTAAAACAACTCCCAAAATAGCTTTGAGAAATGGTTAAAAATAAAAAACCCTTACAAAATGTAAGGGTTTTAATACTATTTGAAAAATATTTATTATTGATTTTCAGTTAAAGGAATTGGGAATTGAATCCATACATTATCTCCGTCGTCCGGTACCTCAGGGTTTGGGGGACGATCAATAGGAAGTTCATCCAATTTGTTATACCTTCTCATGTCAATCCAGCGATGTCCTTCAGCATACAAAGAATATCTTCTTTGGTTTAGCATTTCATTTATTAAAGATTCTGTATCGGTTGCACCTGAATAATCTCCTAATCCGGCACTATTCCTAATAATATTTAATGCTATTACCGCTTCAGCAGAATTTTTAGTAATATTAGCTTCGGCGTATAAAAGAATCAATTCTTCGTTACGAATAATTGGAATATCATCAGAATTAGATAAGTATCTGTTAACAATATAATCCCCAGTTAAACCATCAAGAGTTACGGGCTCACTTAGTTGTGCGACTTTATCTAATCTATTATCCCCTCCTTCAGCATCAGTGATAAATAAAGGCTGAACAATTCTTGCTTGAGCAGCCGATGTTCCGCCTATTGAAATAAACAAAGGATTAATAATATCGGTCTGATCTTCTGAGAAATTATAATAGATTCCCGTATTTAAATCGGATCCATTTAAACTAAAAAAGGAGCTATTTAAATAATTTAATACAGAAGATGCATCTCCTTGATAAGCAGCTACTCTAGCAGAGATTGCTCTATTAGCTTTCAAAAAAGAGGATGGTGTATCAAATCCCGAAAAACCTGAAGTTAAAACAAAGGGAAAAGCACCCCCTCCATTACCAAGGTTTCCTGCACCTGCATCCAATATGGCTCTAATTCCAGTAAGTGCTACCGATTTAGAAACAAAAGGTCCTAAGTTATTTTCATCTGCTACATCCAATCGAATTCCTCCATCATTGGTTAAATTTAAATTGAGTAGCAACTCGTAAGCAATAAAAGTTCTAAGTAATCCTATTGTCGCGTCTATTTCTGAAGTTGAAAACTGAGCTGATAAGTCTTGGGTATCAAAAAATCCAAGTATTAAATTAGCATTTTTTACAGTTCTATATCTTGCTGCCCAAGGGCCGGTGATATAAAATGTATTATTATCTAATACCGAATTTCCCCCTCCTAATAAATCTGTTGTAAACCGTGGGTCCGAGCCGGAAAACCTCCAGTATTCTCTTCCAATTACACCACAGTCATCATAATAAGTTCCTAAACGGAGTCTAGAACTATATAGAATCCCTCCTATTAAGTCTTGTAAATCTCCCCTTGTAATCTCGTCTTCAAATGCACTTACTTCAGGGCCATTTAGATCTGAAAATTCTTCTACTTCACAGGATACCATCATCGTGATCATCACAGTAAAGAATAGTATTTTATATATATTTATTTTCATAATTTCTTTTTTTAAAATTTAACTGTTAGGTGAAATAAGTATCTTTTCGAAGATGGAAATGGTGTTACTTCCACTCCGGTAAAAGGAGTATTCCCTCCAAAGTTTGAAACTTCAGGATCGAAACTATTGTAATCAAAAATATTGATAAGGTTCGTTCCCGAGAATCCAAGTTTAACTTGATCAATGCTGCCTCCTAAAAATTCTGATAAGTATTTATTTGGCAAAGTATAGTAAAATCCTAATTCTCTAAGTCTTAAATAAGATGCATCTTCAACAAATACTTCAGCTGAAGCCCCAAGTTGACTTAGTCTATAAGACCCGTTTCCAAGCACTCCTGCTGGATCTAAATCAATATCATCGTAATCATGAGTAGTCCCATTCAAGTCTGACAATAAAGTTGTTAAATTGACATTATCACCCCCTTGTTTCCATTGAAATAAAAATGACAATTCAAAATCTTTATAAGTTAAATAGTTAGTAAATGCCATTTGGAAATCGGGTTCTGCATCACCCCATTTTTGGAATCCACTTGCCCCTGGATTTGGGCCAATTCCTACAATTTGTGTAGCACTTTCTCCTTCTTCAATTCTAAAAGTACCTAAGGTTGCTCCAAAGGCACCAATGTTGAAAGGTTCAACATTAAGTTTAGTGATTTCAGATTTATTTTTAAAGAAAGTGATTCCTGTATTCCATTGGAAATCATTTGTAATTACAGGAGTGGCATTTAGAGTTAATTCAATTCCTTTGTTTCGTAACTCACCGGCATTAACATATTGTTGAGTAAAACCAGTTGATGGTTCTAAGGCAGCCAATAATATAAGATCTTCTATGGTCTTAATATAATAGGTTGCCTCAAAATTTAAAAGACCATTAAAAAAACTAACGTCAGCTCCAAACTCCAATTCTTTTTGTCTTTCAGCTTTAAGGTTTTCATCTCCTCTAATACCTATTAAACTAATTCCCAATAAACCATTGGAAGAAAAAGAATTATATGATGTAAACAATGCTCCAAAAGGAGGGAAATTAGCAGCCTCCCCATAAGCAATTCTCAGCTTTAATTGATTCCATTCAGAATCTTGGTTCCAGAAATCAAACTTGTTAAGGTTTACAGCCAACGATGCTTTTGGGTGGTAAAGTAATTTATTTGCATCACCATTATTAGAAGATTTATCTCCTCTAACTCCTAAAGTAGCAATAAACTTATCTTGGAAATTCACTTCTTCTTGTATAAAGAAGCCTGAATCTTCCTGTTTAAACCTTGTCTGATCAACACCTGTGTTTGCTGCTTGATCTACATTGGTTTCAGAGGCAACAAGCCCTGTTGCAGTAATCAAAACTGTATTTTGATTAAAATACTCTCTTGTCAAGCCTGCTTGAGTTCTAAAATTTAAATCATCACCGGTATTATAGTTATGTACTAAGAATGCCGATAAATTGTAGTTCTTATTTTGTGTGTCTCCTTGTATTGACACTCCATTAAGACCTCCATTAGATGGTTTTTGAAATTGAAGTTCTTTTGGGAAAATTGCCCTGGACTGTTGTCCATAAAAATCAAGACCTCCTCTTAATATTAATTCAAGATTTGAATTATCATTCTTATAAAGATTTAAATTAGCCGAACCTCCCATAATAATTCGATTAACTGTTTCATTGTTTTTGACCAAATCCCGAGTTTGTAATGCGTTAGAGGCTCCCACAGGGTTGTCTGGGTAAACTCCGTCTGAATTAGGAAATAACTCTAACCAAGGGGTTGTACCTACCAAACTAATACCAATGGTTGTCCCTGAGTTATCATTATTAAAAAATCCTCTATCTGTTGAAGAATAAACATAATTAGTGCTAAATGCCACTTTAAAAAAGTCTGTAGCCCTATGATCAAAGTTTAATCTTAATGAGGTTTTTTCATAACCGGTATTATTTACAATACCATTTTCATTATTATGAGAAACGCTGGCATAAAACCTGGTATTTTCATTACCTCCACTCATATTAAAATTAGTGATGCTAATAAAACCACTTTCTCCATAAACTTCATCTTCATAATCTATAAGTCTTCCTTGATTTCTTGCTGCAACAAAATCGGCAACTGTACCATCTCCAAAAGTATCTCTAACTCTTTGTTCTGTAAAGTTTCGCAATCCTAATAAATTTATTGCACTGTTCCACCCTGTAGATTGTGTAAAACTAAACTTTGTTTCTCCTGCTTTACCTCGTTTAGTAGTTATAATAATCACCCCGGCAGCAGCTCTGGAACCATAAATGGCAGCTGTAGATGCACCTTTTAATATCGAAATACTTTCTATATCTTCGGGGTTAATATCTGCAATACGGTTAGTAGGGTTATCTTGGTTAGAGGCACTCCCTCCAGCAGCAGCTGCAGATACTGCATTCAGCCCGGCAGCAATAGAAGAGTTATCTATATATATACCATCGATGATATATAGTGGTTGTGTGTTTCCCTGAAGGGAAGTAACACCCCGTAGTTTTACTGAAATACCACCTCCGGGTGCCCCAGAGTTTGCGTTTATAACTACTCCGGCAAATTTACCATATAAGGCCCCTTCCAAAGTTGAAGGAGGTGTTGTACCAACTAACTCCTCAGCAGAGATCATTGCTATAGCATTTGCTGAATTACTTCTTTTAATAGAAGTAGCTAAACCTGTAATCACTACTTCTTCCAATGCCTCGGTAGACTCTGGCATGGTAACAGTTATAGGTGAGGTACTGGTTACTTCTTGCTCAACCGTTGTGTATCCTAAAGAAGAGAATACTAAAGTTACAGGTAAATTAGGCACCTCAATGGTAAAATTACCTTCCATATCGGTGGTAACACCGTTGGATGTTCCCTTTTCAATAACATTGGCAAAGGGTACGGTATCTCCTTTTTCGTCGCTTACTTTACCACTTAATGTGTTTTGTGCAAAGACAAAACAGGGTAAAATAAGTAATAAAAACAGGAGTATCCTGTGATTAGAGTTCTTTTGTTTCATAATTGGTTTTTTTTATGTTTAAGTTTCGAATTTACTAAAGATTTAATAACAATATGCCATTTGAAGCAAAATTAATGAAAAGTTTTTTTTTACTCTCTGAAAATCATCTTACTAATCTTTTAAAAAAAATAAGGATATGCATTTATATCTTCATAAATTTGCACCTCAATTTATTTCAGAATGTATAGAAATCATACCTGTGGTGAATTATCAAAAACCCACATTGATGAAAAAGTTACCCTGGCAGGTTGGGTGCAAAAAAGTAGAGATAAAGGTTTTATGATCTGGATAGATCTTCGTGATAGATACGGTATTACTCAACTTATTTTTGATGAAGAACGAAGCCCAAAAGAATTAATGGAAAAAGCAAAAATTCTTGGGCGTGAATTTGTAATTCAAGTAACAGGAACTGTTATTGAAAGAGTGTCTAAAAACCCCAATATTCCAACTGGTGATATAGAAATACTTGTCGATAAATTAACAGTACTCAATGATGCCCTTACCCCTCCCTTTACTATTGAAGACAACACAGATGGCGGTGATGAACTAAGAATGAAATACCGTTATCTGGATATAAGAAGGAATCCTATCCGCGAAAACCTCATCTTTCGCCATAAAGTAACAATGAGTGTTAGAAATTATCTTTCTGAATTGAAATTTGTTGAAATTGAAACTCCCTATTTAATAAAATCTACTCCTGAAGGAGCTCGTGATTTTATAGTCCCATCTAGAATGAATGTAGGTCAATTTTATGCACTCCCGCAATCACCACAAACTTTTAAACAGCTCTTAATGATTGGAGGAATAGATAAATATTTTCAAATTGTAAGATGTTTTAGAGATGAAGATCTTCGTGCAGATCGGCAACCGGAATTTACTCAGATAGATTGTGAAATGGCATTTGTGGAACAAGAAGATATCTTAAACACATTTGAAGGTTTAATTCATCATTTACTTAAAGAAATTCGTGGAATAGAAGTAGGAAAATTCCCCAGAATGACCTACGATGAAGCCATGCGCCGCTACGGAACCGACAAACCGGACATCAGGTTTGGAATGGAGTTTGGCGAACTCAACGAAGTTACACAACACAAAGATTTTAATATATTCAATAAAGCTGAATTAATTGTTGGTATTGCAGTCCCCGGAGGAAATAGTTATTCCAGAAAAGAAATTGATAAACTTATTGATTGGGTAAAACGCCCACAAGTTGGTGCCTTGGGGATGGTATATGTTAGGTGTAATGAAGACGGTGGCTATAAATCGTCTGTAGATAAATTTTATGATCAAGAAGATTTGACAAAATGGGCGAGGATTACACAAGCAAAAGCAGGCGATTTAATATGCATACTTTCTGGAGACACAATTAAGGTACGCCCTCAATTAAGTACTTTACGAATGGAACTTGGAGAACGATTGGGCTTAAGAAAACCCGATGAATTTGCTCCTCTGTGGGTGGTAGATTTTCCATTGTTGGAATGGAACGAAGAAACTCAACAGTATCATGCCAAACATCATCCTTTTACTTCTCCAAAACCCGATCAGATCGAAATGTTGGCCACCAACCCGGGTAATGTAAAAGCCAATGCCTACGATATGGTTTTAAACGGAAATGAAATAGGTGGTGGCTCTATTCGTATTCACGATAAAGATACTCAGGCTCTGATGTTTGATTATTTGGGTTTTACACCTAAAGAAGCTGAAGAACAATTTGGGTTTTTAATGAAGGCCTTTCAATATGGTGCACCACCTCACGGGGGTATTGCTTTTGGACTTGACAGACTTGTTGCAATTTTAGGTGGACAAGAAACCATACGGGATTTTATTGCCTTTCCTAAAAATAATTCAGGTAGGGATGTAATGATTGATGCCCCCTCAACTATAGACTCAGCCCAATTAGACGAACTTCATATAAAACTTAATATATAGACTTACTATATCCCACTTTAAAGTAGGATATTTTAATACCTTCAGGTATGCAAGCCAAGAAAAAATCATTGTTTACCAAATTTCTTATCTGGCGATTAAAACATATATCGCATAAACAGTTTATTTATATTTTAAGTATTGTTATTGGTTTTTTATCTGGAGTGTGTGCAGTTACAATTAAAAATTTTACACACTTTATTCAGCATTTACTAGAAGGCAAACTCATTAAAGAATATCATATTGTTTTCTATTTTATTTTCCCCTTAATTGGATTGGCTATCACTTATTTAATAATAAAATATGTGATTAGAAACCGTGTTAGCCATGGGATTCCAGCCACCCTTTTTGCTATTTCTAAAAGGAAGGGTATTATGAAACGGTTTCAAATGATTGGAAGTATTATAACAGCTCCTATTACTGTTGGTTTCGGAGGATCTGTAGGCTTGGAGGGCCCTTCCCTTGCTACCAGTGCAGCGATTAGTTCAAACCTTTCACGTATTCTTCACCTTAATCAGTCTACAAGAACGTTACTTATTGGTTGTGCCGCAGCAGGAGCTATTTCTGCTCTTTTTAATGCGCCTATTGCAGCCATCATATTTGCAATAGAGGTCTTTAGTTTAGATCTCACATTAATATCACTTATCCCCTTGTTACTGGCTTCTGTTTCAGCCATAATTACTACCTATTTTTTTTACGGAAATGATATCTTATTACCCTTTCAAGTCGAAGATAAGTTTATTCTGAGAGATATACCCTTCTATATAATCTTAGGAATTGTAGCGGGTTTTGTTTCTATATATTTTACTGAAACCTACGAGCGCATTCAGAAATTTTTTGACAAGATATCCTCTCCTATTAAACGACTTCTTATTGGAGGGATTGGGATAGGAATTCTCATTTATTTTATCCCACCACTTTACGGTGAAGGTTTTGATGTTATCAACGACCTGGTTCAGGGAAACCCTGAAAAGGCTTTGGAAAACAATTTTTTTAATTTAGATACTTCAAATATATGGGTCGTCATTGGGTTGTTAGGGGGACTTGTGTTTTTTAAAATAATAGCAAGTGCTTTTACTTTTGGAGCGGGAGGTGTAGGGGGTATTTTTGCTCCTACACTTTTTATGGGTAGTATTATGGGAAATTGTTTAGGGAAGATAATTAATAATATAGGGTTCTTTTCTAACCCTATTTCTGAAAGTAATTTTACCTTGGTAGGTATGACTGGGCTTATGGCAGGTGTATTGCACGCTCCTCTTACTGCTATTTTTTTAATTGCAGAAGTAACAGGTGGTTATGAACTATTTATTCCCTTAATGATAACCGCTGCAATCTCATTTTCAATTAGTTCGTATTTTATTCCTCATTCAGTATATGCTATGGAATTAGGAAGGAAAGGAGAGCTTATTACGCATGATAAAGACCATGCTATTTTAACCTTGATGGAATTAAAAAAGGTTGTGGAATCCAATTTTATTGAGGTTTATCCCGATATGACTTTAAAAGAAATCGTAAATCAAGCTATTGTGAGATCTAAACGAAATGTTTTCCCAGTGTTAGATAAGGAAAGTCGTACTCTTGTAGGTATAATCACATTAGACGACTTACGCCCCGTGATGTTTAATAAATCTTTATATAAAAAAATAACTGTCCGAGAATTAATGCATGATCCACTTGAAATAATAGATTTGGATAAAGATAAAATGACAGTTGTTATGAAAAAATTTCAAGACACCAGTGCTTGGAATCTTCCGGTAATTAAAGATGGATGTTATTATGGTTTTGTGTCAAAGTCAAAATTATTAACAGTTTACAGAAGAAAATTAATCGAATTTTCAGGAAAATAATGAAGTATCTATTATCCACTTTACTTGTTATGGTTATCATAGGAATCTGTCTGGGGTTTTACATAAAACCAGATCACCGAGAAACAGGAGATCTCATAATTGGTCTTTCTATAGTAGTAGGTTTTTTTATTTTAATGCCCCTTTTTATTTATCATAGATGGAAAAATAGAAGTGTAAAAGACTATATGCTTACCAAGGAAAATATTAAAAAAATGAGAGAATTTAGTAAGAAGAAAAAACTATAATTTATCTTCTTTCTTATTTAAAAACCTAATTCTTTTACATTCTTTAATAATTCTCATACCTTTGTGGATTATTAATTTATTTATTTTTTACAATGGAAGGAACAGTAAAGTTTTTTAACGAATCTAGAGGTTATGGATTTATCACAAATGATGATACACAAAAAGACATCTTTGTACACGTATCAGGTCTAAATGGGGGAACCCTAAACGAAGGAGACAAAGTCGAATATGTAGAAGAGGAAGGCAAAAAAGGAACGGTTGCCGCTCAAGTTCAAATAATACAAGACTAAAAGATATAGACTATCGGATTTTAAAATCCCTTTTGCTTTACAAAAGGGATTTTTTACAATACGATTAGTTCAAATTTCTCTTTTCAATAAAAAACTTTTTTAGAAGTTCGGATGCTTCTTTTGCCATTATCCCTCCTCTTATTTTTGTTTTTGGGTGTAATTTAGATTTTAGGTTTATACATCCCCTTTTTTCATCCCTTGCTCCATAAATTATATTTTGTATTTGACTCCAAAATAAAGCGCCGGCACACATTTGACAGGGTTCAATAGTGACATACAGTGTACAATCCTGAAGGTATTTCCCTCCCAAAAAATTTGCTGCTGCTGTGATAGCTTGCATCTCGGCATGAGCAGTAACGTCGTTTAATGTTTCGGTAAGATTATGTGATCTTGCGATAATCTGATTGTTTATTGCAATAACAGCACCAATAGGAATCTCACCTTTTTTAAAAGCTGTTTCCGCTTCTTGTAAGGCACATTTCATATAGTAAGTGTCATCGTATGGTTTAATCATCATTTATTGCTGAAAATGGATTGTAAAAGTACAATATCAAAATGTATCTTTGTCTTGTGCTTACAAAGTTATTAGATACCGTATCAACTCCTTCCGATTTACGAAAAATCCCTATAGAACAGCTTCCAAAGTTAGCTCAGGAACTCCGTGATTTTATAATCAATATCGTTGCAACTAAAGAAGGGCATTTGGGTGCCAGTCTTGGAGTAATTGAACTGACCATTGCATTACATTTTGTATACAATACCCCATATGATCTTTTAATATGGGATGTTGGGCATCAAGCCTATGGTCATAAAATTCTTACAGGTAGAAAAAATAAATTTCATACCAATAGGCAATTAGGTGGAATTAGCGGATTCCCAAAAAGAGAAGAAAGTGAGTATGATGTTTTTGGAACCGGTCACAGTAGCACGGCAATTTCCGCTACACTGGGAATGGCAATTGCCTCACAATTAGCAGGTGATACTCAAAGGCAACATATTGCTATAGTAGGAGATGCCTCTATTGCCAGTGGTATGGCATTTGAAGCACTCAATCATGCAGGGGTTACCAATACTAACATCTTAGTTATATTAAACGATAATGCTATTGGTATTGACCCTAGTGTGGGAGCATTAAAAGAATATTTAACTAAAGTTACTTTAAAAACTGCTCCCGACACCGACAACATATTTGAAGCACTTAATTTTAAATATTCAGGTCCTGTAGATGGACATGATTTAGATGTTTTGATCTCTGAATTACAGCGCCTTAAAAATATAAAAGGTCCCAAAATACTTCATATTATTACAAAAAAAGGGAAGGGTTTACGGCAAGCTGAAGAAAATCAAGTGACTTACCACGCCCCTGGGAAGTTTGACGCTACTACGGGGGAATTAATTATAAAAGAAAAGCAAAAAAGTCCTCCAAAATTTCAAGATGTTTTTGGAAAAACATTAGTAGAACTTGCTAAAAAAAACAAAAAAATTGTGGGAATAACACCTGCTATGCCAACGGGTAGTTCTTTAAAATACATGATGGATGCTTTTCCAGATAGGGCATTTGATGTTGGAATAGCTGAACAACATGCGGTAACTTTCTCAGCAGGACTGGCAACCCAAGGGTATCATGTGTTTTGTAATGTTTACTCAACATTTTTACAACGTGCTTACGACCAGGTAATCCATGATGTATGCCTGCAAAAACTTCCTGTTATATTTTGTCTGGACAGGGCCGGTATTGTTGGGGAAGATGGAGCGACACATCATGGTATCTTCGATATTGCGTATCTTAGGTGCATACCTAATCTTATATTGTTTTCACCCAGAAACGAGGTTGAACTTCGCAATATAATGTATACAGCGCAATTGGGTCTGGAATTACCCATTGCAATACGATATCCCAGGGGAAGAGGTACAATAATTGACTGGCAGCAACCATTTTCTAAAATTGATATTGGTAAAGGAATACAACTTAAGGAGGGCTCTTCTATTGCTGTTTTAACTATTGGTGTCATGGCAATTAATGCTATGGAAGCCATAGGTAATATCTCATCTTCTGAACTGATTGGATGTTACGATTTGCGTTTTATAAATCCTTTAGATGAAGAATTACTTCATACTATTTTCAGAAAATATGCGACTATAATTACGGTTGAAGACGGTATAAAAAAAGGTGGTTTTGGAAGTGCAATTGCAGAATTTTCTATAAAACACCATTATACAAATACAATAGAGATTCTTGGTGTCTCTAATAAGTTTCCACAGCATGGAAGTATAGAAAAACTTCAAGAAATTGAAGGGATCTCTTCAGAAAACATAAAGCGTACCCTTAAAAGACATCAATAATAAAAGAGGCTTGCTAAGCCTCTTTTTTATTAGTTCAGTTTCAAAATTTTATCTTATAAGAAGTTTTGCAGTATGTGAAAAATTATCTGTGCTTATTTTAATAATATAGACACCCGTTCTTAAACGCTCTGCGTTGATGCTAACTGTATCGTGTAAAGCTACATCCTGGGTAAACACTATTCTTCCATTAATATCAAAAATGGTAATTGTTACATCGCCTAAATTTATGAGTGACTTAATGTTAATATTTCCGTTTGATGGGTTTGGATAGATAATAAAGTTATTGTCAAATGATCCTCTATCTCCAACTGATAATGTACAATCCGGACCCGTAGGAATATCAAAATTCTCTATCCCGTCATTTGAATTAAATGGACTTCCCTGACTTGCATTTAAGCCTAATCCCCTGTTTGCAAATGCTTCCCATATTAAACAACGATTAGCACCACCATTGGTAAGCTCATCCGCTTGGAGAATAGCATCTCTACCATCTACAAATCCTGGGCTGCAATTTTGTAGTTTTAGCCCGTCTATAACCAGTTGCATTGCAATATTATTACCCCCTGTACCTGTATAGAAGTCTGTATCAAATCCATATTGATCTATAAATGCCCAGTTTAAATCCCAAATCATAGTTGCCCAAACAAACCCAACACCATGAGGTACAGCTTGCGCTGGAAGATTACCATAAGTAAAACCATTAATAGCAAAATCAGTACTATAAGGAGCAGGTCTAATTCCATTACCATCAATCGGTTGTCCTAAATCGTAAGTTCCAACTCCTCTAATATCTTCGGGTTGATCTCCTACCTCCATGGTAAGAATTATTGCAAACCAATCGCTCCATCCTTCACCCATTTGTTCTTGATTTTGAAGACATCCTACATTGATAGGCCCTCCGGTAAGGCGATTTGAAATTCCATGACCATACTCATGCATTACAACACCATTATCTAGATCTCCATCAATATCAGGACCTACATTTCCTTCCTCGAGGGAACCATTAATTGATCCTCCCCCGTCTAACTCAGAAATAATTGGCTCACCATCTGCTTGACTTATCATTATGGAAGGTATGGTAACACTCCCTCCCACAGCTCCAGGAGCCATGGTAATAGGTGCTCCGGGGACATTGTTTACCATGATAACCGCTATGGCACCCTCATTTTCTGCCGCTAATATTTTAAATCCAAATTCACATTCGCCTCTTCTTATCACTACAATTTTTCCAGATAGTGATCCCCCATTAGTAATAGGGTCACAGCCATCATTTGGATCAGTTGAAGCTCCAGAATCATCATCTTCCAGCAAAGCTAAATCAGCTGTTAATGGAACTACCGGTAGAGGTGCACCAAAATTTGCCGGAATTCCTATATAACTACCAGCTAAGGGTCCATTATTAATAGTTAAGGTTTCCACAGGAGCTGGATTCCATAAAAACATCTGCATTCTTGGGTTACTCCCATCAGATGGCGTAAAAAAAGTTGCATTGTTCATTCCACTACCATCTTGAGCATCTGCATTTACTGAGTCACTACCAACACCTCCGTTACCGTAGTTATTTTCTTGAAAATTTCCACTATCCTCATCAAATCCATATTGATACCATACATCATGCATGATATTATTCCAGTAAAATAAATTAACCGTAGATGCATCAATCATATTAACCGGAGGATTTACAAAATCATAAGGAAAATCAAAAATCAATGAAGCTCCTCCATCGGGAGAAGCACCAGAACCATTATTGCCGTTTAGATCTTCTTGGGCAAGAACATTATTACCTCTTGTAATTGTAAACTCTGCTCCAGGAGCACCATCGGTATCATGCCATCCATATGGAGATGCAACATTGTCTGATGGATTTGCAATTAATGCATCTGGACCATGATTGGGGCTTTCAATAGGCATCGCAAAAACTCTGTATTGAGCTCCACCTGAATTAAAACTAATTGCTTGTTTCTCTTCCTGAGGAAATAAAATACTTTTGGCCTCTCTGGTAATAGTACTGAAATTATCATATGGATTTTCACCAAAATCACAACTTACAACCCAATCATTAGTATTTAATAATTCTCCCGTAATAGCATCAATTCTTACACTGTAATAATGACTAGCATCTAAAAGGTATATGCTTAAATCCCATGCCAATCTTAATCTATTATCTTGTGTTGGCTGAAAAACAAGCTTCACAGGTATATTCTCTAAGGAAATATTCCCATCTGAAAATATAAATGAATTATCAGATAGTGTTTCAAGTAATATAAGGCCAGTAGGGCTCTGAATCCCTAAAGCATTGGCTGCATTGTTAATTGCTTTAGAGGGCGTAACACTTGGGCTGGTAGTGTTTATTTTCTCTGAAATATTTTTAATGAAGGATAGATTTGCATTAACCACTAAATTGTTTTTAACAGCAAAACTTGAAGTAGAATTAAATATTTCTATTCCCTGATATCGCTGAGATACATATACGTTTTCAATCTGCATACTCACTGAAAAACTTTGTGAATTAATGTATACATCTTCAATATCTTGAATTTGTAATCCTAATTGAGATCTATTGTTGTCTAAATAGGTGTTTATAACTCCCGCGTAATCTTGTCCAAAGGCAAAACTCACTGTAAAAAAGACTAAGGTGAAAAGTACTTTTTTCATGTTGGTTAGGTTTTTATTAATATTTATGAAGAGTGAAATTAATATTTTCTAATGATTCTTTTTAAAGATTCCCTTTAATTTTTTGAAAAACTTCAAGAGCATTGCCGTCTGTAAGACAAGAAATAAAATTACAGCACTCCATTAAGTAATAATAAACCGTTGTCTTTTCGGTGAAATTCTTATCAATATTCTTCAAAATAAGCAGGTCGTAATGATTCGATGTATTGTTATAGTAATTTTCAATTGAAGAAGTAAATGAATCTAACAGGGTATTGAGAATTGTATATCCTACAATTTCCTTGTCAATTACTTCGGTACTCTTGTATACTTTTTCGATACTTATTTTTATGATATCGTTTATCTGTGCTTTGTATTTACTCTTACTAAGTAAGGCTTCGGAAAATTCTCCATTAAGAATCAATTCTTCATTTACATTAAATATTGAAGTGGCTTCTTCAATTAATGTGTTTATAGCCAATGAACGAAGGTAGGCTAATCGATCTGATGCTTTTTTTAGGTTTGCATATTTTTTGGTATTAATGCTTTCTTTCACCAATTTTATAAGATACTCCAGTGCAAATTCTTCTTCTATCAACCCAAGATTTATTCCGTCTTCAAAATCGATTATCGTGTAGCAAATATCATCTGCAGCTTCTACAAGATATGCCAAAGGATGTCGGCTATAACTCAAAAAGGATGATTCTCCTCTACTGAGTAAACCAAGTTCTTGAGCTACTTCTTTAAAAAAATCTTTTTCAGATTGGAATACACCATATTTTTTATCGGCTATATGTTGAGTTGGAATTTTGGGTAACGATTCCTTTGGATATTTCATAAAAGCTCCCAAAGTAGCATACGATAAACGTAGGCCACCCACTAAACCATTTTTGCTTTCAGTTAATATTTTAAATCCATTGGCATTACCTTCAAATTCAATTAAATCTTGATATTCATTTTCTGTTAATTGAGTTTTAAACCGTTTTCCATTTCCGCTCGAAAAATAGCTCCCAATGGCTTTTTCACCACTGTGCCCAAAAGGTGGATTCCCAATATCATGTGCTAATGCGGCGGCGGCTACAATGGCTCCAAAGTCATTAATTTTATGCCCATGTACAGTCTTTAAATGTGGGTGTTTCTCTAAAATAGATTTTCCAGCTTTTCGCCCTAATGAACGGCCTACAACAGATACTTCTAAACTATGTGTTAAACGAGTATGTACAAATGAGGTTTTTGATAATGGAATTACTTGTGTTTTATCTTGCAAGCTTCTAAAAGCTGAAGAAAAAATAACACGATCGTAATCAACCTCAAAACCCAATCGTGTTTCATCCTGTTCAATTCGTAATCGTTTGTTTATATCTCCTTGTCGGCGTAAAGAAAGCAATTGTTCCCATTGCATCATAATTTAGTATTTACAATGCAATATAGTATCTTTTTTATTGAAGTCATTATTTAAGAATAGCATAAATAATTTTTATTATTTAATGTTTTGGAAACATTAACTTAACATTAGAATTGCTTCTTTGCAACAAAAAACTAGTTATTACTATGATTACTAAAAGAGCAATATTAGTCTTTTTTTTAGTTTCCTGTTATAATGGATTTTCACAAGAATTAACCGAAACCAAATTTGGCAATGGGATGGTAAACTTTGTAGCCAAAGACAGTTCATTTAGTGTGAAATTCGCTCCGCGAATGCAATTTCTTTCGATCACTAAATGGGACTATAATGGTGAACAATATGGTAAGGCCCAATCTAATTTTTTAGTGCGAAGAGCAAGACTAAAATTTGATGGATTTGCTTTTTCGACTAAATTAATATATAAAATTGAGCTGGGACTTTCCAGTCTCGATATTGCCGGGGCATCAATATATACAAATAACGCACCTAGATATATTTTAGATGCAGTTATAAAGTGGAATTTTTATGAAAATTTTGAGCTTTGGGCAGGACAGACCAAATTACCCGGAAACAGAGAACGTGTAATCTCTTCAGCAAATCTACAATTAGTAGACAGGTCTCTTTTAAATTCAAATTTTAATATTGACAGGGATTTAGGAATTCAAATAAGACATCATTTTACCCTTTCTGAAAATTTTGTGGTACGAGAAATTTTTTCCTTGGCTCAAGGAGAAGGCAGAAATATTACTACGGGTAATTTAGGTGGGCACCAATACACAGGGCGTGTTGAATTGTTACCTTTCGGAAAATTTAAAAGTAAAGGAGATTATAAAGGGGGTGATCTAAAAAGAGAAGTTACACCAAAATTAGCTATTGGCATTTCTTACGATTTTAATAATGATGCAGTAAAAAACAGGAGCAATCGAGGAATATATATGGAAACCGACACTGGTTTTTACGAGACTAATATTTCGACTATTTTCATTGACGCTATATTTAAATACAAGGGATTCTCCTTTATGGGGGAATATGCAAATAGAGATGCCGATGACCCTATTGCTGTAAACAGTGATGGATCAGAAACAGGCGATGTGGTACAAGTAGGTGATGGGCTAAACCTGCAAGCTGGATATTTGTTTAAATGTAATTGGGAAGTTTCAGGAAGGTTCACTACCGTAAATCTAGATAAAAGCATTACCGGGAAAGACATAAATAATCAGTACACATTAGGTGTTTCAAAATATATTGTCGGACACAAACTAAAAGTTCAGTCTGATTTTAGTTATTCAACAATTGCAGGTGATAGCAGTAGTCTTTTGTACAGACTTCAGTTTGATATTCATTTTTAATAAAAAAATAACCTTTTGGTAACAATTCAACTTGATAAATTAATGAAATTTGAACTAAAACATAGGGTAAGCTAATATGGATAATATTTACTTATTAATGATTGTTGCCTTAGCCATTTTGGCTATCGCCGATTTGGTGGTTGGGGTGAGTAATGATGCTGTAAACTTTTTAAATTCTGCTATTGGCTCTAAGGGTGTTTCCTTTAAAACTATCATGATAGTTGCCAGTTTAGGTATTGCTTTTGGAGCTTTATCTTCAAGTGGTATGATGGAGGTTGCTCGTAAAGGTATTTTTCTGCCTAGTGAATTTTATTTTAATGAGATCATGATCATTTTTATGGCAGTCATGATAACAGATATTCTTCTGTTAGATTTCTTTAATACACTTGGAATGCCTACTTCAACAACTGTTTCCATAGTTTTTGAATTATTAGGAGCTGCAGTTGTTATGTCATTAATAAAAATCAGCAATTCAAATACTGAGACATTTTCAGACCTAAGCCATTACATTAATACGGAAAAAGCAAGTGAAATAATATTAGGAATATTGCTTTCGGTAATAATTGCATTTTCAGTAGGTGCATTTGTCCAGTATATCTCAAGGATATTATTATCATTTAAATTTGAGCAAAAAGCAAAATGGGTTGCTGCTTTATTTGGAGGTATTGCTGCCACTGCTATTACTTATTTTATTTTAATTAAAGGATTAAAAGGGGCAAATTTTGTGTCTGTAGATTTTAAAGAATTTGTCTTTGCAAATTCCTTAATCATAGTTACTATAAGCTTTGTTTTTTGGACAGGTTTATCTGCACTAATTACAGGTTATTTTAAAATTAGTGTTTACAAATTTATTATTATTATTGGAACCTTTGCCATTGCTATGGCCTTTGCAGGTAACGATCTGGTCAACTTTATTGGAGTACCTATTGGAGCTTGGCAGTCTTATTTAGATTGGCATTCATCAGGAGTTGCTGCAGAATCGTATCGCATGGTTAAAATGTCTGAGCCGCAAGAAGCTCCTATTTATTTATTATTTGCTGCCGGTATTGTTATGGTTTTAACTCTTTGGTTTTCAAAAAAAGCAAGAGCCGTATTAAAAACGTCTATTGACCTTTCCAGTCAAATAAATGTAAAGGAGCGTTTTGAACCCAATTTACTTTCCAGAAATTTAGTAAGGGTTACAACCATAATTTCGAAATATCATGATAGTTTAATTCCTAATTCAATAAAAAAAAGAATTGATAAACAGTTTGAAAAACCTGTCATTAAAATAGAAAAAGATAAAAAACAGGAGTTACCTGCCTTCGATATGGTACGTGCTGCCGTGAATTTAGTGGTTGCCAGTATATTAATCTCAATTGCTACCTCTATGAAACTTCCACTTTCAACTACCTATGTAACCTTTATGGTAGCTATGGGTACTTCACTTGCCGATAGAGCATGGGGAAGAGAAAGTGCAGTTTACAGAGTGGCTGGTGTATTGAAAGTGATTGGTGGATGGTTCTTTACAGCATTTAGTGCTTTTGTAGCTGCGGGAACTTTGGCCTATCTAATCTATATTGGTGATGCCCCTATGATTGCCGTATTATTGTTATTAACTGTCTTGTTGCTGGTAAGAAATTATATTAAACATAAGAAAAAAGACAGTGATGTACTAACCCACACCGGTTTAAAGAAAGCAGAAAGTAAAACCGTACAAGGTATCATTCAAGAAAGTGCAGATCATATTATTAATGTAGTTTCAAGAACGAATAAGATATATTCTAATATGCTTATTGGTTTGGCAAAAGAAGATTTATCCAGGCTTAAAAAGAGTAGAAAAGGGGTCTTAAAATTAAATGCCGAGGTCGATGAACTACGGGATGATATTTTCTATTTTATTAAAAATCTTGATGAAACCAGTGTTCGAGGTAGTAACTTCTATATAATAATATTAGGTTATTTACAAGATGTAGGACAATCATTGGAGTTTTTATCTAAAGCAAGTTACAAACACGTAAATAATCACCATAAGGCACTCCGATTTAGTCAAATAAAAGATTTGCAAGATATTAACCGATCTTTAGAAAATCTGTTAAATGAAATTGAAGCCATTTTTAGCAATAGAGAGTTTGAAAAAATAGAAGCAATCCTTAATAGAAAACAGAAAGTTTATGATGACCTTTCAATTAAAATTGAAAATCAAATAACCAGAACCCGTAAAAAAGAATCTATAAGTCCTAAAAATACTGCACTTTATTTTAGTTTACTATTAGAAACCAAAGATTTAATTACAGCATTAATGAACTTAATGGAAGAGTACTATAATAGTTATAACAAATCATAGCAATCTAACAGTATTATTTAAAACCAATCGGTTTAATGTGGATGGTTTTTTTGTTTATTTTTATATCCCAAAAAAAGAAGGCAAAATGCCTTCTCTTTTTAAAAACGAATTACACTTAAAATTAAGAACCACACATTAAACAATCGTCATCTTCTTCTGCATTTTTGGATTTAGCAAGTAACTCCCGTAATTCCTGAGGTGAAATCGGTTTATCTGAAGCTGCAGAAGTAGCATCTACTTTGGCTTTGGCTATTTCAGGAACGGACACTTTTTTTGTTCTACTTTTCAATGTAACTTTAATGGCATCAACAGCACTCTTAGTCCTCAAATAGTACATTCCTGTTTTTAAACCACTCTTCCATCCATAAAAATGCATCGAAGTAAGTTTGGCAAAATTGGCATTTTCCATAAATAGATTCAATGACTGAGACTGATCTATAAAATATCCCCTATGGCGAGCCATATCGATAATATCTTTCATGCTCAATTCCCAAACCGTTTTATACAAATCTTTTAACTCCTGAGGGATTATTTCAACACCTTGAATAGATCCATTAGCATGCATGATCTCTTCTTTTAAATCATCATTCCAAATACCCAGTTTCACTAAGTCTTCCAGTAGGTGCTTGTTTACAACAATAAACTCACCTGATAGTACCCTGCGAGTGTAAATATTTGAAGTATAGGGTTCAAAAGCTTCGTTGTTTCCTAATATTTGTGAGGTAGATGCCGTAGGCATAGGTGCCACTAAAAGCGAGTTTCTAAGTCCGTGTTTTTTTATGTCCTTACGTATTTTTCCCCAGCTCCAACGACCGCTTAATTCTTCATCTTTAATTCCCCACATATTATGCTGGAAAATTCCTTCAGATATTGGAGATCCTTTATATGACTCATAAGCTCCGTCTTCTTTGGCTTCTTCCATGGAAGCAGTAAGAGCTGCGAAGTAAAGGGTTTCAAAAATTTCTTGATTTAGTTTCTTAGCCTCGTCACTTGTAAAAGGCATGCGCAATAAAATAAAAGTATCTGCCAATCCCTGAACACCTAATCCTATAGGGCGGTGTCTGAAGTTTGAATTTTGAGCCTCAATTACCGGATAGAAATTACGATCTATTACCCTATTAAGGTTCTTTGTAACACGTTTGGAAACTTTAAATAATTCTTTGTGATCAAATTCTCCATTTTTCACAAACATGGGTAAAGCAATCGAAGCCAAATTACATACCGCTATTTCATCTTGTGAGGTATATTCCATAATCTCTGTACAGAGATTGGAAGAGCGTATAGTTCCCAAATTCTTTTGATTGCTTTTCCTGTTGGCTGCATCTTTATACAACATATATGGTGTCCCTGTTTCAATTTGAGATTCTAAGATTTTCTCCCAAAGTTCACGGGCCTTAATTGTTTTTCTCCCTTTATTTTCGGCTTCATATTTTTCGTATAGTTTTTCAAATTCTTCACCATAGCAATCAAACAATCCTGTACATTCATTGGGGCACATTAATGTCCATTTGCCATCTTCTTGTACTCGCCTCATAAACAAATCTGGAATCCACATTGCATAAAAAAGATCCCTGGCTCGCATTTCTTCTTTTCCGTGGTTCTTTTTAAGATCCAGGAAATCGAAAATATCGGCATGCCATGGTTCTAAATAAATTGCGAAAGATCCTTTACGTTTTCCTCCTCCTTGATCTACATAACGTGCGGTATCATTATATACTCTTAACATAGGAACTATCCCGTTGGATGTGCCATTGGTCCCAGAAATATATGACCCCGTAGCGCGAATATTATGGATAGACAACCCTATTCCTCCTGCAGATTGTGATATTTTAGCCGTTTGCTTTAGGGTATCATAGATTCCTTCAATACTGTCTTCTTTCAAAGTTAAAAGAAAACAAGAAGACATTTGTGGTTTAGGAGTTCCGCTATTAAAAAGTGTAGGCGTAGCATGTGTAAAATATTTTTTAGACATTAGCTCATAAGTTTCCTTTACTGCCTCCATATCATTTAAATGTATTCCTACTGAAACTCTCATGAGCATATGTTGAGGTCGTTCAGCAATATTGCCATTAATTTTTAATAAGTAAGAACGCTCTAATGTTTTAAACCCAAAGTAATCGTATCCAAAATCACGGTTGTAGATAATTGTTGAGTCCAATTCATTGGCGTTTTTCATGATTATTTCATATACCTCATCACTCAGCAAGGGTGCTTTTTTACCGGTACGAGGATTTACATACTCATACAGATCTGTCATCACAACTGAAAAGGATTTTTTTGTATTCTTGTGTAAATTAGATACTGAGATCCTTGCTGCTAGAAGAGCGTAATCTGGATGTGAGATTGTTAAAGTAGCAGCAATTTCAGCGGCAAGATTATCTAATTCGCTGGTTGTTACCCCGTCATATAATCCTTCGATAACACGCATTGCAACTTTTACAGGATCTACAATTTCATTTAACCCATAGCATAATTTACGAACCCGTGCTGTAATCTTGTCGAACATGATGGGTTCATTGCGGCCATCTCTTTTAATTACATCCATTAATTTTTTGTTTTATTAGTTAGTTTTTGAGTATAACACACTTATCCAATTAATCTACTATGCTGTAGGTATTTGTGTCCCGATAGCTATCGGGATTAAAAAAACCGCCCTTTGGGGGGAAAGCGGTAAATTTTAAAATTCAGCGTCAAAACTTATTTTGTTTGATCCTTTTTCTTTGTTTATGATTCCAGCTTTTTGATATTCGGAAACACGTTTTTCAAAGAAGTTAGTTTTCCCTTGTAAGGAAATCATATCCATAAAATCAAATGGATTTGTAACTTTAAATACTTTATCACATTCAAATTCTAACAATAATCTGTCGGTTACAAATTCCAGATATTGTGTCATTAATTTAGAATTCATTCCTATTAAACTTGCCGGAAGTGATTCGGTAATAAACACACGCTCTATATCAAGAGCGTCTATTAAAATTTCGGTAATACGTTTTTTTGGAACTTTATTTACCATATGATTATTATGGAGATGAACTGCAAAATCACAATGTAATCCTTCGTCACGAGATATCAATTCGTTTGAAAAAGTCAATCCAGGCATTAATCCTCTTTTCTTTAGCCAGAAAATAGAACAAAAACTTCCTGAAAAGAAAATCCCTTCTACAGCAGCAAAAGCAATTAATCGTTCTGCAAAACTCGGACTATCTACCCATTTTAAAGCCCAATCGGCCTTTTCTTTAATAGCCGGAAATGTATCGATTGCAGTAAATAATTCATTTTTTTCTTTGTCATCTTTTACATAGGTGTCAATTAATAAAGAATATACTTCTGAATGAATATTCTCCATCATAAGCTGAAAGCCATAAAAGAATTTTGCTTCCGTGTATTGTACTTCTGAAACAAAATTTTCAGCTAAATTTTCATTTACTATTCCATCTGAAGCTGCAAAAAATGCTAAAATATGTTTTATAAAATAACGTTCATCATCATTCAATTTTTTTTGCCAATCTATAATATCCTGATGTAAATCAATTTCTTCTGCAGTCCAAAAACTTGCTTCTTGCTTCTTGTACCAATCCCAAATATCATGATGTTTAATTGGAAAAATCACAAATCTGTTTTTGTTTTCTTGTAAAATTGGTTCTACTTCATGCATAGTCCTTAGTTTTAAAATTAGAAAATATTCCTAGTTACTCTGGACTGACAAATATGTAAATTTTTAAAAGGAATTACTTGTGAATTTAGTTTAGGTTTTCAACAAAGTTTTCAACATTTAGTTTTTTGAGTTCTACAAATTAATTGTTAAACTTAGATGTTATAATGTTGTTTTTCAATTATTTACAAGTTTAAAAAAGAATTATCCACAATCTTTAAAATTGTTGTTGAAAACCCCAAAAGGGTTTCATTTTACAGTACTTGAGGTACTTTTGATGGATTTTTTAGATTTTTTTTTCAACAAAAAAATAAATAAAAATTTAAATATTTTGACTTCCAAAAAAGCATTTTTAAGTTTTTTTAATTTAAATAAATAAAAAACCATCCTCAATATTTTTGAGAATGGTTATATAATTCGTTATTATTTTAAATTAACCTAACTCGTCAGATTCAAGTTCTTGAATAGTATCCCTTCTTCTTCAAAACAACAAGCTCCTTTAAAAGCATTAAGATTACAGATAAAAAAAATTTTATTTAATGATACTTAATAAGAATTAGTAATTTTATCACATAATTCAACAGAAAATGAAGAATGTCATTTACATATTTTTAGCAGTTGCAATAATTCTTATTATCTACAATTTAACCTACCTGGATTTCTCCAACTTATTGAAAGGAGAAAGTTGGGTAGCAGTTATTGGCATTTTAACTGCTTCTTGTGCTGTAGTATTAATGCTAATACTTAGAGCATCTAAAATAATAGAAAAAAAGAAAAAATAATTATTACACTTATTGTGAAATATTTTCCAGTTCTATAACTTTTTTTAGCATTACATCATCTTTATTTAAAATAGATTCGTAGGCATTGCTGCCAAACAATTGTTGTGCTATACTGGCTTTTAATACCTTTTTAAGTTGTTCTGAGTATTTGTCAAAATTTATTTCAGAATTATTAAATCTGGAATAATCCATAAACTCCTTAGAAAGTATTTCATCCACAATATAGTTGTCTATAAAATTTTGTAAAGATATTTCTTCAAATAAACTCCTGTTTTTTTCAAGGTATTCAAAAATAAAATAACTAATAAATCCGCTACGTGTTATATATTCAAGAGTTTCGTTTTCAACACTTGTGTCCTTGGCGATAAAAACATCCGGAATAATACCTCCCCCACCATAAACTATTTTTCCCTTTGGTGTTACAAAACGTAATGAATCTACTACTTTTATACTGTCTGAACTTATCATCTCACCATTGGTATAGCGTTTTTCATAATCGCTGTAATAGGCTTCATTACCATTTCCATAGGGACGTTGTATAGAACGTCCAGTAGGGGTATAATACCTAGCGATAGTAAGTCGTATGGCACTTCCATCACCCAATGACATTTCTCGTTGTACTAGTCCTTTTCCAAAAGATCGTCTTCCAACGATAACACCTTTGTCGTTATCTTGTAAAGCTCCCGCTACAATTTCACTTGCTGAAGCTGAGTTTTCATTAATTAAAACATAAACTTTTCCATCTTCAAAGACTCCCCTACGGGTTGCAAAGGTTTTATTAATTTTACCCCTTTTGTTTTTGGTAATAAGTATAAGTTTGTCTTTTTCTAAAAACTCATCGACAATTTTTTCGGCAGTTGAAATATATCCCCCAGGATTGTTCCGAAGGTCTAAAACTAGTTTTGTGATTCCTTTGTCAATAAGATCATCCAGTGCCTCTTTAAACTCATTGTAAGTAGTTTCAGAAAAGCGATTAATTTTTATATAGCCCAACTCATCTGTTAATTTGTAAGAAGCATCGACACTAACTAAGGGAACCCGTTTTCTCTTTACCTTAAAGTCAAGTAATTTTTTTTCTCCTTTTCGGAAAATCTTTAAGTTTACCTTACTATTAATTTCTCCTTTTAGGTATTTAGTAATACTGTCTCGTTCTATGGTGTCACCAAATAGTATCTTCCCATTTGCGCTCAAAATACGATCTCCGGCTTTTATCCCAACCTTGGCTGCAGGTCCACCTATTATAGTCCGAATAACAGCAATGGTATCTTTATAAACATAAAAACTAATCCCAATTCCAACAAAATTCCCGCGCATATCGTCTGCATTGTTTTCATATTCATCCACAGGAATATAAACAGAGTGGGGATCCAGGTTTTCAAGTATTTCGTTTACGGTTACATCTACAATACTGTCGGTATTTACTTTATCCACATACTCATAATCTATATAATCAATAAGCCGATTAAGTTTGTCTTTTTTTGAATTTTTTGCAAAGATTCTATCCGGAGTATCATTAAAATCGAGTTTTGAGCCAATAAAGACTCCTGCAGCCATTGCCACACCCAATAATAAAGGCAGGTATTTTTTCTGAGAATTCATGTTCATTTCATTTTTTAATCTAGGTCTTTGATATGAGAAATATTAACGCCAGCTTTTTTTAAAAATTTTATACCGGACGTGTCGTCGTATTCATAAAAATACACCAAACGTATAATCCCTGCCTGATGAATAAGTTTGCTGCATCCCTGGCAAGGAGACATAGTTATATACAGGGTAGCGCCTTGACAGGATTGGGTAGAGGAAGCTACTTTTGAAATAGCATTAGCTTCGGCATGAAGCACATACCATTTTGTGTAACCCTCATCATCTTCACAGATATTTTCGAAACCCCTAGGTGTACCATTGTAACCATCGCTTATTATCATGTTATCCTTAACAATCAACGCTCCTACCTGCCTGCGTTTACAATACGATAATTTACTCCATTCCATTGCCATACGCAAATATGCAATATCGTATTTTAATTGTTTCTTTTGATTCATAATGTTAACTAGTAAGTGGCGAATTTAAGCTGAACTTACAAGCAAACAAAACTTGTGTACGTTAAATATTTACAAAATTTTTAGGGATCTCTGAAAATTCTTAATAAGGCCAATTATTAATTAGCATGGGAATTACCATCCCAATTACTATGGAAGATATAACAAGCACCCAATTTCTTTTGTTGAATCTAAAGATGGTTTGAAATACAAATGCTATTATCAAGACAATAAAAACTATGATTATTTGTGCAAGTTCTATACCTAGAGCAAATTCAATGAGAGGAAGAAAGACACTTTCGTCATTTATCATTTTAAAATACGAAGCAAAACCAAAGCCGTGTATCAGACCAAAGAATATCGTTATAATATAAAACAGACCCGATTTTTCTGAACGCTTTCTTTTACGCGAATTAAAGAGATTGTATAAAGCTGCTGACAATATGGTAATGGGAATTAAGAATTCTACCCAGGTAATTGAAACATTTACAATATTATAACTTGCAAGTAGTAAAGAAGCTGTATGACCTAAAGTAAATAAAGTAATTAAAGTAAGTATCCGCTTCCAATTAACAAAATTATAGGCAGCAACCAATACAATTAAAAAAAGAATGTGGTCATAGGCCTGCCAGTCAAGCACATGGTTTAAGCCCAGTTTAAAATATAGCCAGAAATCGCTCATTAGGTTTGAGGATTTAGTAGGTTAATTTCCAAAGGTAAGGAATATAGCATAAATTACTTATATTTATGTTTACTTCCATAATTTAATTGCTATGAGAAGACCACTACTCTTATTCTTGGCTTTCCTTTTTAGCCTGCAAAGCGTTGCTCAAAATCCAGAATTATTTAAAACCTGGTATCTTTATGAGATAGAATTCGATTTAGGCGATCCTCTTTCAATATCCAATATCACGCCTTCTATTTCACCTATTCTATCAATAAATACTTCACTGGATTTTACCGGATTTGGAGCATGCAATGATTTTAGTGGCAACTTTACTTATGAATTAGATTCAAATGGTTACGAATTTCTTACTGCCGGTAATTATAGTAATACTACATTAAAGTGTATCAATCAAGAACATATAAATTTTGAGGTAAATTACTTTTTGTATTTTAGTAGCGGACTTCCATTGTTTCTTCAAGTTGGTCAAACTTTTTTATCCTTAGAAGTAGCACCTGGATTTTTATTAAAATTTCAAGACACTCCTATTTTGTCTATTTCAGAAAATACGAAACAGCCCGTTTATTTTTATCCCAATCCGGTTTCAAATACCCTTTTTATATCTTCTGAAAATACTTTGATTGAAAACATTACTGTTTACTCTGTATTAGGTGAAAAAGTGATGGAACTCACTGCGAAGGAAATCAATTCTATAGATGTTTCAAGTCTTTCTGAAGGACTTTACTTGTTAGAGATTAACACTCCAGAGGGGAGAAATATTCAGAAGTTTATAAAAAAATAAAGCTCCAACATCTTTGTTGGGGCCTCGTACCTTGAGCGGGACCTCCCTCCGGGAGGTAAAATCGAACCTGCCTGCCGGCAGACAGGCCCACACACCATTATAAATTTATTGAAATCTTTCTTAATTTTTCCTTACCTATTCCAGATTTCCAATATTTTTCATGTATTCGTGCGTCAATTCGAGAATCACATTTTTCTTTATAAATCAATTTAAAAGGTAAATAAGGTTTTGTCGTTTTTTCATATCCATTATAATGTTGTGATAACCTCCTATCTAAATTATTCGTAATGCCAACATAAATATAATTTTTATTTATACTGGATATAGCGTAAACATAATACATGAAAAACTCCCTTAAAAACAGGGAGTTATTTTTAGTACCGAAGGCGGGAATCGAACCCGCACGCCTTTGAGAGCAATGGATTTTGAATCCATCGTGTCTACCAATTCCACCACTTCGGCAATTAATATATGTCCATTTTGCTTGAGATTTTGAATCCTTGCGCGCCTGCCTGTCGGCAGACAGGTCTACCAATTCCGCCACTTGAGCTAATTGGGATGCAAAAATAAACAATAAATAATATATTTTAAGAATTACTCCTCGCATTTTTTGGGAAACACTCGCTATTAATTTTACCTTTGCAATTACCTAACTCAACTAAAAAATAATGTCTACACAAATTCCCGAACCTAAATTATTCGCCTGTAAACAAAGTGAAGTATTAGCAAAAGCTATTGCCACAAAATATGGTGTTCCCTTAGGAAAAGTAATAACATATACCTACAGTGATGGAGAGTTTCAACCTTCGTTTGAAGAATCGATTCGCGGGAGTCGTGTATTTATCATAGGCTCTACTTTTCCAAATAGCGACCATTTAATGGAAATGTTGTTAATGCTTGATGCTGCAAAACGATCTTCGGCAAGACATATTACAGCGGTATTACCTTATTTTGGTTGGGCACGACAAGACAAAAAAGATAAACCCCGCGTTCCAATTGCAGCAAAGCTAATCGCTAAAATGTTGGAAACCGCAGGTGCAACTCGAATTATAACCATGGATTTACATGCCGATCAAATTCAGGGCTTTTTTGAAAAACCTGTAGATCACTTATTTGCATCCACAATCTTTTTACCCTACGTACAATCCTTAAATCTGGATTACTTAACCATAGCTTCACCAGACATGGGAGGTTCTAAACGTGCTTATGCCTACTCGAAATTTTTGAAAAGTGATGTGGTTATCTGTTATAAACAACGTGAAAAAGCCAATATTATCTCACACATGGAACTAATTGGTGACGTTACAGATAAGAATGTTGTTTTGGTAGACGATATGGTGGACACCGCTGGCACACTTGCCAAAGCGGCCGATTTAATGATAAAACGAGGAGCTTTAAGTGTTAGAGCAATATGTACTCACGCCTTACTTTCAGGTGATGCCTACAAACGTATAGAAAATTCGAAACTAGAAGAATTGATAGTTACAGATTCAATTCCTCTTAAAGAGGATTGTTCAAAAATTAAAGTGTTGAGTTGTGCTGATCTTTTTGCCGATGTCATGATAAGTGTAAATGCAAACATTTCTATTAGCTCAAAATTTTTGATGTAACCCTCAGGAATTCAGTTATAAAAAACCTTTTTGTTTGTTTTCAGTCTTCAGAAAAAAGTTGCACTTTTGCACCCGCCCGATCACAGGGCAGGTTTCAAAATTATTAATCGTTAATCACAATCTATTAAAACAAACTGATGAAATCAATTACAATCAATGGATCTCAAAGAGAAAGCGTGGGCAAGGTTGCTACCAAAGCCTTACGTAATGCTGGAAAGGTTCCTTGCGTAGTATACGGAGGAGACGCACCTATTCACTTTTCGGCAGACATTCTGGCATTTACAAAGTTGGTGTTTACTCCAGACGTACACACCGTAGTAATTGCTTTAGAAGATGGCTCTAAAATAGAAGCAATTCTTCAAGACATACAATTTCACCCGGTAACCGATAAAATTTTACACATCGATTTTTATCAAATTTTCGAAGATAAAGAAGTAGTTATGGAAATCCCTGTAGTTATTACAGGTAGTGCTATTGGAGTAAAAAATGGCGGTGTATTACGTATCGTTATCCGTAAGTTACGGGTTAAAGCTATACCAAAAGATCTTCCAGATTTTCTTGAAGCCGATATTACGGAAATGGAAATCGGTGATGTATTAAGTGTTGCAGATTTATTATCCGAAGCCTATACAATCTTACACCAAGAAAACCGAGTGGTTTGTCAGGTAAGAACATCTCGTGTTGCCATCGAAGATGAAATTACTGAAGAAGAAGAAGAAGAAGGTGAAGAAGGAGAAGAAGGTGAAGAAGGTGAAGAAGGAAAAGAAGGCGCAGAGGGTGCTAAAGGTAAAGAAGGTAAAGAATGGAAAGATGGAAAAGAATGGAAAGAAGGAGATAAAAGTAAAGATAAACCTGCTGAAGGATATACAAAAGGCGGGACTTCTGATAAAGAATAAAACTTTAAAATTAATATACTTGAAAGAACATCCGTCTTAGGCGGATGTTTTTTTTATTTTTACTGAAGTTTAATGAAATGTATGTTTACGTTTTTCAGAAAACTTTTTGTAAAAACACCTGACAGAATAATAACTGAAGGCGACCCTATGAAAAAATTTCTCATAGCAGGATTAGGCAATATTGGTCCTAAATATCAAAATACCCGACATAATGTTGGATTTATTATTCTAGATTTTATAGCGGAAAAAGAATCTGTCACCTTCGAAACAGGGAAGCTTGGTTCTATTACCACATTTAAATTAAAAGGCAGGACTTTTTTATTGCTAAAGCCCAGTACCTATATGAACCTTAGTGGGAAAGCTGTAAAATACTGGCTCGATAAAGAAAAGATCCCTTTAGAAAACCTGCTGGTAGTTACCGATGATCTAAACCTTCCCTTTGGTACTTTCAGAATAAAATCAAAAGGAAGTGATGGTGGTCATAACGGGCTAAAGGATATTCAACTTTTTTTAAATACTACAAAATACAACCGATTTAGATTTGGAATCAGTGATACTTTTTCAACGGGAAGACAAGTAGACTATGTACTAAGTGAATGGAGTAACGAGGAGCAAAAAATTCTCTCTGAACGTCTTCTTAAAGCCGTCGATGCTATTAAATCATTTGGGCTCGCAGGAATATCAATTACTATGAACACCTTTAACGGGAAATAGGATAAAAAATTTAACACGTGAAAGAATACTCTTCAGCTTCTTCATATAATAATACTCGCCCAAGTGCTGTGACCATTGGCACTTTTGATGGCGTACACTTGGGACATAGGGCAATTTTAGAACGCTTGGTGAAAACAGCTACAGACGAAAACTTAGATTCGGTCTTACTTACTTTTTTTCCACATCCTCGTATGGTGTTACAGAAAGATGTTCAATTAAAACTTATTAATACAATTGATGAACGTAAAGAATTAATAAAAAAAACAGGGCTTGATCAATTGGTAATTCACCCTTTTACAAAAGAATTTTCGCGATTAACCGCATTGCAATTTGTTAGGGATATTTTAGTAAACTGCTTAAATGTAAAAAAAATTATAATCGGTTATGACCATCGTTTTGGAAGAAACCGAAATGCTACTATCGAAGATTTAAAAGAATTTGGTATCACCTATGATTTTGAAGTTATTGAAATTACCGCTCAAGAACTAGACGAAGTAGCTATAAGTTCCAGCAAAATAAGAAGGGCATTAGAAAACGGACATATTAAAACAGCTAATTCCTATTTGGGTTATCTCTTTATGTTAAATGGTACCATAGTTAAAGGCAAGGGTATTGGCAAAACATTAGATTTTCCTACTGCAAATCTTCAGGTTGAGGAAAACTATAAGATTATCCCTAAAAATGGTGTGTATGTGGTGCAAACTAATATTTCGGGTGAAAGAGTTTTTGGAATAACAAACATAGGAACTAACCCAACCTTTGGTGGTTCGGTAAAAACAATTGAAACGTATTTTCTTGATTTTAATGAAATCCTTTACGGTAAATTTTTAAAGCTTGAATTCCTAAAACGAATACGTGATGAAGTAAATTTTGAGACTTCAGATAATTTAAAAGAAGCCATTAAAAAAGATGAATCTTTTGCCAGAGAATACATAAAGTCTAATGAATAAATTCCTTTTTAAGCAAGTAGATAATACCAGTCTTGTGCTTTTCAGGGTTGTTTTTGGCTTGTTGATTTCTATAGAGGCTTTTGGAGCTATAGCAACGGGATGGGTTCGCAGAGTTTTGGTAGAACCCGATTTTACTTTTAATTTTATTGGCTTCGATTTTTTACAAACGATTCAGGGTAGTGGAATGTATTATTACTTTATAATCATGGGCTTCTTTGGGCTGATGGTAATGCTAGGTTACAAATATCGTTATAGTATGTTCTTTTATGCACTTATGTGGACCGGGGTGTATTTTATGCAAAAGACTTCCTACAACAACCACTACTATTTAATGATGTTATTATGCTGGTTGATGGTCTTATTACCTGCAAATAGATGGTTTTCACTGGATGCTAATTATAGGCCTTCAATTAAAAATCCCGCTATGTCTCAATGGTGTAAATGGGTTTTGATACTTCAGGTACTCATAGTTTTTACCTATGCAGGAATTGCTAAATGTTACCCAGACTGGTTTGATGCAACTGCCCCAGCTCTATTTATGAAGGCCAAAAATTCTTATTGGCTTATCGGTGAACTTCTACAGCAGTCCTGGTTACATTATTCTATAGCTTATTTTGGATTATTATTCGATTTTCTTATTATACCTATGTTACTCTGGAAGCCTACAAGATTGCTGGGATTTTATATATCTGTCTTTTTTCATTTATTTAATTCAATTGTGTTTCAAATAGGGATATTTCCATATATGTCAATTTCATTTGTATTGTTTTTCTTTACTTCGGAAACACTTCAGAAGCGATTTCTTTCGAAAAAAAAATTATACACCTCTGAAGAAATAAAGATACCTCGTTATAAAAATGCTTTAATAGTAGTATTCACTCTTTATTTTATTGTTCAAATTGGACTTCCATTACGCCATTGGTTCATTAAAGATGATGTGTTATGGACTGAAGAAGGCCACCGACTAAGCTGGAGGATGATGCTTCGATCTAAAAGAGGAACTCTTATAATATGGGTAGAAGATAAAGCCACAGGTGAGCGCATAAGTTATAATTACAGCAACCTACTATCAAAAAAACAAACTCATACTATAAAAACCCACCCCGATTTATTATGGCAATTGGCACAACGCATTAAAAAGTTAGAAAAAGAAAACGGAAAAGATGTTGCTGTTTACTTGCATGGAAAAGTAAGTGTTAATGGCGGTTATTACTTTCCCTTTATTGACCCCGACGTGGATATTGCTTCTAAGGAATGGAAGCCTTTTGAACATCATGATTGGATTTTACCTTCACCTGAAGATTATCATAAAAAATAAGTTCTTAGAGTAATCTTAATATTTGGTATCTTGTTTCTTTATAGATTCATTGAAAACTGACATTTCTATACATGTACAAAAAAATATTTCAGGAACTAAAAAGAAACAAAAATATCTTTAAAGGGCTATTAGAAAATATCCCTCCTGAAGAACACCTTTGGAAACCCAAACCCGGTAAATGGTGTTTGCTTGAAATTATTTGTCATTTACTCGACGAAGAAGTTGAAGACTTTCGAACCCGAGTTACCTATGTTCTGGAAACACCAGAGCTCGCCCTGCCTCTTATAGATCCTGGTATGTGGGTAAAAGAGAGAAATTATATAGAACAAATTTTTATAAAACTTTGATAACTTTTTTGAAGGAACGGGAGAGATCTGTTTCCTGGCTACAGGCGTTAACTAATCCTAAATGGGATAATTTTTATAAGCATCCTAAATTGGGTCCTATGTCTGCGAAATTATTTTTATCAAATTGGCTGGCTCATGACTATTTACATATAAGACAAATAGTATCTTTAAAATTCGAATACTTAAAATATCTCTCAAACGAGGGTCTTAATTATGCCGGTGAATGGTAAAAGAAATATTCTACATACTCAAAAGAAAACATTGCTATTTTATTAACTTTGCAAGCTTAAAGATTTACATCCATGTTACAGGTAAACGAAATACGAGAGCATAGAGAAAAATTTATTGCAGCTCTTACTAAGAGAGACTTCGATGCAAATGATGTCTTTGAAAACGTTTTAAAAACAGACGAAGAACGAAGAAATGTGCAGGCTAAACTTGATGAAACACTGGCACTTTCAAATACGTTTTCCAAAGAAATAGGAATGTTCTTCAAAAATGGTGAAGTTCAAAAAGCAAATTTAATAAAGGAAAAAACAAGTAAGTTAAAAGAAACTTCCAAAGTACTCACTGAAAAATTAAACAACGCAGTAGAAAAGCTAACCGAGTTATTATATACCATTCCAAATATACCAAACGATCTGGTGCCTGACGGAAGTGATGAAAACGATAATGAGGAGGTATTTCGTGAAGGTGAAATACCAACTCTTGCAGATGAGGCCATACCCCACTGGGAATTGGCAAAAAAATACGATATCATCGATTTTGAATTGGGGGTAAAGATTACCGGTGCCGGATTCCCGGTTTACAAAGGAAAAGGCGCTCGTTTACAACGGGCATTAATCGCTTATTTTTTGGATAAAAACACTTCCGCTGGTTATACAGAATATCAAGTGCCTTACTTAGTAAATGAAACTTCTGGTTATGGAACAGGGCAATTACCAGACAAAGAAGGACAAATGTATCATGTAACCGGTGACGACCTTTACCTTATTCCAACGGCTGAGGTCCCTATTACCAATATGTTTAGAGGTGATTTAATTATGCATAACGAATTACCTATTACTTGTACCGGATATACTCCTTGCTTTAGAAGAGAAGCGGGGTCTTATGGTGCACACGTAAGGGGTTTAAATCGGTTACATCAATTTGATAAAGTAGAAATCGTTCGATTAGAACATCCCGAAAATTCGTATAATGCTTTAGATGAAATGGTAGATCACGTAAAAGGAATTTTACAAGAATTAAAATTACCCTATAGAATTCTTCGTTTATGTGGGGGTGACCTTGGTTTTGCCTCTTCACTAACCTATGATTTTGAAGTTTTCTCTACAGCTCAAGATCGTTGGTTGGAGATATCTTCGGTGTCTAATTTTGAAACCTTTCAAGCAAATAGATTAAAACTTAGATTTAAAGATAAAGATGGAAAAAACAATTTAGTACATACCCTTAATGGAAGCTCCCTGGCCCTGCCAAGACTATTGGCAGGAATACTAGAAAATTGTCAAACAGCTAAAGGTATAATAATCCCGAAGGTATTAGTGCCTTATTGTGGGTTTGATATGATATCGTAAGGTGATTATTTGCAACCGAAGAGTCTTATATGTATTAAATTAAGGCGTAATTATTGATATACTTTTAAAAGAATCTATTCGTTATCTTTATCCCATGCGCAAAATCGTTTTTATATTATTTTTATGTGTTACTTCTATTGTAAGTGCGCAAAGTGAATTGCTTGCAAAAAATTATTTTGAACAAGGTGAATATAAAAAAGCACTTAGCATTTTTGAAAAACTTTCTAATAAGAATCCGGGGCGTTTAGATTATTTCATGCTTGTTATATCCGCAAATCAACAAATGGAAAATTTTCTAAAAGCCGAAAAATTACTTTTAGATAGATTAAATTATCCAATAAAAATTCCGCAATTACATATAGAGTTAGGATTTAATTATTCTCTTCAAAAAAAAGATTCGTTAATGAACAAATATTATAATGTTGCTTTAAATTATGTGGAAACCAATCCAAATTATGCTTATAATATAGGCAAGGCTTTCGAAAAATATGGCCTATTAGACAATGCTGTTGCTACCTATGAAAGAGCAATGGAACTCAGTGATTATGATTTTAATATACAATTGGCGCGTATTTATGGGGAACAGGGTAGACTTGATAACATGTTTGAAAAATACTTAGATTTAATATTAAAGAAACCTATATATAAAAGTACCGCACAACGTAATTTTAGCCTTTATGTAACCGAAGATCCAAATAATGAGGCCAATATTGCATTAATGAGGATGTTATTACAAAAAATACAGAAACAACCTAATTTAATGTATAATGAATTACTTAGCTGGTTGTTTATACAACAAAAGGATTATAAAAAAGCATTTATACAAGAAAAAGCTATTTATAAACGAATGGGGGATGGTGATTTAACCGATATTGTAGATTTAGCTGTTCTTGCAATCCTAGATGAAGATTATGAAAATGCTACTTTTATCGTAAATTTTATTATCGAAAATGCTGCCACTATCGAAGCAAAATTAGAAGGGCATCAATACTTAATGAAAATTGCTCTTAAAACTGCAACTAAAAAAAACTACCCTAAAATTATAAAACAATTTGAAACACTTCTGGATGAATACAGTCGCGGAAAAGAAACTTATTTGCTTCAGTTAGATTACAATTATTTTTTGGCTTTTCAATATGGAGATATAGAAAAAGCTATTGCCAATTTAAAAATATTACTTAAACATAAACTTACTCGCTATAAGGAATCCCAGGTAAAGATGCAATTAGCAGATATTTTGGTGTTTGATGAAAAGTTCAATTTGGCACTTATCTACTATTCACAAATTCAGAAAAAAGTAAAAAATGATGTATTGGCCCAGGAAGCACGTTTTAAAGTAGCTAAAACCAGTTATTATAAAGGCGATTTTAAATGGGCACAAATTCAACTTAATGTGTTGAAAAAATCAACTTCACAGCTAATAGCTAACGATGCTATGCAGCTTAGTTTAATTATTAGTGATAATTCTATTGAAGACTCAATTCAATCGGCATTGAAATTATATGCAAGAGCCGATTTATTGACATTTCAGAAAAAAGAAACTGAAGCTATAACTGTCTTAAAAGATATACTCACTAACCATAAAGGTGAAAATATAGAAGACGAAGCATTATTTAAATTGGGAGAGTTGTATGAAAACAAAAATGAAATAGATAAAGCCGAAGCCACATATTTAAAACTCATTCAGTTTTATAATGAAGATATTTTAGCAGACGATGCTCATTATCGATTGGCAAAACTCTACGAGAATAAGCTAGAACTACCTGAAAAGGCAAAAGAATACTACGAATATATCATCTTTAATTTTGCAGATAGCATTTATTTTATTGAAGCACGAAAAAAATATAGAATCCTTCGTGGTGATGCTATTGAATAATCTTTACCTTAAATAAAAATGATCATTTATAACGTCACAATAAACGTAGAAGAAGACATTCATGATTCTTGGCTTACATGGATGAAAACAGAACATATTCCTGAGATGCTTGCTACAGGGAAATTTAGTAAAGCATTAATGACTAAAGTGTTAGTAGAAGAAGAATTAGGAGGTATTACTTACTCGGTACAATACACAACAAATAACATAGAAACCCTTCATAAGTATTACGATGAAGACGCAGAAAATCTTCGAGCAAAAAGTAGTCTTTTTGAAGGAAAATTTGTTGCATTTAGAACTGAATTAGAAATTGTAAGCGAATTTTAAATGAGCAAAAACGTAAGAGCCAAAAAATACCTAGGGCAACATTTTTTAAAAGACGAAAACATTGCACGTAAAATTGGAGATACCCTAACTTTGCAAGGCTATAAAAACGTATTGGAGATTGGCCCGGGAATGGGCATATTAACAAAATATCTAATTGAAAAAGAAATTAACCTAGTTGCCATGGAGTTAGATAGGGATTCTGTTGCTTATTTAAATAACCGGTATCATCATGATAATTTAAAAGTTTTGGAAGCCGATTTTTTAAAATTCGATTTATCGAATCTTTTTGATAACGAATCGTATGCTATCACAGGTAATTTTCCATATAATATTTCAACTCAAATTGTTTTTAAAACCTTAGAAAATCGTTTTCGAATTCCTGAGTTCACAGGTATGTTTCAAAAAGAAGTAGCATTGCGTATCTGTGAAAAAGAGGGCAGTAAAACTTACGGAATCACGTCGGTACTAGTGCAAGCATTTTACGATGCTGAATATTTATTTTCCGTACCACCTTCAGTGTTTAAACCACCCCCAAAAGTAGAGAGTGGTGTTCTTAGGTTAATAAGAAAGGAGAAATATACACTACCTTGTAATGAACAACTCTTTTTTAAAGTAGTAAAAACTTCCTTTCAGCAACGTAGAAAAACACTACGTAACAGTTTAAAAACCTTTAATCTTTCCGATAAATTAAAAGAAGATACTATCTTTGGGCAGCGTCCGGAACAACTTTCGGTTTCACAATTTATAGCGCTCACTCAAAAAATAGAAAGCAATGCAATTTCAACTCACTAAAAACTTCATTCAAAATGTTGAGCAGTTCATTACCCAAAAAGATGGTCTTGCATTAAAAGAGTTATTAAAGGATATCCATTTTGCTGATATTGCCGAACTGCTTGATGAACTCAACGCAGGAGAAGCAACCTACCTAATTAAATTACTGGAAAGTGAAATTACATCCGAAGTGCTAATTGAGCTGGACGATGATGTTCGTGAACGTATTCTTGATAACCTCTCCCCAAAGGAAATTGCCGAAGAACTTGAGGAAATGGATACCGATGATGCCGCCGACGTGGTTGCAGAACTCGATGAAAATATCCAGCAAAAGGTAATAGAAAAAATAAAGGATGAAGAACATGTCGCAGATATTGTTGAACTTCTAAAATATGACGAAGACACTGCCGGTGGATTAATGGCAAAAGAATTAGTACAAGTAAATGAAACATGGACGGTTGCAGGTTGTGTTCGTGAAATGCGCCAACAAGCCCAAAATGTTACTCGCGTTCACTCTATTTATGTGACTGATAACGACGGAAAATTAAAAGGAAGACTATCATTAAAAGATCTATTAACAGCTCACGAAAGAGCACTTATCAGTGATGTTTATATCCCAAAAGTCGATTATGTAAATGTAAATACCAAAGATGAAGAAGTCGCTCGTATTATGCAAAAATACGATTTAGATGCAATCCCAGTGGTAGATGAGGAAGGAATATTAGTGGGAAGGATCACCATTGACGATATTGTAGATTTTATTAAAGAGGAAGCAGAAAAAGATTACCAAATGGCCGCCGGTATCTCTCAGGATGTAGAAGCAGATGATTCTGTATGGCAACTTACTCGTGCGCGATTACCTTGGTTAGTATTAGGGCTTTTTGGTGGATTAGGGAGTGTCTATATCTTACAAGGTTTTGATGAAGCACTATCTAGTTACCCAATTCTTTTTTTCTTTACACCTCTTATTGCAGCAATGGCAGGTAATGTAGGTGTGCAATCCAGTGCCATTATTGTACAAGGTCTGGCAAACGATATTGTGAAGGGAAGTTTATGGAATCGATTGCTAAAAGAAGTCGGACTTGCACTTATTAACGGAAGTGTGTTAGGCCTTTTAGTAATTATATTTGGATTTATAGTTGCTCAAGATCAACTGGTAAGTATCACCATAGCTATCTCTATGCTCTTAGTAATTATCATTGCTGCTTTAATAGGTACTTTTGTGCCAATAATATTAGATAAAAGAGGTATTGATCCTGCTATTGCTACAGGTCCTTTCATTACAACAAGTAATGATATATTTGGAATTTTTCTCTTCTTCTATATTTCAAAAATGATATTGGGCTTTTGAATCCTATTACCTGTTATTATTAGAATTTGTGAGGGTGTAAAATGTATAAAGTTTTTACAAAACGATTTAAAGTACTCGCTTCAGCTATAGATACGATGAAACACGTAAATAATGTCACCTATTTACAATGGTGCCTCGATGCCGCTTCAGCTCATTGGATTTCAAAAACTACAGAAACCTTCAGGAAAAAATATGTGTGGGTAGTATTGAATCATTTTATTTCGTATAAAGCACCTTCTCATGAAGGGGAAGAATTAGAAATTCAAACTTGGGTGGAAAATCACCGGGGAGTAAAAAGTGAACGACATTATATAATCAAACGTGTAAAGGATAATAAAACCATCGTTGAAGCCAAAACCATCTGGTGTTTACTCAACGGAAAAACTCATCGCCCCACCAAAATTACAGATGAAATTAGTACCTTGTTTCTCTAATAATAAGTTGGTTTGAAAGCAATAAACATTCAAAGGAAATTTTCTAAATTCAATAAAAACTGGCATCCACATCAAATTGCAGTTGTAGATAACATGCAAGTCCTTTTAGCAAAGATAAAAGGTGAATTTGTTTGGCATAAACATGAGGATGAAGATGAACTATTTCAGGTTGTAAAAGGAACGATGGAAATGCATTTTAGGGATAAAATTGAAATTGTTAAGGAAGGAGAAATAATAGTTGTCCCAAAAGGCGTTGAACATTGTCCGAAAACAAAGGATGGTGAAGAAGTACATGTATTACTTTTTGAAAAACTTTCTACAGTCCATACCGGTAATATAATTCATGAGAAAACCGTAACTAACTATCCGAAAATTTAAGTTTTGAAAATTCTACACTTAGATAATAATCATCCTCTGCTATTGAAACAGCTTACTGAAGCTGGTTTTGAAAATGAGGAAGATTATTCTTCCTCTAAAGAAGATGTTGAGAGGGTAATTTCAAAATACGATGGTATTGTTATTAGAAGTAGGTTTAATATTGATAAAGAATTTTTGGATGCCGCATCGAAATTAAAATTCATAGCCCGTGTTGGTGCAGGACTGGAAAGTATTGATATACAATATGCTGAATCTAAAGGGATTACTCTTTTTTCAGCACCTGAGGGAAACAGTAATGCCGTTGCCGAACATGTACTAGGCATGCTGTTGTCATTATTTAATAAGTTACTTAAAGCAGACCGTGAAATAAGAAATGGTGAATGGAATCGTGAAGAAAATCGTGGTTTGGAATTAGATGGCAAAACGGTTGGAATAATTGGTTATGGAAATACAGGTAGGGCATTTGCAAAAAAATTGAGAGGATTTAACTGCCAAGTAATCTGTTATGACATAAAAGATAATCTAGGCGATGAAAATGCAACTCAGATTTCTTTAAAAGAACTTCATAAAGAAACAGATGTATTAAGCCTACATACACCCTGGACTTCACTTACAGATAAAATGGTAGATTCAGAATTTATTAATAATTTTTCAAAACCATTTTGGCTACTAAATACTGCAAGAGGAAAAATTGTAGTTACATCAGATTTGGTATCAGCATTAAAAAGTGGAAAAATTCTGGGAGCAGGCTTGGATGTTTTGGAATTTGAAAAGAGTTCCTTTGAAGCCTTATTTATTTCAGAAATGCCAAACGCATTTCAGGAATTAATGACAATAGATCAGGTTATTTTAAGCCCTCATATAGCTGGGTGGACAAAGGAAAGCAAAGAAAAATTGGCACAAGTGATTGTAGATAAAATTAAAGCAAAATATAAATAATTTTATCCAATGAAAAAAACGATACTCATATTTACCTTGTTAATTGTTGCGTTTTTACTCCTCTTTCAAATTAGTAAATATTCATTATTTTTTGGTAAAACATCTATAGAGTTTACTATTGCAATTATTGCTGTCATATTTTTTGTAGTTGGAATTTATATCAACAAAAAAAGTTTACAAAAGTCAAAGAACCCCTTTACTAAAATAAATGCTCAAAAAATTGAAGAATTAGAAATAAGTAAACGAGAATATCAGATTTTAAAGGAAATTGCATTAGGATTATCAAATAAAGAAATCGCTGACAAATTATTTCTTTCAGAGAGTACTATAAAAACATATGTATCTAATTTATTGGTAAAACTAAATGCCAAAAGACGTACCCAGGCAATCCAAATAGCAAAAGAATTACATATTTTATACTAAAGTATGAGTAGATTGGTACTTTAGTATGAGTGATTAATTGACTTTCATATTTAGTTTTGTCTAAACTTTTTAATTTATACATTATGAAAAACACAGTAATTAAATTTGGGGGATATGCCTCTTTAGTGGGTGGTCTGATTTTTACAGGAAGTCATTTTCTACCATTAGATATTGATTTTGGTCTACTTAAAATTTTTGGATATGCTTCTATTTTTGCTTCTTTATCGTTTGTTTTCTTCGGAATAAAACATTTTAGGGATAAACTAAATCAGGGCATCGTTACTTTTGGTAAAGCATTAATTATTGGATTGGCTATTTCGGCAGTTTCGGGATTGGTTATCGGAATCCTTGATATTATCTATGTCACCGTCATCAACCCCGATTTTGTTAGTGAATATTTGCAATACACATTAGACGGTATGGAAAATACTATGTCTGTTGAAGAATTTGAAAAACAAAAAGCAACCCGAACAGAGCAAATGAAATTATTTGATAGTCCGGCAATTGTAGGTTTATTAATGTTTGGGACTGTATTTGCTATTGGAATAATAGCATCATTAATTTCATCATTAATTTTACAACGTAAATCATAACAATATGAAACGAGTTACGGGTTTAGGTGGATTTTTCTTTAAAACGGAAGATCCAAAAGCAGTAAAAGATTGGTATAAAAATCATCTGGGATTAAACACAGATGTTTATGGTTGTACTTTTTGGTGGAAAGCCGAAGAAGGCAATAAGTGTTCTACACAATGGAGTCCTTTTAAGGAGGATACAAATTATTTTGCTCCCAGTAAAAAAGAGTTTATGATGAATTTTAGAGTAGAAAATTTAGTTGCTCTCTTAGAGGTATTAAAAAAGGAAGGTGTAGCAATAATAGGTGAAATTGAAGAATATGAATATGGCAAATTTGGGTGGATACTAGATTCCGAAGATAACAAGATTGAACTTTGGGAACCAATTGATAGTGCATTTTTATAAAATTTGTTATTTTTACCATTCAACTATATAAATCATCATAATTATGAACGAAGAAAACAACAAACCCGAAGACGAAAGTACTGATAATCAATCTGAAGAAAACAACAATCCCAAAAACGAAAATACCGATAATCCATCTGAAGAAAATACCAATCCCGATGACGAGAATACGAGTGGTGATTTAGAAGAAGAAAGCACTCCTGAAGAGGAAAGCACTCCTGAAGAGGAAAGCACTCCTGATGAGGAAGACACTCCTGATGAGGAAGACACTCCTGAAGAGGAAGACACTCCTGAAGAGGAAGACACTCCTGAAGAGGAAAGTGCTTCAGAAGAAACAACCAAAACCAAAGAAGAAGCAAAAAGTACTGCAAATGAGTTCAAAGAAGGCTGGAACGAAGCTACTAAAGGAGGTGAGAACAAAAAAATGCTTGTAGGTATTTTGGCAATATTATTAGGTGGATTAGGAATCCATAAATTTATATTAGGCTATAATAAAGAAGGGATAATCTTACTTGTTGTCACATTAGTAGTAGGATTTTTTACTTGTGGTATTGGTGCTACTGCTACGTGGATAATTGGTATTATTGAAGGTATAATTTACTTAACGAAAAGCGACGAAGAGTTTTATGAAACATATCAGGCGAATAAAAAGCCTTGGTTTTAGGATACTATTTACAAGCCTTTGAAAAATTTTCACTCAAAGGCTTTTATTTTTCAAGGTATAATCGTAATATTGCAATATTAATTTAAAACAATGGGAGCATCAAATCTTACTATACACTCGCAAGAACAAATAGACGTTGCAGCTATTGCTAAGGTATTAGCACACCCCGCCAGAGTTGCTATTTTAGAATATATAAGCCAACAAGATTCTTGTATTTGTAATGATATTGTAGATAAAATTGGCCTTTCACAACCTACAATATCTCAACATTTACAGATTATCCGACAAGCCGGGCTAATAAAAGGATCTTTTGAAGGAAAAAGTATTTGTTATTGCTTAGATGTTAAACGTTTTAAGGAGTTTCAAGACTTATTTAATATTTATTTTAATACTACCACAGCAAATTGCTGTTAAAATTTAAACGATGAAAACACAAGAATTTTTTACCCTTTTACAAGAAAATCAAGATAAATCTCTTTTATTTGAATATACCCCAAATAGGTTGGTAGGTGCTAATTATCATATTACTGAGGTAAAACACACTACCATTGACTCCATTGATTGTGGAGCCAAAACTGATAGTTGGAATGAAACCATTATTCAACTTTGGGAAAGCCCAAAGGATAAGGGGAAGCAAGATTATATGAGCTCGAATAAAGCTTTGAATATTCTTAATTTTGTAGGCAAAATGAAACCTTTTAATATGGATTCTGAAATAAAATTTGAGTATAGCAACAATAGCTTTCATACCGCTCAACTTTTTGTGAATGATTTTGAAATTAAGGAGAATTCCTTATTAATTAAACTAGCGGTTCAAAAAACCGCTTGTAAGGCAGAAGATGTTTGTATTGTTGATGAAAAAGAACCCGATGAAGCCTGCTGTGAACCTGCAAATGATTGCTGCTAAATGAAAATTCGTCCACTTATAGCATCAGATTTTTCTTCGGTGGCAACTATTTACAAAAAAGGGATAGCTACAGGTATAACAACCTTTGAAACCAAAGTACCAGATTGGGAATCTTGGAATCAAAAATATAATGTATGTTGCCGATTTGTTGTCGAAAAAAATAATATTGTTGTTGGATGGTGTGCTCTTAATAAGGTGTCTAAACGTAAAGTATATAAAGGTGTTGCAGAAGATACCATATATATAGACTCAGATTTTCAAGGGAAGCATTGGGGAAGACTTCTTTTGAGACATCTTATTTCTGAAAGTGAAAGAGAAGGATTCTGGACCTTACAAGCTGCTATTTTTTCACAAAATAAGTCAAGTATCTCATTACATATTTCCTGTGGATTTAGAGTAATTGGTGTTCGTAAAAAAATTGCTCAACGTGATGGTATTTGGTACGACAATATATTGATGGAACGCAGAAGCATATTAATTTAAAATGACAACTATTTTAGTCCTTTGTACCGGAAATTCCTGCCGAAGTCAAATAGCTCACGGCTACCTTAACAAATTTGCAAAAGGAAAGGCAATTATCTTTAGCGCAGGTATTGAAACTCATGGTCTCAATCCAGAAGCAATTAAAACAATGATTGAGGATGGAGTGGACATCTCTAAACACACCTCTAATAATGTAAATGAATACAAAGACATTGATTTCAACTTTATTATTACTGTTTGTGATCTTGCGAATGAAAATTGTCCATATATTCCCTCTAAAAAGGCACTCAGAATCCATCAAAATTTTATAGACCCTTCAAAAGTAAATGGTACTCAAGAAGAAATAAAAGAAGCATTTATAAAAACTCGGGATGCGATTAGGGCGTTTTGTTTTAACTTTAAAGAAACTTACTTGCAAAATAATAATTAATGCAACCTTTTTCCTTTTTTTGTATTGTAGAATAAAAACTAGTGAGTGAGGAACAACTAATAAAAGAGGTCAAGAACATTCCTGAAAGATTTGAAATAATCTATCTCCAGCATTATAAAACTATCTTTAACTATTGTTACAGAAGGACTAGGAATTTTGATACCTCTAAGGATATTACTTCAGAAACTTTCCTAAAAGCCTTCTTGAAATTTCACACCTATAAATGGAAAGGGATCCCAATTATAAATTGGTTATATAGAATTGCTACCAATGAAATTAATCTATTTTACCGCTCTAAAAAATACAATCCCATACTCCTTTATGAAACTTATGGTGATAACCCACTTTCAACCGCATATAAACATTTAATTGAAGAAAAATATAATGCTGAATTTGAGTTAGAAAAACATTTACAATTTATTAAAGTGCAAAAAGCCCTTAAAGAACTTTCATTAAAATATCAGGAAGTGATTAGCCTTAAGTATTTTGAGAAATTAAAAATAAAGGAGATCAGTGTTATTTTAAATAAAAAGTAAGGAACCATTAAATCCCTGCTTTCAAGAGGTATATTATATCTAAAAGAAAAAATGTGATGAAACCTTTTTAATATAATTGTATTATTAATATTATGAAGCCAGAGAAAAAAAATATTGAAGAAATCATGAAAAATTTATCCCTTCCTGTCATTGATGTAAATCAGCATCAAAAAGAGTTTAGACTTACTTTACTCAATACAAAAAAATCGGCTTTTCTTTGGGTATTGTTATTAATACTCCCCTTTTTATTTTTAAGCGGTGTAATATTAAAGCATTATTTAAAAATCGACTTTGGCTTTCTTACTTCTGTTTATGATTGGATAGGCCTTATAGATCATAAATATGGGGACAGCTCAATTTTAAATTGGATAATCAGAATTTTACTGCTTTTTGGACCACTCGTTGCTGTTGGGGTTAATTTACTTTCAATACTGCATGTTCGTTATGAGAAAAAAAGTCGCGAAATATTTATATCTGTTAAAGTAAAGTGGTTGAATTGGCTTATTATTTCCATTTGTGCAATTATTTTTCTTGTATTTTTCTCATACCTTATATTTGAAAATATAAATTAACAATGTTTAAGGCTTATTCTTCCTCACTTTTTGTAGTATACTTTTTTTCCAACTCCGCTTGAAATTCTTCCATCACTGGTCTTACGGTGCTTTCTGGAAGGTCTGCGATACGTATATACATTAGACCGTCTACAGCATTATTAAATAAAGGATCCACATTAAAACCCACCACCTTTGCATTTTGCTTTATGTATTTTTTAATGAGAACGGGGATACGCAAACTTCCGGGTTCAACCTCATCGATAATTTTATCGAATTTGTTAAAATCGGCTTTACTTTCATCAAAAATAAAGTCCTTGTCTGCATCTTTCAATTTTACTTTATATTCTTTTTTTGGTTTAATATATTGAGCTACATAGGGGTCGTAATAATGAGATTTCATAAACTCAATCATTAGGGATTTAGTAAATTCAGAAAACTTATTACTTATACTTACACCTCCTATTAAATAACGATGTTCTGGAAAACGGAGTGTTGTATGTACAATCCCCTTCCAAAGTAAAAACAAGGGCATTGGGCGTAGCTGGTAATCTTTAATAATAAAAGCACGTCCCATTTCTATGGACTTGCTCATCATAGGATAAAGTTCCGGCTCAAAACGAAATAAATCTTGTAAATAAAATCCATTAATTCCATACTTAGGAAAAATCTTAGAGCCAAGACCCATACGATAGGCCCCCACTATTTTTTTGGCTATTTGATCCCACAAAAACAAATGATGATAATATGAATCAAATTTATCTAAGTCAATAGCTTTATTTGTTCCCTCTCCAACTTCTCTAAATGTAATCTCCCGAAGTCTTCCTATCTCTTGAATGATATTAGGGATACTATTAGCACTTGCCAGATAAACAGCATAGTTTTTACTTAAGAGTAAGCGTTTATCATTTTTATCCAAAGCTTCTATTTCATTTTCAATAACATCAACAGAAACGGGATTCACTATCTTTTTTGGAGGCTTTGGAAATTTTAATTTTTTCGGTAAATTTTCTAATAGTTTCTTCTTCCTAAAAGGATTTGCAAGCATATAGGTCTTTTTTCGAAGGAACTCTGTATAACTTTCTAAGGTCTTATATTCATTTTGATCATTTAAAGATATAGGATTCCCTATTCGAACTTTTATAAGACGTTCTTTTTGGGTAAGGACTTCAGAAGGTAATTTTGCAGTACGCAACGTATCACTTAATTTCGCTAAGTGATAAAAAAATTTGCTGTTTTTAGCATGAAAATATATAGGTACCACAGGGACATTGGCTTTCCTGATTAATTTCATTGCAGCTTCTTCCCAGGGCTTATCTACAAAAAGATTTCCTTCACGGTAGGTAGAAACCTCACCTGCCGGAAAAATTCCCAAAGAGCGACCTTCCTGTAAATGGAGCAATGCAGTTTTAAAACCCATTAAACTGGACTTAACATCTTTTTTTCCTTCAAATGGGTTAACAGGCATAATATATGGTTTCATGGGTTTTATGCGATGCAATAAAAAATTAGCAATGATTTTAAAATCGGGACGGTATTCCAAAAGTAATTTCAACAATAAAATGCCGTCTATCCCACCCAGGGGGTGGTTGGAAATAGTAATAAAAGAGCCCGTTTTTGGAATCCGTCTTAGATCTTCTTTAGGAATTTCGAACTTTATTTCATACTCGTCTAAAAGGGCATTCATAAAGTCTAGATCGCTTAAATGTTTATGTTTCTCGTAAACTTTATTGATTGCAGAAATATTAAGAACCCTCATTAATATCCAACCTATAAAAGTGCCTAAAAAACCTAATTTTTCAATATTAACAGCTTTCGCTACTTCTTTTGCGCTAACCAATGTCATAAAAATGTTCGTTTTTAGGAAAACAAATATAACGAAAAAACTTACCCTATTATTCCTTAATAACTAATTGCACCGTTTCCCTGCTTTCCTGCATTAATATCATTTCTTTACCTTTTAGTAAGGTCTTTATTTCTATAGGTGTGGAATGACGAATAGTATAAAGTGTAACCCCTTCGTTCCAGGTAACCTTAAATTTTTGTCTGAGTTCAGCCAGTAAAGAATTCAAGTTATTATATTTATTATCCACACAAACTGAAAAACTAATAGCGGAGTTTTGAATGAGCTCCACTTTCATTTTATAAGTGTGTAACATCTTGAAAACCTCTCCTATATTGTCTTCCATCATAAATGAAAAATCCAATGAGGAAAGAGAAATAAGTACTTGATTTTTTTTCAGAATAAAACAAGATACCATAGGATCAAGAGTAATACCTTTACCCACACAAGTTCCAGCTTCTTTGGGATTGTAAAATGATTTTACAAATAATGGAATTTCTTTGCGTTGCAAAGGCTGAAGAGTTTTTGGATGTATTACCGAGGCTCCATAAAAAGCCAGTTCGATTGCTTCCTTGTATGATATATGATGTAGTAATTGAGTGTTGCTAAAATAACGGGGGTCGGCATTAAGTATACCTGGAACATCCTTCCAAATCGTCACACTTTCTGCGTTTAAACAAAAGGCAAAAATTGCAGCAGAATAATCGCTTCCTTCTCTTCCAAGGGTTGTTGTAAAATTATGTGTTTTTTCTGCTCCAATAAAACCTTGAGTTAATGTAATTGTATTGGGGTTTACAAGTTTATTGATATTTTTTTTTGTTACTTCCCAATCAACATTAGCCTCTCGATAGTTTGTATCTGTTTTTATACATTCTCTTACGTCTAAAAAGGTATTTTTTATTCCATTTTCTGAAAGATAGTGCGAAATGATTGTTGCAGAAATCATTTCTCCAAAACTTACTACCTGGTCATAAACAAAAGCATGGATGGTAGATTTGGTATTTTCTAAAAAATGATTAATTTCTTTAAAGATGATTGTGATTTCATCAAAAACCGGATGTGATCTGTTTTCAAATAATTCTAAAAGAATGTTGAAATGGTAATCATATACAAAAGTTACAGCAGTTTTTATTTCTTCAGGATTTGAAAAATAATTAGAAACCACATTTTCTAAATGGTTTGTGGTTTTACCCATAGCTGAAACAATAACAACTAGTTGAGATTCTCCCGTTATTCTTAAAACGGAAAGTAGGTTCTTCACCCCTTCTTTATCTTTTACAGAAGCTCCACCAAACTTAAATACTTTCATTCCAAATTCTCTAAATAAATTTTAATTCCTGCTTCATCCATCTGAGCAATATACCAATCTTTCAACACTGTGGCTCCACTTCGTTCATAAAATTTAATTGCTCTATTGTTCCAATTCAATACAGCCCATTCTATACGTTTTACTTTTTTATTATAAGCATATTGTATCACTTTGGTATAAAGTTCCTTTCCTATCCCGCTCCCCCTCATTTTATCTTTTACAATAAGGTCTTCCAGATGAAGACTTCTCCCTTTCCAAGTAGAAAACCGAAAATATACCAAGGCCATTCCTACAATTTCTGAATCAACTTCAGCAACAAAACAGGTAAACATCGGGTCCGAATTAAAGCCAGCCTCTTTCAATAATTCTTCAGTTACTTCAACAGCATCGGGTTCTTTTTCGAATGTTGCTAATTCTTTTATTAAACCTAACACCTGAGGCATATCCTTAGGGGTGCTCTCTCTAACAATAAAGTTCATAATTTTTTATTTTGAGATACAAATATCGGGGCAATTTCTTTAAAATTTATCGATATTTGCACCAAACGAATATTAATAAATTTAATTATATTATTTCAAAAGGAAATAATTAATTATTTAACAAGTGAAATTCACTACAACCTACGGTAATGACTATACAAAATAAAACACTTGGCGAATTTATTATATATAATCAAGATGATTTTAAATACTCTTCTGGAGAACTTTCCAGACTTATTAATTCCATTCGTTTAGCGGGAAAAGTAGTTAATCACGAAGTAAATAAAGCTGGTCTTGTTGATATATTAGGAGCTGTTGGAGGTGCTAACGTTCACGGAGAAGATCAACAAAAATTAGATGTTTATGCCAACGAAGCTTTTATAAAAACACTAACCAACCGTGAAATTGTTTGTGGAATTGCCAGTGAAGAAGAAGAAGATTTTATTATCATTAAGGGAAATAAAAAAAACAATGATAATAAATATGTCGTATTGATAGATCCGTTGGATGGTTCTTCAAATATAGATGTAAACGTTTCGGTAGGCACCATTTTTTCAGTGTACCGAAGAATAACTCCTTCCGGAACAGAAGTAACTCTTGAAGACTTTTTACAGCCCGGTAATAAGCAAGTTGCGGCAGGATATATTGTTTATGGAACCTCAACTATGTTAGTTTACTCTACTGGCAACGGTGTAAATGGGTTTACATTAAATCCCGCAATTGGAACCTATTACCTTTCACACCCAAATATTAAAATTCCCGAAAAGGGTAATATATATTCTATTAATGAAGGTAACTATATACACTTCCCTCAGGGAGTAAAAGATTATATTAAATACTGCCAAAAAGAAGAAGAAGATCGTCCTTATACATCACGATATATCGGTTCTTTAGTTCCAGATTTTCATAGGAATATGATTAAAGGTGGGATTTACATTTATCCGAATACATCAAAAAATCCCAATGGGAAACTTCGTTTATTATATGAATGCAATCCCATGGCTTTTATTGCTGAACAAGCGGGAGGTAAGGCCAGTAATGGGTTTATGCCTATACTTGATTTAAAACCAACAGAATTACACCAACGTGTTCCTTTTTTCTGTGGAAGTAAATTAATGGTAGATAAAGCTGAGGAATTTATGAAATAAGCTCTGTCAATTAAACTAAGTATTTATTTTTTTATTCACTAAGTATTTATAGTCTTCAAAGTTAAGACCTCCTGTATATATTTGAATTGAACGTTTTATCAATTTTTTTGCTAATACTTCGGTATAACCTAGTCCGATTGCATATTTTTCGATCAACTGATGCTCGTCATCTTCAATAATATGGTCAATAAAAATTATATCGAAAAGATCATGTATTCGTTCAAGTCTCTTTTCTTTTGAATTCGGTGGATTTATAGGAAATTTAGATGGATTTTTTAGAATTTTTTTTATCTCGTCTTTATGAATGCCCAGCTTATGGGCAAATCGTTTTAATAATTTGTCTTCAGATTTATTAATCTCTCCATGAATTGAGGCAATATTAACCAAAGAGGCAAAGTGACCAAGGTTTCTGGAATGTTCTCCGCTCTCGAATAAATGTACATATGACATAGTTCAATTTTTTTCCGTAAAGATAAAACTTAAGTCTTATTTTTTAATCAATATTTTTAAGGATTTACATATCTTTTCAAAATGATTCTAAACACACAAAAACACCTCTTTAGTCTATCTGAAAAAAGTATCTATCTCAACGGCTCGTATATGTCTCCATTACTTAAAACTGTAGAAGAAATTGGCATAAAAGCTATTATTAACAGAGGAAATCCTTATTCAATAACCGAACAAGATTTTTTTACCGATCAAATAATTTTAAAAAAAAGGTTTGCCCGCCTTGTTGAAGTTCCAGATTATCAAAATATAGCAATTATTCCTTCAGTTTCTTATGGAATTTCAACTGTTATTAAAAATATATCATTAAAAAAGGAAGACGAGGTGGTTTTGTTAAAAGAACAATTCCCGAGTAATGTTTATGCGTGGAAGCGAATTGAAGAAGAAACAGGTTGTATAATTAAAACTATTTCTTCACCTGAAATTGCTAAAAACCGGGGTAAAAAATGGAATGAAATCATTTTAAATTCAATTACATCAAAAACGAGGGTTGTTTCGATCCCACAACACCATTGGACAGATGGCACTTATTTTAATTTAAAAGCAATTCGGGATAAAACAAACAGGGTTAATGCATTTTTAATTATTGATGGAACACAAAGTGTAGGTGCATATCCCTTTTCTATTCAGGAAATCCAACCTGATGCCCTGATATGTGCAGGTTATAAATGGTTAATGGGTCCATATTCAATAGGTGTTGCTTATTATTCAGATCGTTTTTGTGATGGTATTCCAATTGAAGAAAATTGGATCAATCGCGAAAACAGCGAGAATTTCTCTCAATTGGTAAAATATAACTACAATTATTCCCCAAAAGCAAGTCGTTTTAATATGGGGGAAGCTAGCAATTTTATATTAACGCCAATGCTTTCTGAGGCAATTAATCAAATTATAAAATGGTCGCCAAAGAATATTCAATCCTATTGTAAATTCATTACTGAAGAATCTATAAATGAACTTAAAGATTTAGGTTGTTTTATCGAAGATGAAGCATATAGAGGGCATCATTTATTTGGAATATACCTGCCAAAAAGCAAAAAGATTTCTACAATTAAAAAACAATTAGCTAAGCAACAAATCTATGTGTCGTATCGTGGAAATTCAATTCGAGTTTCACCCAATGTTTACAATACCAAAGAAGATTTAAAAAAGTTAGTTGCTTGTTTTATATAAATAAATGATATCCTACCTTTGCATCAATGAGCAAGTCTTTTGTTACTGCGCTTTTTGCAAAGTCTTCGCAAGTGCGAAAACTATGGGAAAGTATTGCCCAATCTCAAACAAATATCGTTGTTTCAGGGCTTGTCGGATCCTCTGTTTCACTTGTTATTGCTGAAATATTTAAGATTTCGGAAAAGCCTTTTTTAATTATATTAAACGATAAAGAAGAAGCCGCATACCATTTAAACGACCTTGAAAATTTACTAAGCGAAAAAAATGTATTATTCTATCCTGAAAGTTATCGCCGTCCTTATCAAATTGAAGAAACAGACAATGCCAATATCTTATTAAGAGCAGAAGTCCTAAACCGAATCAATTCCCAAAAAAAACCTGCGTTAATTGTTTCTTATCCCGAAGCCCTTTTTGAAAAAGTAGTAACGCGCAGGGAGCTAGAAAAAAATACACTGAAGATAAAATTGGGTGATGCTTTATCTATAGATTTTGTAAATGAAGTCATGTTCGAATACCAATTCAAACGTACCGATTTTGTTACTGAACCTGGAGAGTTTTCGGTTCGTGGTGGAATATTGGATGTATTTTCTTTCAGCAATGATGTACCCTATCGAATTGAGTTTTTTGGTGACGAGATAGAGAGTATTCGCACCTTCGATGTAGAAACACAGCTCTCTACGGGGACGATAAAAAAGATATCTATCATCCCAAATATGGAAAATAAAATGATAGAAGAAAAACGAGATACCTTTTTAAAATACATTGCTTCAAAAACAATCATTTTTCTTAAAAATGAAGAGTTATTGAGTACTAGTATCGATAAACTATTTAACAAAGCTGTTGAGGTTTTAGATAATTCATCCTCAGAAATAAAAAAAAACGAGCCACAAGATTTATTTTGCACTTCAGAATTATTAAAAATACAATTACAAGGTTTCACTAAAGTTCATTTAAATAATTCTACAAATCAAAAAATAGCTACCATAATAAATTTTAATACCAAACCTCAACCTTCTTTCAATAAGCAATTCAATTTGTTAATTGAAAACCTAAATACGAACACTAAGGCAGGTTTTAAAAATCTTATTTTTTGTAGCAGTGAACAACAAGCAAGACGATTTCACGACATTTTTGAAGATATAGAACAACAAGTAGACCAATTTGAAACTGTGGTATTTCCCTTATATCAGGGATTTATTGATCAAGATCAAAAAAATGTGTGTTACACAGACCATCAAATTTTTGAACGGTTTCATAAATTTCAACTCAAAAATGGTTATGCTAAAAAGCTAGCCATTACTCTTAAAGAACTTACCAATCTTAAAATTGGTGATTATGTAACCCATATTGATCACGGTATTGGTAAGTTTGGTGGGCTTCAAAAAATAGATGTGGCAGGCAAGCAACAAGAAGCCATAAAATTATTTTATGGTGAGCGAGACATTTTATATCTCAGTATACATTCATTACACAAAATTGCCAAGTATAATGGCAAAGATGGTACAAGTCCAAAAATATACAAATTAGGAAGTGGTGCCTGGAATAAAATCAAACAAAAAACCAAGAAACGTGTTAAAGAAATTGCTTTTAATCTTATTGAATTATACGCTAGACGTCGAACACAAAAAGGATTTGCATATGACCCGGATTCGTACTTACAACACGAGTTGGAATCTTCATTTATATACGAAGACACTCCAGATCAAATAACCGCAACTGAAGATATTAAACGTGACATGGAAAGTGACCGGCCAATGGATCGTTTAATTTGTGGTGATGTGGGATTTGGGAAAACCGAAGTAGCCATAAGAGCAGCTTTTAAAGCCGTTGATAATGGTAAACAAGTGGCAATATTAGTGCCTACCACTATTCTTGCTTTTCAACATTTTAAAACGTTTACTGAGCGATTAGTGGAAATGCCCGTTACCGTAGACTATCTGAACCGTTTTAGAACAACAAAACAACGTAATAGCATATTAGAAAGATTAAAAAACGGAAGACTGGATATTGTTATTGGCACCCACCAAATTGTAAACAAAGCAGTTGAATTCAAAGATTTAGGCTTGTTAATTATAGATGAAGAACAAAAATTTGGTGTGGCAGTAAAGGATAAATTAAAAATCATAAAAGAAAATGTAGATACCCTTACTCTCACTGCAACGCCGATCCCAAGAACACTGCAATTAAGTTTAATGGCAGCCAGGGATCTTTCAATTATAAACACGCCACCACCAAATCGATATCCTATCGATACACAAGTAGTCCGTTTTTCAGAAGAAATTATTCGTGATGCCATTCGATACGAAATTTCACGTAGGGGTCAGATTTTCTTTGTTCATAATCGCATTGAAAACATAAAGGAAATGGCAGGATTGATTCAACGCCTTATCCCTGAAGCCAAAATTGGTATTGCTCATGGACGCATAGAGGGGAGAAAACTGGAAAAACTAATGCTTGCATTTATGAATAATGAATTTGATGTTTTGGTTTCGACTACAATTATTGAAAATGGTTTAGACGTGCCCAATGCCAATACCATGTTTATAAATAATGCTAATAATTTTGGCATTTCCGATTTACATCAAATGCGAGGTCGTGTAGGACGAAGCAATAAAAAAGCCTTTTGTTATTTTATCACACCTCCTTACTCTGCTATGACTCAAGATGCTCAAAAACGAATTATAGCTCTTGAGCAATTTAGTGAATTGGGAAGTGGCTTAAATATTGCCATGAAAGATCTTGAAATTAGAGGTGCAGGTGATTTACTTGGAGGCGAACAAAGTGGTTTTATTAACGAAATTGGTTTTGAAACCTATCAAAAAATTCTCACTGAAGCCATTGATGAATTGAAAGAAAAAGAATTTAAAGAATTGTATTCGGGAACAGAACATGAATCGAAAGACTTTGTTAAAGAGACAGTAATCGATACCGATTTTGAACTCCTTTTTCCGGATGATTATATCAATAATATCTCCGAACGCCTAAATCTTTATAATAAACTAAGTAACCTTAAAACCGAAGAGGAATTTCTAAAATTTGAAATAGAACTCATAGATCGTTTTGGAGAATTACCGAAACAGGCTGTAGATTTGTTGAACAGCGTTCGTGTTAAATGGATTGCAATCGCAATGGGACTAGAACGTGTGGTAATGAAACAAGGTAAACTCGTGGGATATTTTATTGCCAATCAACAAAGCAATTTTTATCAAAGTGAAGTTTTTACTCGAGTACTTAATTATGTTCAAACAAATTCTCATATTGTCAAAATGAAGGAAAAGAATACGCGTAATGGATTACGCCTTATAATTACGTTTGAGAATATTACTTCAATAGACAAAGTATTAAAAGCTTTAATTGCTTTTGTTTAAAAATGATAAAAAGCATTTTCAAAATGTTCTATTTGTTCTGTGGTTTTGTTTTTTAATACAGCGATAATATCAAATCGTATTTCTACATCTAAATCGTTTGAAATTACATATTCATCAGCTGCTTTTACCAATAATTTAATTTTTGAAGACTTTACAAATTCCTGTGGATCTCCAAAATAATCGTTGTTTCGGGTTTTTACTTCAACAATTACTAAGGTGTCACCGGTACGAGCAATTATATCTATTTCAGCTTTATTATAATAATAATTCCGAGCTAGGATCTCATATCCAATACTTACTAGATAATTTGTTGCTAATTGCTCTCCTATTTTACCAAGTTCATTGTGATGGGCCATTTTAAAATCTTAGTTGTACTTTTCTATCTGAAATGTTCAATTGCACATTACGACCAAATATTAGTGCACGATTATCTTCAACATGCCCAGCCGGAAAATTGAAACATATAGGAAAATCATATTCCGTTACAATATCCCTAATAATTTCTTCCGCAGATCTTCCATAAGGAATTGAATTATCCTGCATTTTTGTCATCCCCCCTACGATGAGTCCAGATAAATTTTCAAAAATTTTATTTCGTTTTAAGTTTTGAAGCATTCTATCTAAATGATACAAGTATTCATCCAGATCTTCAATAAACAAAATTTTCCCTCGGGTATTAATGCCAGATGTACTTCCGCAGAGGGAATACAAAATAGACAAATTCCCCCCAATTAATTGTCCATTTACGGTTCCCTTCCTTTGGATATTAATTTTTGAAGAATACGTAATATAGTATGATTCTCCAAAAAGAGCTTGTTTTAAGGAATTTATTGAAGCATCTGTCTTATCCTCAATTTCAAAAGGCATTTGTGCATGCAAAGTTTCAACTCCCAGATTATGAATATGAGAATGCAGGACTGTAACATCACTGTAACCAATTATCCATTTTGGGGTTTTCATAAAAGATGAAAAATCTAGTTGATCGATAATACGAACCGTTCCGTAGCCTCCTCGAGCACACCAAATAGCTTTTACTTTGGGATCATCCATCATTTGCTGAAAATCTTTAACCCTTAAGGCATCATTACCAGCAAATTGGTTGTCTTCAGCATCAATTGTTACTCCCAATTTAACTCTCAATCTCCATTGTTTTAAAAGAACAATAGAAGTTTGTATCTCCTTTAATGAAACTTTTCCTGCGGTAGAAACAATAGCAACTGTATCGCCTATTTGTAAAATATCGGGTGTAATCATTTTAAATTTTCATCATTTACAAAGTACATAATTTCTCATAACTTATCCTTATTTTTGTTATTACAAAGAAGACTATGCAAGATTTTCCAAAACGATTTACAATCACTGCGGCTTTACCCTATACTAACGGTCCTATCCACATAGGACACTTAGCAGGAGTATATATTCCTGCAGATATTTACTCAAGGTTTCAAAGAATACAGGGCAAGGATGTTCTCTTTGTTTGTGGTAGTGACGAACATGGTGTTCCTATTACTTTAAAAGCCAAAAAGGAAGGAATCTCTCCGCAGGAAGTGGTAGATAAATACCACGCTATCATTAAAAAGTCTTTTCAGGATTTTGGAATTTCATTTGATAATTATTCAAGGACAACAGCAAAAATACATCATGAAACGGCATCAGATTTCTTTAAAAAATTAAACGAAAACGGAAAGTTTATAGAAGAAATTACCGAACAACTCTACGATACTGAATCCAAACAGTTCTTAGCAGACCGGTTTGTTATTGGTACTTGCCCTAAATGTGGATATGAAGAAAGCTATGGTGACCAGTGTGAAAATTGTGGCACCTCCCACAATGCCACCGATTTAATTAATCCTAAAAGCGTCCTTTCAGGAAATAAACCCACATTAAAAAAAACCAAGCATTGGTTTTTACCCCTAGATCAATATGAAGGATGGTTGAGAGAATGGATTCTTGAAGGTCATAGAAAAGATTGGAAAACCAATGTGTATGGGCAATGTAAATCATGGATTGATGACGGCCTACGCCCCCGTGCTGTAACCCGTGATTTGGATTGGGGAATTCCGGTTCCTGCAAAAGGAGCTGAAGGGAAAGTGCTTTATGTTTGGTTTGACGCACCCATAGGTTACATATCGGCTACCAGGGAGTGGGCAAAACTAGAAGGTAAAGACTGGGAGCCTTACTGGAAAGATAAGGACACAAAATTGATACATTTTATCGGGAAGGATAATATTGTTTTTCACTGCATCATATTCCCTAGTATGTTAAAGGCGGAAGGCAATTATATTCTTCCTGATAATGTTCCTGCCAATGAGTTCTTAAATCTGGAAGGTAACAAAATATCAACCAGTAAGAATTGGGCAGTATGGTTGAACGATTACCTTGAAGATTTTCCTAATCATCAAGATGTATTGCGCTATGTACTAACAGCTAATGCTCCTGAAACCAAGGATAATGATTTCACCTGGATTGATTTTCAAGCCAGAAACAATAATGAGTTAGTTGCTATCTTCGGAAATTTTATCAATCGTGTGGTAGTCCTCACACATAAATATTACAAGGGTATTATACCTGAACCATCGAGCATTTCAGAATTTGATAAAAGAGTACTAAAATTGACTAATATAGAATCTATTTCTTATTCAATAGAACACTTTCGTTTTCGGGAAGCATTAACTACTCTAATGAAAGTAGCCCGTAAAGGAAACGAATATCTTGCTGAAGAAGAACCTTGGAAAACGATTAAAACAGATAAAGAAAGAACCCAAACAGTGATTTATGTCGCTTTGCAAATTGCATCATCATTAGCTATATTATGTGAACCCTTTTTACCTTTTACATCTGAAAAATTGAAAAAAATGCTTCGTTTCTCTGATCTTGATTCAGTACTAACCTGGAATGATATACAAACTAAAACTGAATTTTTACCTCCAGGTCATAAAATAGGAAAAGGGGAATTGCTTTTCAGTAAAATTGAAGACAGTCAGGTGCAAGAACAATTGGATAAATTAGAAGCCACAAAAAGAAATCATTACTTTCGATGATTTTACCAAACTCGATATGCGAGTGGGAACCATTATTGAAGCAGAAAAAATGCCCAAAACCAAAAAACTTTTAGTCTTAAAAGTAGATACCGGATTGGATGTACGCAACATTGTTTCCGGCATCGTCGAAAGTTTTACAACCGAAGAAGTACTTGGTAAAAAAGTAACCGTTTTGGTCAATCTTGCCCCCAGGGCCTTACGAGGTGTGGAAAGCCAGGTGAAGAGGGGGTAAATAATGGGGGAACAATCAATTAATTATTTTATATGAAAAAACTAGTATTCCTTTTTTTTGCAATTTCAATTGTATTTTCTGGAGTTGCTCAGAAAAAAATTATTGGTTTAACTGCTGATGCCAGGGTTAAAGAATCATTTAATGTAGTTGATAAAGAGACTGGTAATTTTGCTGTTTTTCTTGAAGAAAACGATTATGTAAGAGGATTCCTTTTTGATAAAAATTATAATGAGATTGGAAGAATTAAAGCAACTGACTTACCTTCAAAATTTAAAACTTTTATTGGGTATCAAGTAAAGGGGAGTAAAATAAATCTTTTCATGAACACTCAAAATGGGCGAAGTTATGGAATTATGATTTTTGATTTTAAAACCGGTTTTAGTCATGTTCAAGAATTAGACTTTAAATTAAAAGGTGAAATTTTTATTGAGTCCATAAGCTCAAACAATACGTTTTATTTGTTCTCTATTCCAAAGAATTCTTCTCAAATTAATATTTATGAGTTTAATGAAAATCTTACACCAATACTTCATGAAATAAAATTTAAAGAAAATGCCTTTTTGGATAGGAGAGACAGGCCGATTAAACTTAATAAATTTATTTTCAAAAGAGACGCTATATCGGGAAAGCTATCCATAGTTACTGGAAAAATAGAACACAATGCTCCTAATTCTATTGAAATTACGTCAAAAAAATTTAAATTATACCATTTTGAAAATAAGGTGACTTTTACTTCAGATCGATATAATGAATTCACTTACCTTATAACCATTGACTTAGATAATTATAAATTTTCAACTAAAAGGGTGTTAAAACCAAGTTTTGACGGATCCCGCTTAGGGTTAAAATCCAATAGTTTTTTATTTGATAATACTCTTTTTCAGATCATTTGCAATACGAAACAACTAAGGCTTCGAATGGTTGATATTGCAACAGAAAAAATAGTTAAAGAATATTCTCTTATGAAAGAAGAGACCTTCTATTTTAAAAACACAGCTATTATTTTAGAAGGGGGAGATTTTGATAAGTATCGGGAATTAGATAAAACCGCCCAATTCTTACGTAAAATTTCACAAGCCAATGCAGGTATTTCCGTATATAAACAAAATAAAGTGTATGAAATTACATTTGGAAGCTCGCTTGATAAACCCGACAATCCTTATATTATTATCGGTGCTACTGTTGGAGGAATTGGAGGAGTTTTAATCGTAGCTTCTTTTAACACCCTTACCTCTACTTTTAATGGGTATACAAATACAAAATCGGTTAGAGTAACTGGATTATTTGATGATGACTTCAATCATATTGAAGGAAGAATCCAAAAAAACCCTTTTGATAAAATTAAAGAATACTATGAAAGAAATAAAAATATTAGAGCCCAAACTATTTTCAAGAACAACGATGATTTTATTTATGGTTTCTATAAACAAAATCAAGATTTATATGAAGTTATTAAGTTTTAAACAATCTTTACACTAATAATTTTTGTTGGACAGGCTTTTGCGGCTAGGTCACAAACTTCATGAATAGTTTCGTCGGGTGATTTAATGGTGTAAAATCCTTTTTTTTCGATTCCACGTATTAAAACTGCTTTTCCGTCTTTTTTTGACATTTGAAACTGCAATGGTGCCAATTCTACACAATAGTTACAACCAATGCACTTTTTGCGTTGTAAGGTAACTACTATCATGATTTAGGGATTATTCTTTACAATTTTATAAAGCTTGTCTGACATTCTGATTCTAAAATCCACCGGAATAGTACACGAATCTCCTTTTCGGGCTTTCTCTAATTTCTTATCATTCACTAACATTTCGGTGAGTTCAAATTCTTCAACTCCCGTGGTGGGGCCTGTAATTAATATTGTATCTCCAATAGTAAGATCAAAGGCCTCAATTTTAAATTCGGCTATCTTGCTTTTAGGGAAGTAATGCATTCCCTTGCCTATATAAACTTTCTTTTGGGTAGCTTTTGAACCATCTATATCACTCCATTCGCCTAATTTTTGCCCTAAATAGTATCCGCTCCAAAAACCTCGATTATATACTTTTTCTAATTCTGTCATCCAATTCTTCACTTTTTCTTTTGAAAAAGACCCATCATAGTAAGCGTCAATTGCCTCTCTATAGGTTTTAATAACTTTTGCAACATACTCCGGAGCACGACCGCGTCCCTCAATTTTTAATACTTTTATACCTGTATCTATCACTTGATCCAAAAAGTCTAGTGTACATAAATCTTCCGGGGACATCATGTATTCGTTGTCAAGTTCTATTTCAAATCCTGTTTCCTGGTCTATAACAGTATATTTTTTTCTACAATTTTGTTTGCAAGCTCCTCTATTTGCAGAAGAATTATGTGAATGTAAACTTAGATAACATTTCCCGGATACCGCCATACACAATGCACCATGTCCAAAAATTTCAATCTCAACCAATTTTCCCGAAGGTCCCTTTATTTGTTCTTTTTCTACCTGCTCAGTAATCTTTTTTACTTGACGTAAACTGAGCTCTCTACTCATTACCATAGTATCGGCAAACAAAGCGTAGAATTTTACGGTTTCAATATTGGTTATATTTATTTGAGTAGAAATATGGACTTCCATATCAATTTGTCTCGCATAGGAAATAACTGCCTGATCCATGGCAATAACTGCAGTTATACCTGCAACTTTAGCTGCATCCAAGAGGGTCTTAATAATAGATAGATCGTGATCGTAAATAATGGTATTTAGCGTGAGATAGGTTCGTATTTTTCTTTCTTCACATCGTTTTGTAATTTCGGGTAAGTCTTCAATAGTAAAATTAATACTCGCTCTTGCGCGCATATTAAGCTGGTCTACACCAAAAAACACAGAATCTGCTCCATTGGTAATAGCGGCCTGTAAGGATTCAAAATTTCCCGCAGGGGCCATTAATTCTATTCTATCTGAATTCTTCATATAAATTTTCTGAAATTCTGTTTGCAAAGATAAGGATGTGTTTCTTTTAAATAAATTTAAACGATACTATTAGTATATCCTCCAAATTGACATCTAGTTTTTAAATGGCCCAAATTACACTTCAAAAGATTACAAGAACCTAAGTTACATATTCAAAATCGTAGTATGATTACGATTGGAGGATAAAATATTTGTTTATTCTTTATATAAAAAGTGAAGCTCTGTAAGAAAATAACCCTTCCTTTTTTATTTATTTCTTTAGTAAAATGCAAATTATTAAGGCCCTCAATTGAGAGCCTTATAATAATAAATTGAAATTATAATTTATGATTTCCCAAGCATCAAAAGTTCGTTACAAACCACCTCGGTTGTATAGCGTTTATTACCTTCTTTATCTTCCCAAGAACGGTTTATTAGTTTTCCTTCTATGGCAACTTCCTTGCCTTTGGTAACATAACTCTCAATTATCTCTGCTATTTTCCCCCAGGCTATTACATTGTGCCATTGGGTGTCTGTAACACGTTCTCCTTTTGAGTCTTTATAAGATTCATTTGTGGCAATACTGAATTTTGCCAATTTTTTTCCAGACTCCGTTGTAATAATTTCAGGATCATTTCCTAAATTTCCAATCAACTGTACTTTGTTTCTAAGTGTGTTCATAATAATTAATTTTAATGTTAAACAGTTAAGAAATTGAACCACGATGATTCAATACTGCAAACGTAAGGCGGTGTTTTTATAAGAGTTGGATGTTACTTACTTACTTTCGTTTATAGTTGTTTACAAACGGTTGTAGTCGTTTGTAATTGATTCTGTAGATAATAAAACGGCATCTATATACAACAAGGGACAAGTAATTATAAAAAAGTTATGAGAAATCCGGTAAGATTTTTTGAAGAATTAAAACGCTTGAATTTCATAAACGGTAGCACGCTTAAACTCTTGCGAGGACTAAGTCGAAATTCAATATTTCTATTTGAATGAACGTTTCTGCACCTTGCAATATCTGTCACGTTGAACCCTACAATACATCCAAAAATGAGTGCAATACTATTTAGTTTCCTTTTCCTTTGGTTTGGGTACGGAAACTTTTAAAACATCGTCTAATGAGCCCTCTATGTGAAGTTTGTCCTCTTTGGCTTCTGGTATTTTTTCAACATTTTCTTTTTTCATGTCTTTAACTGAATTATTTTCTAGATTCCACAAGGGTTGTTCTTTCCAATTTTCTGGGAAGGCCATACTTCTTTTATAATCAATACTCGGATACTTCTCAAAAAGTTCTAAAAGATTTACTTTAAAAGAATTTTTAGGATTTATGCAATCTAGAATATACTTTATTATTGAAAGATAAATATACGCTTTATTTCTTGCAATACCGCTCTGTTCAATCCAATTATTAGGTAATGGTTTATTAGTTTTTCGCACCTTAATTGAAAACTCTCTATTCCAAAATCTTGAATGATGAGCACAAATGTTCCTAACATAAGTAAGCATTAACAACCAGTTTTCAAACATTTGATATGGAAGACCATAGTAACTGGATATTTCAGCCTTTGCAGCAGTATCTTTTGCATTTTCATACAACTTAGATAGATGCGTAAAGGTTACTATTTCCATTCCCATCCAACTAGGTAAAAAATTATTTATATATTTTCTTTTATATTTAATTACAAAATCTTCAGTGCTATCAATATAAAGTTTATTGACAGCTTCGATACTATTTTGATGTATTCCATTGTTTTTAAACAGCTTGTCGTAAGTGTACCAAAAAGTGTCATATTTATTTGCGAAAACATAAGTGAGTTTAGCCCTAAAAGAAACTTCAATTTTTTCAAGATTACTCAATACTAAAAGCCTAAGTTCCCTATCAAAGCAATACATTTTAAATGCGCTTTCAAATGTGCTATCATCCTTAAATTTATGATTCTCTTTGTTTTCGGTAAGCATTGGGTAGAGATACCCACTTAGTCTGTAGTAACTTAAATTCTCAAGTAAATGAAGTGCCTTGGATTTGTTTTTAATTTTTAATCCTCTTTTTTCGAGTTTTTCGATTTGTTCTAAATAAGTTAGAAATGGCTTTTTGTAGAGAATCACAATGGCTATAAAATAAAACACCACCCCTAATACGCATCGTGGATAGGCGGGAGTGGTTTGTTGTGTACAAATATACAAAGTATATGCCAAAATTCGACATGACATGTCGAATTTAACTATTATTTATAACAATTCTAAATAATTTAACAGCTGTTTGTCAATAAGTTAGACGAACGCAATCATTATTTGTTACATTAATATCTATTAAAATTCAGAAGTCAAGTCCTTATAAGACAACACACTTTCACTCTGAACCAAGAAATTTTCAAAACTCTCTTGTGATGTTAGATTACGAGTATTAAATCTCGCTGCATATTCATCTAAATACGCCTCAAAATGTTTATCACTTACATGGTGATACACACATGCAAACCACGCTTTAAAACGTTCCAAAAGTTCTCAATAGTATTCGTGTGAACATTACCTACAACATACTGTCTAGCAGAATGTACAACCGTTGAATGATTGTAAGTTAAATCCAGATTTCTATAAATATGACTTTCGTCTGTATGTACTTTTGAACCGTGCTTAATGTGAACATCAATTAAAGGCTGAACCTCGTATTTAACCGCTCTAGGTACTTTTTTTAATACTACTTGTCCTTTACGTTCAATAAATCCTACTACCATAGTCTTAGGCGTGTAGGGTGTGCCGTCATTTTTAAGATGTGGGTATTTATCAGAACGTCTTTTACTAGTGTGTTTGTTTTGTTCTTTCCCACCAATATAAGCCTCGTCAATTTCTACCATATTGTTTTCGCCCAACATTCTCGGTGCTTTGTCCTTTAGCATTTCTCTAATTCTATGAAGAACGAACCAACTAGATTTTTGAGTAATTCCCAAATCGATTGCCAGTTGTACTGAACTAATCCCTTTTTTATGAGAAGTTGCTAAATAAATTGCTGCAAACCATATTCTAAAAGGTATCTTAGAATTTTCAAAGATAGTCCCTACTTTAACGGTAAACTTCTTGTAACATTCGTTATCTGAACATTTGTAACCTCTTGTAGTTTTATAAGGGTTTAAGCTGCCACATTGAGGACACGCCGGATTACCACCCCAACGAATATTCTCATAATACTCAATACAAGTTTTTTCTTCCTTGAAATGATCTAAAAGCTGTGGTAGTGATTTGAAGTTCATAATGTTTGTTTTAATTCTTATACAAATATACTCGAATATAATGATATATACAAATATAAATACAAATTTATTCGAGTATTATTGTATTTATTACATATATTTACCCCATGGCTACATATAAAGAACAGCAAGAGAACCGTAAAAGTTACGTTCTATTAAAAGACTGTGAGGTATTAGGGACTTTTGGAAACTTGAAAAAGATTTGTGAGTTTATGGAAGGCGAAGACTTTTACAGTTACAATACGATAATTCGTAAAAAGGACTTCCCTATTTTATACAAGGGGTATAAGATATTTAAAGTCAAACATCATTAAAGTTGTATTTTATACAATAATTCTCGTAAATATTGATATTTAACATATAAAAGTAAAGATTATATCATCTTTTGTTATATATTTGTAAAAGAAATGAGCCAACAAGCTTATGCTTATCGACCCATTTTCTACCTGTTTCAGCAGGATTTTGAAATAATAATCTTTGGTTTGCTTAGTATTTTCTCTTATGAGAAGAAATCTAACTTAACTTGCATCTGTTATTAATTTGACAGCCTTTTAAGATTACTAATTTAAAAAATGGTAGACTGCTTATCAAAGTTGTTTCTATACAAATGAAACATCGCTTTTTACACGGTCTCCGATCACCACATAATCGCGCCCTCACAATGGGCGCTTTTTTATTTTATAAATCAAAGATAACTTGTTTTTCCTTTGTACTACCAAAGTCTAAATTACAAGCATGCTCTTTTTTAGGCTTACGATCTTTATCAAACCACTTAGGAGAACCCCAGTAAGTCCCTTGAAATGATTTCGTTGCTTGATATTTCTCAATTGTTCCATTTTTCTTTAAAACTTGAGTTCCAGAATACAAATCGTCCATAACGACTTTAACATTTTCTTTATTTATAGCAACACCTTCCATTCCTAATATTAAATGAGCCACTTCTCTAAAATGTAAAAATCTATTTTCAGTTTTAAGAAAATAAACAAACTTATTAGCCGGGGAAAAATTTCTACTATAAGCCAACTGAGTCTTACCTTTAACTTCAGGCTTCTGTCTTTTTAAATTATTTTCTTCATTGGAAGGAGATTCATATAATGCGATCGTTCCATTCAGAATGTTAAGTGCATTTAAGTGATAATCTCTCTTATTTTTTAGATTTTCAAGTACTAAATTATTGTTTTGTTCTTGCAT
>JADFOK010000055.1 GCA_022562895.1 Bacteroidota bacterium | reverse complement strand
TTCTATTTATATCCTGGGTGAATTTTATAAACCAGAGTATTGCACAATCCTATGGGAGGTTTAAGGAAATTGGAATACTCAGGGTTATGGGTGCTACCAGGGCAAACTTAATAACACAATTTATCTTTGAATCCAGCCTCATTTGTGTGACTTCTTTGATCATAATTATTTCTATATACTTAAGTCTCGAACCATCATTACAATCGTTTACCAATGGACATTTATTACCATTGATAGGCGATCCTACTTTTATTAATTTCGCTTTCCTGGCAATATTTATATTTGGGACAGTCCTGGTAGCAGCAATACCAACGATCGTTCTCTTCTCAAATAAACTCACTCCGGCATTGCAAAAAGGTTTTGCCGGTAAAATCGGAAGTGTGAGATTAAGAAAAGTACTCGTGATCCTCCAATTTTCCATCTCTACCATATTAATGATCAGCATTGTTGTAATTGTGAATCAATTGGAATATATGAATAGCAAGGACAAAGGCATCAATATAGAAAATATCATTATTGTCAAGACACCAATGGTAAAAGACTCGTGGGATAATAAAACAGAAAAGTTGAAACTTTTTAAGGAAAAATGTAGAGAACTGCCATTTGTGATTGGGATTACATCATCATCTACAATACCTGGTGAAGAGTATAGGCACGAATCTTTTCTCAGTCTTGACGATCAGAATGAAAAGACACTTGTTTATTTGAATGGGGTGGATCCTCGTTTTTTAGACTTGTATGATATAATATTTGTTGCTGGGAATGATTTCATCCCTCATGCCCTTTGGAGAAATCGAAGAAGTATAATCTTAAATGAATCTGCGGCGAATGCATTAGGTATTGTTGACTTTGATAAAATGATGAACACGAAGTTGGTAGATTATGAAGAAAATGAAGTCTACGAACTTATTGGAATTGTCAAAAATTACCATAAAACTTCATTAAAATATGAAATCAGACCTATGGCATTTCGTTTCAACGTAAGCTTGGGTCATTTTTCATTGAAAATCCAAAGCCTTGAGGATAAGAATAATAATGATCTGCAAAAAAAGGTAAGTGATATAAAGAATGTATGGGGTCAGGTTTATCCTGATAATCCTTTTAACTACTTTTTTTTAGAGGAGAGATTCAAATCTCAGTATAAAGAAGATATTTATTTTGGTAACCTTTTTAAGATTTTCACTGTTCTTTCGATTGTTATTTCGTGTTTGGGCCTATTTGGTTTTTCACTTTTAGTTTCTATGAAGAGGCAAAGGGAAATAGGGGTTAGAAAGGTATTTGGGGCATCGGCCACCAACATTTTGGTTATATTCATCAAGGGATATTTAGGATCAGTTGTTATAGCTGTTATTATTGGTATTCCAATAGCTTATTCCCTCATGACTATATGGTTGAGGAACTATGCTTACAGGATTGAAATTGGGTTCTGGCCCGTATCTTTTGCTGTGCTTAGTCTAACACTAATTTTTTTATTCACTGTTTCTTATCATACAATAAAGTCTGCGACCACAAACCCAGTAACAATTTTGAGGGATTAGAGTTTTGAGATTAGTATTGTACAAAATTATAAGAAGTAAGCTGCGATTGGTACACGTCTGTTAGGTACAATCAAAAATTTGAAAGACATAAATGGTAAATATCGATACGGTATATAAATCAGACCTAATATCGGTCTTTCTTATAACATCATCTTATGATGTTAATTATAGAGAAAAAGATTACAATCCAATGCCTGCGATCTCATTCCCAATACAATCAGGGTATAAGTATAATTCTGGAAATTTTGAGAGCATTGTTGACACTAATACCATTCTATTTGAAGCAAAAGACATTGAATTTGCGCTAACTAAGTTTTCAGAATTCCAACGCAACATTACGCTCTCTTTTCAATTTCGAGAAAGTAGTTTTGAACTATTTGATAACTCCATTCGGAAGAGAGTAAATGCTGAAACATTTAGTCGATCCCCTCAAATCGAGTACCTAATACAATTATTTTTAAAGATGTACCCAAGAGGCAATACTGCTGTTAATAATATTATGCATTTCAATAATACCTTTAAAATCTATTGCACAATTCACCCTGACAATTGAAATAAATGGTTTAAGAAGTAGTGATGGCAATATACTTTTACAAGTTTTTGATGAAGAACAAAACACAATAAAAGGCGTCGTTGAAGGTATTGAAAATGATAAATGTATTATTGTTATCGAAAATCTTAAATCAGGAAAGTATGCTTTTAGATATTTTCATGATGAAAACGGTAATGATGAAATGGAAACAAATTGGATGGGAATGCCTAAAGAAGGATTTGGGCTTTCGAATAACGCAAGAGGACTTTTTGGGCCGCCCTCTTTTAAAACATGGCTTTTTGAGCTAAGCGACAATAAAAAAGTGGCTTGCACACCTAAATATATGTAAATGTCTAAATGAACTGCTACAAATAATTAGAAAAATGAGCTATTTCCGACTAAAAACCTTAATTAAATTCAATTGGCAATTTGGTTTAGCTTTTATTATATTATTTGGAATACCTAGATTTCTTATGGTGTTAGATGCTAATCAAACTCGAAACTATAATTTCGTTTCTCTTATTTTTCTCGTAATGTGGATTACTCCTTTTATTTTTCTAACTCGAAAAGGAAGAAAATTTATCGGGATAATAAGGACAAAAAAATACACTTGGTTGGTTTATTCATTTTTATTGGGTATTACTGCTTGCACAATTGCATATTTTATTGGGAAATGGCTTTATCAACATTCTATTAGCAATTGGTTTGTATATATATCAAATTCCTATGGTGCTATACCAATAGAAGAACTTAAAGGAAATAATAAACACCTCTACTTCGTAATATTTGCTCTTATTGGCATGACCTTTAGTCCGATTGGAGAAGAATTATTGTATAGGGGACTAATTCATCAAAGCTTTGTCTCTAGATATGGAAATAACAAAGCATCTATTATAGATAGTCTTGCCTTTACTATTGTCCATTTAGCTCATTTCGGTATTATTTATGTTAATGGGACATGGGAATTTTTATTTATTCCAGCGTTTTTATGGTTATTACTAATGTTTTTAACAAGTAGAATGTTTTTCTATTGTAAATCTAAATCAGAATCCATTTATGGGGCAATATTAAGTCACGCAGGATTCAACTTAGCTATGACGTTTTTTATATTTTATTATATTCTATAAATAACTATTGCCAACAAGGTGTAAAAAATAATAAGGGTTTTAGTGCTTAACCCAGAGGTCAGTGAATTTTCCAAAGTCCGCAAAATTTACAATTTTGCATTTCAATTTTTAAAAGAAAAATTGTAAATTTCGCTAAGTAATAAACTGAAAAGTAAGTGTTTCAAAACCCCTTACTATTCTTACACAAACCGTTATGCAACAACACAGATGGACAAATAAGGACAACTTTACCGATTAACACAAGTTTACGCCTTAATGCGCGGAGCGGGCAACGATTGCACAACAAAATATAAAAAAACATAGGGCAGATAGGGTTACAGAGAGTTTGTTGCTCTTAATAAACTATCTGTTCAGCTGACAGGAAAGTAGGTGACCCATGAATGAAAGGGGTTTTATCGGTTGCGAAGTGTTGGTGACACTAGGAAAGACCATCACTATTTTTAAAACAGGCGCTTATTCAAATCGTTGGGCATAATTAATTCGATGAAAAAGAAAGCGTTGATTTTGTTAACAGTTGTACTTGCAGCTACCGCCTGCAATGTACCGCAAGAGGATAAAGCTACCGGAGAAAAAGGAACCTCCTTTGA
>JADFOK010000054.1 GCA_022562895.1 Bacteroidota bacterium | reverse complement strand
GTTGTGACCAATAGCAAAAGAACAAGAACATCATATAAATATTAAAAAATAAAACTAATGAAACATTCAATAAACATATTAATTCTTGTAAGCTTATTTTTGTGTTTATCAGCTTGTAAAGACAAAATACCAAAATCAAATTCCACTTTAGCTTCAATAGATTTTTTAAGAGGCGAATTGCTATTATGTGGTGATGGACAGTTTGGGGATTTAAAATTTTCCTTGTCGTGTAACTATGAAACCAGAGCTGCTTTTGACTTAGCTGTAGCATTGTTACATTCATTTCAATATACCGAAGCTGAAAAAGCATTTGTAAAGGTAATCGATGCCGACCCGAATTGCCCTATGGCTTATTGGGGCGTTGCAATGAGCATTTATCATACAGCTTGGTTTCCACCCACAGAAAAAGATTTAATTAAGGGATCAAAAATAATGGGCGTTGCTAAAGAATTAGCGATGGATGATAAACAAAGAGATTATATAAATGCCATTGATGCCTTTTATACAAATTGGAAAACAGACGATCACACCACAAGACAAAAGAGATTTGAACTAAAAATGGAACAGATTTACTTAAAATACCCTGAAGATATTGAAGCTGCTATTTTTTACACCTTGGCTTTATATTCTACAAGAGATCGTTTTGGAAAAGCATATATAAATGAGCGAAAAGCTGGAAAAATTCTTGAATCTCTCATTAATGATAATCCCAATCACCCAGGAATTTATCATTATATCATTCATAATTATGACAATCCTGTTTTAGCACCAAAAGCTTTAGAAACAGCTAGAAGATATGCCAAAATAGCTCCTTCCTCTTCTCATGCACAACATATGCCATCACATATTTTTACTAGATTAGGTCTATGGGAAGAGTCTATTCAGTCTAATTTATTATCGGCTGAAAGTTCAAGGTGCTATATGGATGCATTAGCATCAGAAGAGACATATTTTGAAGAATTACATGCTACAGATTATTTGGTGTATGCATATCTTCAAAAAGGAGATAATTTAAATGCAGAAAAACAATACAATCAAATAAAAAACTTAAAAACATTTTATCCTGTAAATATTCCAGCAGCAATATATCCTATTGCGGTGATACCTGCTAGATTAACTCTTGAAAACAGGAATTGGAAGCAAGCAGCAAACCTAGAGTTGCAAGAAATAGATTTGAATTGGGATATGTTTCCTTGGCATATGGCAATACATCATTTCGCGAGAGCTTTGGGTGCAGCGCATATAAAAGATTTTAATAAAGCAGAGCAAGAAATTGAAGTCCTAAAAAAACTGCATCAAAATTTAATTGCAGAAAATGACCGTAACAAGCATATTCAAATTAAGCAAGTTAAAATTCAAATTAAAACAGCACAAGCTTGGCTGAATTATAGAAAAGGCGACCTGAAAAACGGACTTGCATTGATGCAAGAAGCCACAGAAATAGAACGAAAAACAAGCAAACCCCCAACTTATCCAGGAGATGTGTTACCTGCCATAGAATTATTAGGAGATATGCTTTTAGAAATGGGCAAAAACAAGGAAGCACTAACTGCTTATACCGAAAACTTAAAATTTCACCCAAACAGATTCAATGGTGTTTATGGCGCAGCTATTGCCGCTAAACGATTAGGTGATAATGAAAATGCTACGCTATATTTTGAACAATTACTAAAATTAACAGAGAACTCAAATACAGAAAGACCTGAAATAAACGAAGCAAGAGAATTTATTGAACAGGAAGCAATTTAATTTAAGATGGAAATTTATAGAATACATATCATTTTATTGAGCTTTGTTGTTCTTTGTATTGTTTCTTGTAATCAAACATCAAAAAAGCAATTGCCCGTTTATAACCCTTCAGATTTCAATCCTGAATTGGTGGATAGAAGCTTACTGAACACAAGTGAAAATCATACCGTAGCCGATTTTAAATTAATTAATCAAAACGGACAAACAATTACACAAGAAGATTATAAAAACAAAATCTATGTTGTCGATTTCTTTTACACAAGTTGCCCTAGTATCTGCCCGATAATGACAGATAATATGGGCAAACTCCAAAAGAAGTTTATTGACAATAGCGAAATCATGTTTTTATCATTGTCGGTAACACCAAAGATTGATAGCGTTGCGGTTCTGCGAAAATATGCAGACGACAAAGGCGTGATAGATGCAAAGTGGAATATTACCACGGGAGATAAAAAACACATTTATGAATTAGCACGAAAAAGTTACTTCGCAGTTGTTGAGCAAGGAGATGGAGGATTGCAAGATTTTATACACACACCTAACTTTATATTAGTTGATAAAAAAAAACAAATACGAGGGGTTTATGATGGAACAGACGATACAGAGATTCTTCGATTAATTGATGATATTAAAATTTTATCAAACTGAATTCGACTTGAAAGTAAACAACTACTGGGCACAACAAAGTGTAAAAATAGTAAGTGGGTTTTAATGCTTAATCTAAAGTTTAATGCGTTTTATGAAGTTCGCAAAAATTACAATTTTACATAATATTTTTTAGGAGAAAAATTGTAAATTTCGCTAAGTAATAAACCGAAAATTAAGTGCTTCAAAATCCCTTACTATTCTTACACAAACCGTTAGGCACAACTTGACCACACCAATGAAAATTGATAATAAATTAAGTAAATTACCATTAACCAAATCCAAACCAAGTACATTGGAATCATTGTTTGGAAAAACCGACATTGAGCCATTTTGGGTTGCAGATATGGAATTTGAAATAGCCAAACCGGTACAAGAATCATTAGTGCAACGGATTTCTAATTCGAGTTTTGGATATGAATACAAACCGAACTCCTTTTTTAACGCTCAAAAGAATTGGTATCAAAGAAATTATGGAATTGAATTAAACAAAAACCACATAATTTATAGTCCAAGTATTACAACCACTATCTCTGTTTTAATTGAAAACTTCACATCTGAAAGTAACGGAATAATGATTCAACCTCCTGTGTTTATGGAATTTAGAGATGTGATTAGAAATACAAAACGTAGAATTATAAAAAACCCTTTAAAATTAATTAGCAATCAATATCAAATTGATTTTCAAGATTTAGAAGAAAAAGCAAAATTAGAAAACAACAAAATTCTGATTATCTGCAATCCTCATAATCCAGTTGGGCGAGTTTGGACTAGAGAAGAATTGAAACAAATCGTAAGAATTTGTAAAGAATATGACTTACTGCTTATATCAGACGAAATTCATAAGGACATCATCCTTTTCGATAATCAATTTACTTCAGCTTTAAAATATATTAAAGACTATGAAAAAATTGTTGTTTGTACCTCTGAAGCCAAGACATTTAATCTGTGTGGAATATCGGATTCAATGGCAATAATTCCAAACGAAGATATTAAAAATTCTATTTCGAGAACATTCAAAAAATATAATTTAGGAAGAACAAATGCACTTACAAGAGTTGCAATGGAATCAGCTTATAACCAAGGTCAATCTTGGTTGAAAGAAGTCATAAACACAGTTGAGGAAAATATTAAAAGCATAGAAAGAGAATTAGAAAACTCAAATATTGAACTTATAAAACCCGAAGGAACTTATCAAGTCTGGTTAGATTTCAGAAAGGTTTATAAAGACACTCAAGAAATGTTCAGTCATTTAACAGAAAATTCAGGAATCGGACTTAACGCAGGTCATTGGTTCGGACGTGAAGGTGCATTATTTATGAGAATGAACATTGCAACTTCTAACGAAAAAGTAACTGATGCAATTAAAAAGATAAAAAAAGCAGTGCCTAACAA
>JADFOK010000018.1 GCA_022562895.1 Bacteroidota bacterium | reverse complement strand
AAGGAACTCACAAAAATTTAATAAACTATAGAAATTCGACATAATTATTAAAATTAAAAATGGATCTATTACAACAAATTATAGAAAAAGCCTGGGAGGATCGGTCACTTTTAAAAGAAACCACTACTATAAACGGAATTCATAAAGTAATAAATTTGCTTGATGAAGGAAAGCTTCGATGCGCAGAACCTGTCAAAAATGGCTGGAAAGTAAACGAATGGGTAAAAAAAGCGGTGGTATTGTATTTTCCAATCCAAAAAATGGAAATAATGGAAGCTGGTATTTTTGAATATCATGATAAAATACCATTAAAGAGAGGTTATAAGGCAAAGGGAATTCGTGTTGTTCCACATGCTGTTGCCCGTTATGGCGCGTATATTTCAAAAGGTGTTATTTTGATGCCAAGCTATGTGAATATTGGTGCATATATAGACGAAGGGACAATGATAGATACTTGGGCTACGGTAGGTAGCTGCGCTCAAATTGGTAAAAATGTGCATTTAAGTGGTGGTGTTGGAATTGGAGGTGTATTAGAACCTTTACAAGCCGCTCCGGTTATAATTGAAGATAATACCTTTATAGGTTCAAGATGTATTGTCGTAGAAGGTGTGCGTATAGAAAAGGAAGCCGTTTTAGGTGCAAATGTTGTCCTTACTGCATCTACTAAGATCATTGATGTCACTGGTGCCGAACCTATTGAAACCAAAGGATTAGTTGCTGCTCGATCTGTAGTAATTCCTGGAAGTTATACTAAAAAGTTTCCTGCCGGAGAATATCAGGTTCCTTGTGCTTTAATAATAGGAAAACGAAAAGAAAGTACCGATAAGAAAACTTCTTTAAATGATGCATTAAGAACCTATGATGTAGCTTTTTGAGTACTATTCAAAAATTCAACTCTTATGAGATTTGTGAAAAACAGTTTTAGTTTTCATGTATAAATTTCTTATATACATATCATATTCTTATGCGATTCCTGTAGGAAAACCACTTCAAAAGGAGATCGAAGATAGGGGTGATACTGTTAAATGGTTTTCTGATATTAATGATACATATATGAATTTTCATTCAGAAGAAATTGTTTTGTATACCATCAAAGAAGTAATCCATTATAAACCAGATATTGTCCTTTGCATTACTAACATAGTTCCAGATTTTATTACGGGATTAAAAGTTCAGGTTTTTCACGGTTTTAATGCACAGAAAAGACCTTCAAAAAAGAATAAGTTTAGTCATTTTAGAATTAGAGGCTTTTTCGATTTATATTGTACTCAAGGCCCTTCTACCACAGTCTTTTTCAAAAAACAAGCCTTAAAACACCCTCATTTTGAAGTAGTTGAAACTGGGTGGTCTAAAGTAGACCCTCTATTCCCTTTAGAGGATTATAAGAAAGATACTTTTCCAAACATACTAATAGCTTCAACCTTTACGCCAAGATTAAGTTTAGCACATAATAACGAGGTGTTTAAAGAAATTTCAAGGTTAGCTACAACAGGAAATTATCATTTTAATATGGTACTTCACCCTAAAATGGATTCCGAAATTTTAACTAAATGGAAATCTTTAAACGGACGATATTTTACCTTCCGGGATACAGTAGATTTAATTCCACTATACAAAAAAGCACACATTCTTTTTGCTGATACAACATCTGCAATTCAAGAATTTGTTTTACAAAAAAAACCTGCAGTTGTCTATAACAACTCAACTTCAGAAAGCTATTTGATTCATGTAACTGAAATTGAAAAGCTAAAATCCTTATTTGACCGAGCATTACAATATCCAAGTGAAATAATATCGATTATAGAAACCTCTATTAACAAATTTCACCCATATTTCGATGGTAAATCAAGTGAACGAATAATTGAAGCCTGTATATACTCTATTCATAAGGATAAATCGCACATTTCTAATAAACCCCTAAATATTATAAGGAAGTATAAGATAAGAAAGAAGCTAAAATATTTCACATTAAAAACTTATAGTCATCCATTTACATTAAAAAAAAATTAAATTTGTTGCCATAATAGATCATATTTTTAATGATGGAAGTTAAAAAATTAACCGCAATAATTACAACAGGTAATGAAGAACACAATATAAGAGGTGTGTTGGAATCCGTTTCTTTTGCAGACGAAATTATGGTTGTCGATTCCTACAGCAAAGACAGAACTGTAGAAATTGCTAAAGAATATACTAATTTCATTATTCAAAGAGAATTTGATTCTTATTCTTCTCAAAAAAACTGGGCAATTCCTCAGGCATCCCATGAATGGATTTTATTAGTTGATGCTGACGAACGAATAACTCCCAAATTAAAAAAAGAAATTCTCGAAGTATTAAAATCCCAGGATATCAATCATTATTCCGGATTCTGGATCCATCGTATGAATCATTTTATGGGACAAAAAATACATTATAGCGGGTGGCGCAATGATAGAGTAATTCGTTTATTCCGTAGAGACTATTGCAGGTATAATGACAAAAGTGTTCACGAAGAAATAATTACTGAGGGTAAAGTAGGAATATTAAAAGAAAAAATGTCCCATAATACTTACGTCACACTTGATAATTACTTCCATAAAATATCTAAGTATGCAAGTTTACAAGCTAAAGAATATGATGAAAAGACAGGCCGTTTGACACCTTACCATTTTATACTTAAACCATTATGGGGATTCTTTAAACATTATATTTTGCAAAGTGGTTTTAGAGACGGTGTCCCGGGGTTAGTTATTGGTTATATACAAGGATATACTGTTTTTATGCGCTATGTTAAACTATGGCTATTAAGAAAAAACCGGATGTAAATAATTTCAATATTATTTTCATCTCCAAAAATAATAACGCTTTTTAAATTTTTCTTGTTTATTATAATAGGTTGAAAATTTATTTGAATAATAATACATCATATCTAAAATTTTATTCTTTGACTTTAATGGATATAATTTAGCATATTCATCACACATTATATCTAACATGTCGTCTTTTGGAGAAAGTTTAGCAAAATTTTTCATTCTAGCTTGAAAATCCATTTTTTGAAATTTCATTCTGTTCAAGTCAACCAAATAAAATTCATATCCTTCATTGGTTTTTTTGATAAGTGTATTACCTGGAGAATGATCTAAAAAATTAATCCCACTTTCATGTAACTTAAAAGTAAAACGGGTAAAAGCTCTTAAAATATTTTCAAAATCGGGATAGGTTTTATTATTTATCAATTCTCTATAAGTTAAATCATATAATAATTGCTCGCTAACATAATAGCTTTTTTTAAAATAAAATAAGGTAGAATACTCAAAAAAAGCTATTGGAATAGGTGTTTTTACACCCAATTTAATTAGCTTATTTCCATACTCAAAAGAACGTCTAGCCTTCGATTTTCTAAAATAATTATAAACGATTCTATTTATAAGATTTGGTAATTTAAAAGATTTTATATTTAGTACAACACCATTAATCTTTATTATTTTTATTACATTTCTTTTTCCTTTGCCTTCCCTAAGGTTATCGAAATCATCAATTATTTCAGTTAATAAATTCTCACTTATTTTCTTATGATTTTTAATAAAAAACTTAACCTCTTTTTCTTTCATAAAATAATTTCTTTATGCTAAATTTTTAGACGAATAGGTCCTTTTATAAAAATCCTAATAGCTTAAATATATAAAAATCACAATCTTAATTTTTCTATAAGAAAATTGTAGTATTGCAAATATAGGGTTCAAAAATTAATCTTTATATGTTCAATCACTTTTTAATCACTCGTTTTAACTTACGAGCGATGGAATGGAATACCGATAAAAAAAATAAAGCCGTCCTTACAGATGAGTGGCATAAAAATCGTTTTCAACTTTTTACAGATTTTTGTTTTCCAAGTGTAGCTTCTCAAACTAATAAATATTTTAAATGGTTGGTATTTTTTGATATTTCCACTCCCGAGGAATACAAAAAACTAATTGCTACTCTAGAGATTAAAATGAGTAATTTTATTCCCCTTTTTATTGATGGCATGTCTAATTTTCTGCCTTCTATAAGATCATATATAGAAGACTATACTGAAGATTACATAATTACAAGCAGATTAGATAATGATGACTGTATTAGCAAATATTATATTGATGAGGTTCAAAAAAAATTTAATAATCAAGATTTTATGGCTTTGGATTTTATAAATGGCTACACTATTCAAACACAACCTACAATTAAGATAGGGAAAAAATTACAGCAGCATAATCCATTTATTACTCTAATTGAAAAAAATCATAATCCAATAACTATTTGGCATATCATCCGACATGCACACTGGAAAAGAGAAAAAAATATTTTACAAATACGAAATACCAGAATATGGACTTCAATAATTCATCAGGAAAATAAAGTCAATGAATTTACTGGATATGGTAAAGTAAATTTGAACGATTTTTTTGAAAATTTTGAAATTCTAACAACCCAAAAAAATCTTATCAATAATAATGTTATTCCACTTTCTAAATGGATTCCCCAAAGTTTTATTAATGCGTTTTTATCCTATTGGAAATATTACTTTAAGAATTTTAAAAAAAAATTAGGCATTTATTATACTAAAATGTCTTAAAATCTTGTAATGCTTTTTTTATAAAGAATAAAATGAAAAAAAATTAAATTTGAATATTAGAGCGATAAAGTATATTAAGATCAATAAATCAATGTATATGATAGCAGAAATAAATAAATGTCTAGATACCTTAAAAAAAGGAGGTCTCATACTCTACCCTACAGATACCATCTGGGGTATTGGCTGTGATGCTACTAATGCTGAAGCTGTCGAAAAAATCTATTCATTAAAAAAACGCCCCGAAAGTAAGTCCATGATTTGTCTTGTTTGTGATTTTAAAATGCTTAATCAATATGTTGAAGAAATCCCCGAAGTGATCTACGACCTGTTAAAATATGCTGTAAAACCAACCACGATAATCTATGACCGTCCTCTTCACATTGCCGAAAATCTTATAGCTGAAGATAACTCACTAGCATTTCGAGTAGTTAAAGACCCCTTTTGTAATCAACTTATAAGAAAATTAAAACGCCCTATTGTTTCTACTTCTGGAAATTTAAGTGATAAAACAGCTCCTAATAACTTTCAAGAAATAAGTACAGTCATTTTGGAAGGGGTTGACTATGTTGTAAATTTGCAACGCAATAAAAAATCTGCAAAGCCATCGACTATCATTAAGTTGAAAACCGACGGAACTGTTCAGATTATACGTAAATAATGGTATGTCTAATTTTCAATATTTTAAAAACGCTATTGAACATCCTGTCTTTAAAACGGTTTCTCAGGCCGCCTCAAACCTAAAATTAGAAAGTTATGTTATTGGCGGCTATGTGCGTGATTATATATTAAAAAGAGAAGATTCTAAAGATATAGATATTGTTGCAATAGGAAGTGGTATTGATCTTGCAAAAGAGGTTTCACAACTTCTCCCCGGAAAACCTAAAGTATCCGTTTTTAAAAATTTTGGTACAGCGATGTTAAAATCCGGATCTATAGAATTAGAATTTGTAGGTGCCAGAAAAGAATCATATAAACAGGATAGTCGTAATCCTTCTATAGAAAATGGCACTTTGGAAGATGATCAAAACCGAAGAGATTTTACTATAAATTCATTGGCGTTAAGTCTTCAAGAATCAACTTTTGGCAGGTTATTAGACCCTTTTAATGGAATAAAGGATTTGAAAGGTAAACTTATCCGTACCCCTCTCGATCCCAATATAACTTATAGTGATGATCCCTTGCGAATGTTAAGGGCTATCCGTTTTGCTACACAATTACAGTTTACTATTGAAATAAAATCTTTTGAGGCTATTGCTCTAAATGCAAATCGTTTAAATATAATATCAAAAGAACGAATCGCCGATGAACTTCATAAAATATTAGCTTCGGAAAAGCCATCCATAGGATTTGGAATATTAAACAAAACTAAATTATTACCTTATATTTTACCAGAATTATCATCGCTAAAAGGAGTTGATGATATTGAAGGTCAACGTCATAAAGATAATTTTTGGCATACACTTGAAGTTGTTGACAATATTGCTAAATCAACAAATAATGTATGGTTAAGGTGGGCAGCTTTATTACATGATATTGGTAAAGTTCCCACTAAAAAATTTGATGAAAAGTTGGGATGGACTTTTCATAGACATGAATTTGTTGGTTCTAAAATGGTTTACAAAATATTTAAGCGCCTTAAAATGCCTTTGAACAACAATATGAAATTCGTTCAGAAAATGGTATTGATGAGTTCACGACCTATAGTTATTGCAACCGACGTTACAGATAGTGCTATTCGCAGACTCATTTTCGATTCAGGTGATTATATTGATGATCTAATGACGCTTTGTGAAGCTGATATAACTACCAAGGATCCAAATAAATTTAAAAAATATCTCAGTAATTTTAAAAAAGTAAGAGAAAAAATAATTGAAGTCGAAGAACGCGATCATATCCGTAATTTTCAACCCCCTGTTACCGGTGATGAAATTATGAAAACTTTTGGTTTGAGGCCCTCTCGAGAAATAGGAATTATTAAAGACGCCATTAAAGAAGCCATTTTGGAAGGTGAAATTCCTAATGAATATGAAGATGCAAAATCCTATATGTTACAAAAAGGAAAAGAAATGGGGTTAAATCCAGTAAAATAGTAATCATGGATGGTACTTTAAAATCCAAGAGCTTAAACAAAAGCAATCTATGAAAGACAATAATCGTGTTATTTACTGGCTCCTTACTGGCTGTATTCTAATTTTTATAATGGTAATAGTAGGTGGGATTACCAGATTAACTCATTCTGGATTATCTATTTCTAATTATAAGCTGATTTCAGGTACTTTACCTCCATTAAATGATATTCAATGGCAAGAAGCTTTCGATCTTTATAAAAAATATCCTGAGTATCAAAAAATCAATAAGGATTTTGATTTACAAGATTTCAAAGACATCTATTTTTGGGAGTGGCTTCACAGAGTTATTGGACGGCTTTTAGGTGTGGTTTTCTTAGTTCCTTTTCTATATTTTTTATTAAAAAAACAACTTTCCAGTTCTACTATTAAGAAATGTATCATCTTACTCATTTTGGGAGGGTTCCAGGGATTTTTAGGCTGGTATATGGTTATTAGTGGTTTGGTTAACCGACCTGATGTAAGTCATTATAGGTTGGCAATGCATTTAATAATGGCTTTTATTACGTTTAGTTTTGCATTATGGGTAGCTTTAGATATTAAGTATCCTCAAAAAAAGGATATCAGCAAAAGATTAAGAAATATAATACGAATAGCCTTTGTATTTTTATTACTTCAAATTATATGGGGGGCCTTTGTTGCAGGTTTAGATGCTGGATTGATACACAACCATTGGCCCTTAATGAATGATGGAAAATTTATTCACGAATCTGTGATAATAGAACGAACTCCTGTTTGGAAAAATTTTATAGAAGGGAAAAGTGGCGTTCAATTTATACATCGTTACTTAGCATTTATAGTTGCTATTTCAATTATTTATATTTGGTTTAAAACTAGAAATTTAGGCCTAACGTCACTTCAAAAAAAATCTATTAACTTATTACTTGTATTAGTGATTGTTCAGTTTGTACTTGGTGTTTTTACATTGCTTTTACAAGTGCCTGTTTTATTAGGAGTTTTACATCAAGTTACTGCTTTTTTTCTACTAGCGGGTATGACATTTACACTACATAGATTTAGTAAATAAGCTTTAAAATAATATATTTGTACCCTTAATTAATAGGGTATGATTTATCGTTTCAGAATAATATTAGACGCACAAGAAGATGTGTTTCGAGATATTGAAATTGAAGCTAAGGCCACTTTAGAAGATTTTCATAACGCCATTACTCAATCATTTGGATTTGCCGGCCAAGAAATGGCTTCCTTTTATTTAAGTAATGAAATTTGGAAACAAGGTGAAGAAATTGTTTTATATAATATGAATGAAGGAAATGATAGCCTGAGAGTAATGAATGAAACATTTATTGACGAGGTAACAGATAAAAGTCAAACAAAACTTATTTATGTTTACGATTTTATAAATATGTGGACCTTTTTAATTGAACTTGCTGATATTGCAGAATCGGAAGAGGAACAAAGTTATCCCAATCTAATGTTTGCTGTTGGAGATATCCCTGAAGTATCTCCCAAAAAAGAGTTTATAGCTGAAGACTCTGAGGAAGATGATTATAGCGGCCTTTATCCAAATGAATACGATGATATAGATTTTAATGAAAACCTAAACTAAAACAATTTAATTATTCATTTGCTAGCCAAAATTAAAAAAAATATCCTTAGGTTTAATCACAATATTCCTAGATTAAAAAGTGGTGAAATATAGGTAGCATATAATAAAAAGGAACAGAAATATTTGTCGAAATTAAACTCTAATCAGTTAATTAAAGTTCCGGTAATCTATTACACTGACTTACTATTTACTTAGTTTTATAAAGGATTGATACATTATGAAATTCAAAATTTATTCAGAATTTACCCCTACTGGTGACCAACCGGAAGCCATACAACAGCTTGTAGACGGAATAAATTCTGATGAAAAACATCAAATCCTTCTCGGCGTTACCGGAAGTGGTAAGACTTTTACTGTTGCTAATGTGATTGAAAAAGTAGAACGCCCAACTCTTGTTTTAGCACATAATAAGACCCTAGCTGCACAATTGTATTCAGAGTTCAAACAGTTTTTCCCAAATAATGCCGTTGAGTATTTTGTTTCATATTACGATTATTACCAACCAGAAGCATATCTTCCAGCAAGCGGTATCTATATAGAAAAAGATCTTTCAATTAACGAAGAGATTGAAAAAATGCGTTTAAGCACCACTTCTTCTCTACTTTCAGGAAGAAGGGATATAATAGTTGTTGCATCGGTTTCTTGCATATATGGAATAGGTAATCCGGCAGAGTTTCAGAAGAACGTTATCAAACTAAAAAAAGGGCAAATAATTTCCCGAACTAAATTGCTACATAGACTCGTACAAAGCCTTTATTCGAGAACCGAAGAAGAGTTTCTCCCTGGAAGTTTCAGAATAAAAGGAGATACCTTAGATGTATTTCCAAGTTATGCAGATGATGGTTATAGAATACATTTCTTTGGAGATGAAATTGAAGAAATTGAAGTTTTTAATCTACAAACCAATGATGTTATTGAAAAATATGACCTTCTAAACATCTATCCTGCTAATATGTTTGTTACATCCCCTGATGTTCTTCAAGAAGCCATTAAAGATATTCAAGATGATTTGGTTAAACAAATAGCTTATTTTAAAGAAATTGGCAAACATATAGAAGCAAAACGTCTTGAAGAGCGTACCAACTTCGATTTAGAAATGATTCGAGAATTAGGCTATTGTAGTGGAATAGAAAACTACTCACGTTATCTTGATAAGAGGTTGCCGGGAACACGTCCTTTTTGTTTATTAGATTTCTTTTCGGATGATTATTTAATGATTGTAGATGAAAGTCATGTTTCCATTCCACAGGTTTCAGCTATGTATGGAGGCGACCGATCACGAAAAGAGAATTTGGTAGAATATGGTTTTAGATTACCCTCAGCAATGGATAATCGTCCTTTAAAGTTTGAAGAGTTTGTCGCAATGCAAAACCAGGTGATATACATTAGTGCTACTCCCGCAGATTATGAGTTGGAAATAAGTGGTGGTGTGTATGTAGAGCAAATCATTCGTCCAACAGGTTTATTGGATCCCCCAATTGAAGTCCGACAAAGTTTGAACCAGATAGATGATCTATTGGAGGAGATCCAGATACGTGTAGAAAAAGACGAGCGAATATTGGTAACAACACTTACAAAACGAATGGCAGAGGAATTGACTAAATATTTAACTCGAATTCAAGTTCGTTGCAGATATATTCATAGTGATGTGGATACCCTAGAGCGAGTGGAGATAATGCATGATTTACGTTTAGGATTATTTGATGTTTTAGTGGGTGTAAATCTTTTACGGGAAGGATTAGATTTACCTGAAGTTTCCCTAGTAGCAATTCTTGACGCAGATAAAGAAGGGTTTTTACGATCTGCTCGATCACTCACTCAAACTGTTGGTCGTGCGGCACGCAATTTAAATGGAAAAGCAATTATGTATGCTGATAGGATCACAAAAAGTATGCAAGCAACCATAGATGCTACCAATTACCGTCGTAAAAAACAAAAGAATTATAACAAAGTAAATAATATTACTCCTAAAGCTATTAAAAAGTCGCTTGAAAATGCCTTGATTAAAGCAAAACAAGAAGTCTATATTTTTGATCCCTATGAGAACCTTGCAGCAGAGTCTGAAAATGAATATCTAAGCAAACCACAAATTGAAAAGAGGATTAGAAAAACGCGTAAAGCCATGGAAAAATCTGCGAAAGATTTAGATTTTATGTTGGCAGCGAAGTTAAGGGATAGGATTAAAAGTCTTCAAAATAAGTTAGAAGAACTAATAAGTTGAATCTAAATGACACACCACCCAGATTCAAAACGTATAAATAAAGCCATTAGTGATAGTGGGTATTGTTCTCGTAGACAAGCAGATATCCTAATTGAGAGACAGCGAGTTATGGTTAATAATAAAATAGCTGCATTGGGAGATCGCATCATGCCTGAAGATGAAATTACGGTAGATGGCAATCAAATTTATAAAAATGAAGAATTGGTTTACATAGCTCTTAACAAGCCCGTTGGAATTACTTGTACTACAGATACCTCAATATTAGGAAACGTAATAGATTTTATAGATCACAAGGAAAGATTATTCCATATTGGAAGATTAGATAAACCCAGCGAAGGTCTTTTACTATTGACCAATGATGGGGATATAGTAAACAAAATTTTACGAGCCGGTAACAGACACGAAAAACAATACATTGTTAAAGTTGACAGACGTATAACTGAAGATTTTATTAAGAGAATGAGTAATGGAGTTCCTATTTTAGAAACAATAACTAAAAAATGTAGCGTTGAGAAAGTTGGGCGTTATATTTTTAAAATTACTCTTATTCAAGGATTGAACAGACAAATACGTAGAATGTGTCAATATTTAGGGTATGATGTTGTTGATTTACAACGAATTAGAATCATGAATATTCATTTGGGAAATTTAGCAAAAGGTAAATGGCGAAATCTCACTAAAAAGGAGCTCATCGATCTAAAAAAATCATTAGGAGATTCGCTTAATATTTCACAGGAAAAAAGAAATAAAAGTACCGGAGAAAAAAGGAGATGAAAAAACCGCGTACCGATTGAGTAGAACGCGGTCATTATCAACTAACTAACCAAATTAAATTTCAATTATGAAATCTCAATCATTTTTTTAAATGCCTTTTATACTTTTTATTAAAAATCAACTGTTTAACACTTAATATGTAAATATAGTATTAAATATTGTTAAAACCCTAAAGGTCAAAATTATATATACTACTAAATAACAAAAATATATATAATTTTAGAAATCTTGCATTATTTATAATAAATATAACATACAGATTAACAGATATTTATAAAAATTTAACATTTAACCTAATTTCTTTAACATAAAGTCAAATTCAATAAGAAACCAGTCATTTTTCCTTTAAACTACTTTCTTTTTGTTTTAGTATAAAATATTCTACATTTTTATAAACATTATCCAAAATATTTACAAAATATAAAACTTCCTTTTTGGTCTACTTAAACAAACAATGCTCCGTCTTTTAGTCGGTTAAAAGATTAAACCTTTAAGTGAAAATATAATTGTACTTGGATTCAATTGAAATAATAGCTCAATTAATTATAAAATGTTTGAAAAATCTTTATTAATTCTGAAGAAGGAATTACTTTGTCTTCGTAATCATTCATTCGTGCTAACACTTGATCGATTACTCCTGCTCTAATCCCCATTTTTAGACCAAAATTTTTAATTACAATTATTTCTTTTTCATGAGTCTCTCGATCTACATTCATAAGTAAAACTAACTTATGAAAATGAGTTAAACGTTCTAATTCTGTAAAAATAGGTTTTGAGGGTAATGGCTTAATAAATAATTCTTCTACCTCTTCCTGAGACACTTCCATTCGATTTGCTAAACGCACGATAAAATCGTATTCAGAATGAGTTATCTTATCATCTGCATGAGCTAAAACAATTAAATCACTAATTAAAGATTGATTATTTTTATTTTTCACAGTGTAAAAATAAAAAAAATCTCGTTTTCAAGAATACTTGTAGACGAGATTTTATTTTTGTTGATAACCTTACTACTCCCTTGAAGCTATTCGTACAGGTAATTTATATTCTCTACCTTTTTCTAAAGAAGTTTTAAGTGTTTTGTAGTTAAGTCGACTTTTTATAAATCTTTCGACCATTTCATTTTCAGTATCTACTGATAGTACTACTATTTCACCTTCTTTATTAATTAAAAAGGTAACATAGGCCATAACATCTACATCCACTCTAAAATCTGGATTTTCAAGAAGTTTCTCGATTTCAACAGAAGTTGAAGTTTTAGTTTCTAAAGCTGGTACTGCAGCAGAAGAAAATACGGTTCCTACTAAAAGCACTAAGGCTATTAAAATTACATTTACTTTTTTCATGATTGTTCGTTTTAAAAGATTGATATACTAAGAAGACGCAAAACCTGTAACAATTGTTACACTAATTCATCAATTTTAACTAATTCTTAACGCAACCCTTCTATAAAAACAAAAAAACCTTACTAATTAAGGTTTCAAATAAACTTTATATTTATCAGCTATGATAGTACTTCCTGAACTATATCAGCAGCTTCTTGGAATTCGACAGCACTGTATACATCCAATCCACTTTTGTCTATTAATTCTTTAGCAATATCTGCATTGGTTCCCTGTAAACGAACAATAATTGGCACATCAATTGTTCCAATATTTTTATATGCATCAATAATTCCCTGTGCCACGCGATCGCAACGTACTATTCCACCAAAAATATTTACCAATATAGCTTTTACATTAGGGTCTTTTAAGATAATCTTAAAAGCTGACTCTACCCGTTCAGCATCAGCAGAACCTCCAACATCTAGGAAATTTGCAGGTTCACCACCTGCTTGTTTTATAAGATCCATAGTTGCCATAGCCAATCCAGCTCCATTTACCATACAACCGACATTTCCATTTAAATCTACATAATTTAGTCCAGCAGCTTTTGCTTCTACTTCAATAGGGTTTTCTTCCCTTATATCCCTTAATGCTATATAATCCTTATGTCGGAACAAGGCGTTATCATCTAAAGTTACTTTAGCATCGACAGCTATCACTCTATCATCACTTGTTTTTAATACTGGATTTATTTCAAATAAAGAAGCATCAGATTTAATGTAAGCAGTATATAAATTAGTTACAAATAGTGTCATTTGTTTGAAAGCTTTTCCACTTAAACCAAGATTAAAAGCAATTCTACGGGTCTGAAATGGAAGTATTCCCATAACAGGATCTATTTCTTCAGTAAAAATAAGATGAGGTGTTTTTTTGGCTACTGTTTCGATATCCATTCCTCCTTCGGTGGAATACATAATCATATTTTTTCCAGTTGCACGATTTAGTAAAACACTAATATAAAATTCATTGGGTTCACTATCTCCCGGATAATAAACATCTTCTGTTATTAATACCTGGTTTACTTTTTTTCCTTCATCACCGGTTTGAGGAGTTATTAGATTCATACCTATTATCTGATTGGCTATTTGTTCTACTTCCTGAAGATTTTTTGCAAGTTTTACACCGCCTCCTTTACCACGTCCTCCTGCATGTATTTGGGCTTTTATTACATGCCAGCTAGTTCCGGTATCAATTGTAAGTCTTTTAGCTGCTTCTACAGCTTCAGCTGGAGTTTTAGCAACAATTCCACGTTGTATTTCTACACCAAAATTGTTTAATATTTCTTTTCCCTGATATTCGTGTAAATTCATAATAAAGTGATTCTCCCAATAATTATCGAATTGTTTTAAGAATGGCAAAAATAGCAAATGTTACAGGAATGGGCTAATTTTTATAAAATCTGAATTTATTTTTATATGAAAATGTTTGTAGTTATTTTGTACCTTTAAGTAAACAATTAAATTGTGAAAAACTTTGACTGGACCCAATTAACTAAAAAAATGTTTATCAAAGCATCCGTACAATCTTTATATGATGCTTGGTCAAAACCCTGTGAAATTGAACGTTGGTTCTTAAGTGATGCAACGTTTCTTAATAAAAATGACACAATTGTTTCTAAAGATAAAAACATTGAAGAAGGTTATATTTACCAATGGCAGTGGTTTTTATATGATGTTACTGAAACAGGAAATGTAATTAAAGCAAATGGTAGGGATCACATACAATTTACATTTGCTGGTAATTGTTTGGTAGACATTCAACTAGAACCATTTGAAGATGGAGTGATTGTAACACTTTCTCAAAAAAATATCCCTACCGATGATAAATCAAAATTAAACGTTAGACTAGGTTGCGATAAAGGTTGGTCGTTTTATTTAGTGAATTTAAAATCTGTGTATGAAGGAGGGTTGGATCTTAGAAATAAAAATCCTAACCTCAAAAATATGCTAAATACCTAGTCTTTAAAAATTTCTGATTCTGGATGAAATGCCAACCAGGCAAATGCAAAATGGTTGCTATGTGGTTCTATTATCAATTGTTTCTCCTTTAAGGGACCAGAAAAACAATGTCCGGTGATATCCCATTTAGAATTGGTTTCATTGTCGATAAACACATCATTAACTTTTCTGAAAGTAAGGTGCTGTCCATTAACAACGGCATTAAAGACAGTAACCGAACCTATATCTCTTGAAGCTGAAATGTCATTCTTATCCATTATCGATATCGTGCCTGCCTTATAAAATAATACTACTTTTGATGTTTTAAAAATATCATTAATCACACCTTTTTCTAAAACACTACTAAAACTATACACTTTATAGTCTCCCATATTTTCTATATCAACTACACGCTCCATCGCAGGGAGTCGTTTATCTACTTTTCCACTCTCAAAAAATCTCTCATAGGGAGTACTTTTTTTATCATAATTAGCATAGGGATTATAACCATAACGACTTTCAGCATTTGCAAATCCTGTTCTTTTTGATAATATTTTACCATCGGGATAGCGTCTGAAAAATTCTTCAACAGAGATGATGATGGAAGGAATTATTTCTAGCTCGGTTTCATTATATTCCCCCACTATAGCAGTTCCCAATAGTTGTTGCCATAGGGATTCTGTTTTTCTATCCAACATGACCATATCACTATTACGTAACATCCCTGAGGCTTCAAACTCCAGAGTTACTTGTTCTCCTTTAATTTTTAAAACCCGGTTATACACAATCCCTGAATTACACAATGGGCAATAGGTCACCAAAATATGCATCCCTCCTAGTTCATCATTAGCTATTTCGTGCATGGTTAGTATGTTCATTGAATAAGCTTTTGCTAATCCATCGACTTCAACAACAATAACGGGTTCGTTTTTAAAGAACATTTGTAAACCAACCTCTTTTTCCACAAACTTTGGGTAATCCAGGGTTGGGAATGAACTCTTAGGCAATACAATTTGTATTTCAGAAAGGTCTACAGATTTTTTTGAGAGATTGGTCTTCCATGTAAAAGGAATGTTTTTTGGATTTTTAATTTGTGATGAAGCGAGCGTAGTTACAAAGAAAAACAAGAAGCTTAAAAATAGTTTAGAATTCATTATTCAAGGAGTTTATGTTTGACTTTTGTCGAAAATAATTCTCTCAACTTTCAAAATGTAATATTATCAAACCCTCCCCACAATCCTGTCTTTTGCTAATTGAAGAATAATATGAAATTGATCTTCCAGATTTAATTCAGAGTTATCTATTTCAATAGCATCCTCTGCTTTTATAAGGGGAGAATCTTTACGGGTAGTATCCATTAAGTCTCGCTCTTGAACATTTTTATATATTTCTTCGTAAGTAATGTCATCACCTTTTTCAATAAGCTCTTTATAACGACGTGAAGCACGTTCTTCGGGTTTAGCAGACATAAATATTTTTAATTCGGCTTCAGGAAAAACCACAGTACCAATATCACGCCCGTCCATAACTATCGCTTTATTCTTCCCCATTTGGTGTTGTATGGTTACTAGTTTTTTACGTACCTCAGAAAGGGCTGCTACCTGGCTTACATATTCAGAAACTTGGAAGGTGCGAATCTCTCTTTCTACATTCTTATCATTGAGATACATTTCAACTACACTAATTGTGTCATCATTTCTAAATTCTATAGAAATATCTTCTAGCGAATTTATCAATGCAATTTTATTAAAATGACTTTCAGAAATAAATCCTTTTTGCAAAGCGAAAAGAGTTATAGCTCGGTACATAGCACCTGAATCTACATATACATAATCCAGGTAGTCAGCAAGCTGTTTTGCAACTGTACTTTTACCTGTGGATGAATATCCGTCTATAGCTATTGTAATTCTTTTCAATGGTACATTAATTAGACCCTAGGAAATTAGTCTTTTTATTTTTCAGAAAAAATATTATTGAAGATTTATATTAAGCCCAAAATAATTAGAAGCTGCTGCTGTACTATATTTCGCATAAGAATAACTCAATCGAAGCTTGTTTAGTTTAATTGAAAAACCTGCACTTAGACCTGCAAAAGCACGCTTATCAACTATGCTCAGCTCTTCCCCCCTACGAATATTATATCCTAATCTAATATTAAATCCACCTTCAGGAAAAAGTTCTAATCCTAAAATCATATGCCTAAAAGTATTATCAATAAAATTGATTTTTTCTTCTATTACATTACCTTCAAGATCAATTTCCTCCATATCGGGATTTTTAAAGGCTACATTCCAAATTTGCATGTTCTCAAGTGTTAAATGCCAACGAATAGGTACGTTTTGAAGGGTTTGAGATATGCCAAAAATTAGCTCGAACGGTAGTGGTTCATAGACTTCATCGTAGGGAGTGAATTGAGTACCTAAATTACGTGCAACCCCTGTAATATTAAGATCCCAATCTTCATGTACATACATTACACCTATATCTAATGCGCCTCCAAAAGAAGAATATTGCTCTAGTTTTGAAGATATCAGTTTCACATTCACACCTATATGAAAATTGGTATAGGGTATATTTCTTGCATGACCAACAGAAAACGCTACTTCTGCACCACTAAAACTGTTGGTAGGATTTCCAAATTCATCGTAACCGTCAAATTTACCGTAGTTAATATAGGTTACACCTGTGTGAATAACCTGCGTGCGTCTATCCCACAAATAAGCATAAGCAACAGATCCATAACTTATATCGCCAATATAATTAACGTAATTTAGTGAAAGCTGATTGTCCATTGCAGGATTAATACTTGCCGGGTTATATAAACCCTGTGTTGGATCATAATCGTAATTAGTAATTACTTTCCCTCCTAACGCGGCTTCCCGGGGAGAATTTACCAAGCCTAAAAACTCATAGGTATAACGTCCACCCACTTGTGCCATAGTAATTGTAGCCGTAATAAGAGCAAATAAAAGTAATACCTTTTGGTTCATGGAACGAAATACCTTATTTCTGAAAGATTAAACGAATGCAAGTATATTTTATTTTCGGCATAATAAAAAATCTATTTACATTTAGATTTCTTATAATTCTTTTGCATTTTTAACTTTCTGATTGGTAAGTGCAATATCTAACACTTCTATCATGTCTTTGACATAATGAAAAGTTAATCCCTTTAAGTATTCAGGCTTAATTTCTTCTATATCTCTTCGGTTGTCTTCACAAAGTAAAATCTCTTTTAAATGAGCGCGTTTCGCCGCCAGGATTTTTTCTTTAATACCGCCTACAGGTAATACTTTTCCTCGTAGTGTGATCTCTCCTGTCATAGCAAGGCTTCTTTTTACCTTCCGTTGGGAGAATAGAGATACTAAAGAAGTAAGCATCGTAATTCCAGCACTGGGACCATCTTTGGGTGTAGCTCCTTCTGGAACATGAATGTGTACATTGTATTTTCCAAAAATATTGGGAGAAAGACCTAACAATTTAGCATTAGATTTTATGTATTCCATTGCAATGGTTGCAGATTCCTTCATTACTTTACCAAGATTTCCGGTTAAAGTAAGAGTCCCTTTTCCTTTAGATAATATAGATTCAATAAATAAAATGTCTCCTCCTACTCTTGTCCAGGCAAGTCCTGTTACCACTCCTGCAACATCATTATTTTCATATTTGTCTCGTTCTAATTTTGGGTAACCTAATATTTCAACAATGATATTGTTGGTTACTTTAATGGGGTATTCTTCATTCGTTGCTATTTTCATGGCTGCATAGCGTACCATTTTAGCCAATTGTTTTTCTAAACCGCGAACACCGCTCTCCCGAGTATACCCTTCTACAATTATTTCCAGTTGAGCTTTACCAATTTTTAAATTTTCTTTGCTGAGTCCATGTTCTTTAAGCTGTTTTGGAAGTAAATGTCGTTTTGCTATTTCTACTTTTTCCTCAATGGTATACCCCGAAACATTTATTATTTCCATACGGTCACGCAAGGGAGCTTGAATAGTTCCTAAACTATTAGAAGTAGCGATAAACATAACTTTAGAAAGATCATAACCCACCTCTAAAAAATTGTCGTAAAATGAATTATTCTGTTCCGGATCCAAAACTTCTAACATAGCCGAAGAGGGATCTCCCTGGCTTCCAACCGAAAGTTTGTCAATCTCATCCAATACAAAAACAGGATTGCTTGTTTCAGCTTTCTTTATATTTTTAATAATTCTTCCCGGCATAGCACCAATATATGTTTTACGATGCCCTCGAATTTCAGATTCGTCTCTCATACCACCTAATGACATGCGCACATATTTCCTTCCTAAGGCTTCTGCAATTGATTTACCAAGTGAAGTTTTACCAACTCCAGGAGGTCCATACAAACATAAAATTGGCGATTTCATATCGTTTCGAAGCTTCAGGACTGCAAGATGTTCTATGATACGTTTTTTTACATCGTCCAATCCAAAATGATCTCTATCGAGTATTCTTCTAGCTCGTTTTAAATCAAATTTATCTTTACTGTATGTACCCCAGGGTAAATCCAAATACAAATCCAGATAATTCCGTTGAATTCCGTATTCTGCCATTTGAGGGTTCATTCGTTGTAGTTTAGACAACTCTTTAGAAAAGTGCTCATCAACTTCATCATTCCATTTTTTCTTTTTAGCGCGTAAACGCATATCCTCAATTTCTTCTTCTGAAGAAGAGCCTCCCAGCTCCTCTTGTATGGTTTTCATCTGCTGATGTAAAAAATACTCACGTTGTTGTTGACTAATATCACTTTCAACTTTTGACTGAATATCAATACGAAGCGATAGCTTCTGTAATTCAATATTCATATATCGAAGTGTTTCAAGAGCCCTTTCTTTTAAATCATTAATTTCAAGTAGTTTTTGCTTATCATCTACAGGAATATTAAGGTTAGAGGAAACAAAATTTACCAGAAATGAACTGCTATTTATATTTTGTATCGCAAAAGCAGCTTCGGAAGGAATATTAGGGCTAACCCTAATGATCTCCAATGCCTTTTCTTTAATAGAATCGATTATAGCTATAAACTCATCGTTCTCCTTAGCGGGTTTTGCTTCAGGCACCTCTCTTATAGTTGCTGTCATATAAGGCGTTTTGGTAATTACTTCAGTAACTTCAAAGCGTTTTTTCCCCTGTAGTATAACTGTCGTATTTCCATCTGGCATTTTTAAAACTCGAAGTATTGTTGCCACAGTTCCTACCGCATTGATATCATTTAAACCAGGTTCTTCAACATTTTCATCTTTTTGAGAAACAACACCAATTACCTTATTGCCTTTGTTGGTTTCATTAATAAGTTTTATAGATTTATCTCGTCCTGCAGTAATAGGAATAACTACTCCCGGAAATAATACAGTATTTCGCAGGGGTAAAATGGGAAGTATTTCGGGTAATTCCTCCTTATTCATTGCATCTTCATCTTCCGGGGTCATTAGCGGAATTAAGTCTGTATCTTCCTTCATTTCCTGAAATGACAAACTGTCGATTGATATTATTTTAGATATTGCCATATATTAGAATAAGACATTATGTCACAAACTATATTGAGAACAAAGTTTTAAAGTTATTCGTTTTTTTCTTATTTTTCTGAAAAACAGCTATAAACATAGTATTCATTTCTATTTTCAATACTTCTAATTCAATTGTTATGCCATTTCTTAGATATAAATTATTATAATATTTGATTATTATAAAGATTCTAATTACTGAAAATCATATTTATGATAAATATAATTAAGAAAGGTTTAAAAAATTATTCAATTAAGTGTAACAATATTCATCTTACTGTATCTTTAGCATAAACAATTGTTTTTTTTGACACTGACCAATCAAAATATTAATACGTTACTCGTTCTTTGTAGAAAAGGAAATCAGCTTGCGCAATTAGAGGTTTATAACCGCTATCAGCATGCGATGTACAATACTGCTTTGCGTATTGTTAAAAATACAGCCGAAGCCGAAGATGTGATGCAGGAATCTTTTATTTCTGCTTTTAGTAAGCTTGATAAATTTAAAGGAGATGCTTCCTTTGGGTCTTGGCTAAAAAGGATAATTATTAACAATAGCATTGTACAGTATAAAAAATCAAAGCGCTTTGTTAACATCGCAGATGAAGATTTTAAAGAAGAAGCCCAAGAGGATTCTTATTTTGACACTTCAGAAGATTATACGCATACAAAAGCAAATAAAGTTCTTAGTTGTATGGATGATTTAAATGATAATTATCGTCAAATTTTAAATCTCCATTTTATCGAAGGATTTGATTACGAAGAAATATGCGAAATAATGCAGATAAGTTATGCCAATTGCAGAACATTAATTTCCAGAGCTAAAGAAAGTTTACGTAATAAGTTAATTGCAACGCAATGAAAGAAGATCAAATATCTGAATTATTTAAAAATCTTGAAGGCACGTTTAACGTGCATAATATTTCTGAAGGACATCAAAAACGTTTTTTAGAGAAGTTAAACGCTAAAGATCAAACAACTAAATCGGTAATTAAATGGCGTAAAACTCTTTCTATAGCTGCCTTGATAGCAGTTATATTTGTCGTTAGTTCATTATTTTTGAACGAAGATGTTACAGCTGCAGAATTAGCAAGTGTATCACCAGAGATGGAACAAACCCAATCTTTTTTCACCTCTACAATTAACAATGAATTACAAACCTTAAAAAGTTTTGAAAGTCCAGAAACTGAGATTTTGGTTCAAGATGCATTAGAGCAATTAGAAAATCTTGAAAATAAATATGAAATCCTTAAACTCGATTTGGTTGAAAGTGGAAACAACAAACGTGTAATTTATGCTATGATTAAAAACTTTCAAAACCGAATAGATTTGTTAGAACAAGTCATTTCAACAATAGAAGAAGTTAAAAAACTTAAAAACCTTAAAAATGAAAACAAAATATAAAACACTACTATTTATATTCCTATTACCTGCAATATTATTTGCGAATCACGGAAAAATTAAAGGAAAATACACTAAAGAGAAAACTATTAATAAAGAGTATGTTGTAAACCCCAATGCCGAATTACAAGTTAAAAACAGTTATGGAAACATTGATATTGTTACTTGGAATGAAAACCGTACTGTCATTGTAGTCACTATTAGAACCAATGGAAATGATGAAGAAAAAGTGCAACAAAGATTGGATGATATTACTGTGGAGTTTACTGGAAATGCTTCTCTTGTAACTGCTAAAACCAAATTCAAAAATAAAAAGAAATACTGGAAATGGTGGGGAAGTAAAAACAATAAGATCTCTATTGAAATAAATTATACTATTAAGATTCCCGTTACAAATAGTGTTGATTTAAATAATAATTATGGGGCTATTAGCATTAATAAACTAGAAGGAATTGCCAAAATTAATTGTGACTATGGACATCTTTTTATTGGCGAATTATTAGCCGAAGATAATTATCTTAACTTCGATTATACCAGTAAATCTACTATTGGTTATATGAAAAGTGGAAAGATTAATGCAGACTATTCCGATTTTACTTTGGATAAAGTAGAACGATTAGAATTGTATGCTGACTACACAGACTCTGAAATTATTGAAGCAACTAATATTAATTATAATTGTGATTATGGAAAAGTTGTTATAGGTAAGGTAAAGACCTTAATAGGTAATGGAGATTATGTAAACCATAGAATTGGCACTGTTACAGGGTCCTTGAAACTCATCTCAGATTATGGCTCAATAAAAATTAAACGCTTAACAGCATCTGTTAATAATGTAACCATAGATGCAGACTATACTGGAATAAAAATAGGATTTGATAATGATTTCAATTTCGATTTCAATTTTAACTTGAGCTATGCCAGCTTTAAGGGTGAGGAAAACGTTACCGTTAAGCATTCTTCAATAAATGGTAAAAACAAGAAGTATTCAGGGTTTCATGGAGTAGAAAATTCTGGAAATTCTGTGAATGTCAACTCAGAATATGGCGGTTTAACCCTTATAAAAAAATAATATAAAACATCGAACAAAATGAAGACACTATTAACAATTACACTAGCAATAACATTTTCAGTTTTAAATTTTACTGAATGCTACGCTCAATTCAACAAAAAAATAGTTGGTAACGGTACTGTTACCACAAAAACCGTAACAACACAAGATTATGATGTAATTAATGTTGTAGGATCTATGGATGTTAAATTAGAAAAAGGAACTGAAGGAACCATTGTAGTTTCGACAGATGAAAATTTACATAAGTATTTAATCATTGAATCTGAAAATGGTACACTTACCATTAAAGTAAAAAATCAGGTTACTTTAAAAACTAAGAAAGGAATTAAAATAACTGTACCTTTTAAAGATATTATCAAATTATCTCTTACAGGATCTGGCGATGTTTTATCTAAAGATGTTATTAACAGTAATTCCTTCGAGGTTTCTCTAACTGGATCAGGTGATATTAATTTATATCTGGATGCTAACACTATAGATGCGAAATTAACAGGTTCCGGGGATTTAGAACTTTCGGGTAAGACACAATATTTTGAAATAAAAATAAGTGGTAGTGGTGACTTTAAGGGTTCTTCATTAAGTTCGCAAAATACTCAAGTATATGTTTCCGGATCAGGAGATGCAAAAGTAAATGCTACTAAAAGCTTAAAAGCCAGGGTAAATGGTTCCGGTGATATTCGGTATTCAGGTAATCCCGAAAATAGTGATACCAAAGTAATGGGATCTGGTTCCATAAAGTCGATATAATCTTAATTCTTATAAAAACAAAAAGCCATCCGCATAAAGCGAATGGCTTTTTTAACTTATTTTCTAACTTACTGAACTATAACAGTAAATTCACCAATTGAAATAATATAAGTAGTAGGATCCACATTATTAGGATCTGATGCAATAAACTGAAAAGTCCCTTCTATTACTCCGGTTATTATATCAAAACTAATTATAGTAAGTGTCCCTGGGTTAGAAGTATAAACTATTGAATTACCAACATCAGGAGTATAAAAACCGACTTTCTCATCCCCATTTACCAGTATTGGACTTAAATTATAGGTTCCTTCAATGATATCGGCAGGAAATATTAATCCAATATTTTGGTTGGTTATACTATCCGTTGCGATAATAGAGATCACATTAAATCCATTAATTATATCTTCAATCACAACAATTTCATCGGGATTAAATGTATCTCCATCAACACTTGCTGTAAAGGAATTAGTTGTAACAAGAGTTATATCTAAATTATAAAGTGTAAAACTGCCTTCAGTAATTTCAACAACGGTAGGATCTTGTCCCAACGGATCTGTTCCGGTAAACTCGAAAGTAGCCACAATTTTACCTATTTCGTTATCGTATTCCGTAATTGTTAATGTTCCGGGGTTAGAAGTTAAATTTTCACCCCCTGTATTTGCATTATATAAACCAATAAGCTTTGTTCCGTCCGAAACTTGCTCCATTGCAAAAGTTCCTAAACCTAGATACTCTGGGAAATCTATTCGTATGGTTTCACCGCTGAGTTTCACAGCCACAACATTTATCATAGGAATACCCCCAATCGTAACTTGTGTAGTTGTAATTGTTTCAGGAATAAAACTTGCACCATCAACTCTTGCGAAAAATTCATCTGTAGGATCAGGTTCTGCTTCAATATATTCAATAGAATTAAAGGAACCAGCGCTTATTTCAATAGTTTCTAAAACAGGATTTCCCTCATCGTCTAAAATGGGATTACCGTCTGAATCCAAAGAAATTCGTACCCCTGTAAAGCTAAACGTTCCAGATATCGTAAGCAGTTCGGTGTCCATTTCAGTTAATGTTAATTCACCAAAACCACCAATTTCAGCAGTCGAGATATAAGGATTTATAATTGTTCCTCCATCAAAATAAATACCACTATTTACGGTACCCCCTACTACAGTTATATTAAATGTGCCTAAGTCCGCATTTTCAATAGTTAATACAATACTTTCGCCGGCATCGGTTATCGTTCCTGTTATTATTAGCACATTCTCACTAGTAAGGATACCTCCTGCCTCAATCGCTATAATATTGATGTCACCAACTTTAGCAACAAACTGCCCTTCTTCTGCAGTTACAACATCAACGTCTACAGGAAATTCTCCCTCTAAAGGCTCATTATCACAGGCTGCAAATTGAAATGCTAAAAAAACTATGACAATCCAATTAAAGAGTTGAAATTTCTTCATAAGTAGTAGTTTTATTTGGTAATAACAGCAAACATAAATAAAAAATTGTGAAGTATTACTTATTTCTCGGAATTCTAAGTAACAAAATTACTCCCACCACAAAAAAGAGAACGAGAAATAATATCGAATTTCTCATATTTCCCGTAATCTGATCTATAATCCCATAAATAAGCATTCCAATTACAATTCCGATTTTTTCTGCAACATCATAAAAACTAAAATATGAGGTAGTATCCTTGGTTTCAGGCAAATATTTTGAATATGTTGAACGAGATAATGCTTGTATTCCCCCCATAACCATTCCAACCATACCAGCTAGGATATAAAATTGCATAGGCGTTTCTATAAAATAAGCAATAACACATATAGTTGCCCAAATACAATTAATTACAACTAACGTTGGGATATTTCCAAATTTTTCTGAATATCTGGAAGTTAATGTAGCTCCTATTACAGCAACTAATTGAATAATTAATATACTCGATATAAGTCCTATAGTTTTTTGTTCTACACCCCCCCACGAAATCTCTTGCTCCCCAAAATAAGTAGCTACCAACATAACTGTTTGCACTGCCATACTGTATACAAAAAAAGCCCCGAGATATCGTTTTAATTTTATATTTTCTGAAAGTGAGATATAAACACCTTTCAGTTCTTTATAGCCATCGAAAATAATTTTTACGGTTACTTTATTATTGGATTTATTGCCCTTAGGAAGATAATAAAATGTGTATTGACTAAACAGAATCCACCAAACTCCCACCGAAATAAACGAGATTTGCATGGCTTTCATTTTGGCCGGTCCTCCCTCACCTAAGCCAAAACTTTCGGGAAACATGATCATAGCCAAATTAAAAAGAAGTAGTATAACACTGCCGATATATCCTAACGAAAATCCTTTAGCACTAAGTCTGTCTTGTTGTACAGGGAATGCAACATCGGGCAAATATGAATTATAAAAAACCCAACTGCTCCAAAATCCCACAAGTGCCATAAAATATAAAAGTAAACTTATATATATATGCTCCAGACTAAAAAAATACATCCCCATACATGAAATCGCTCCCAGATAGCAGAAAAATTTCATAAAAATTTTCTTATTTCCAACATAATCTGCAATTCCTGAAAGTATAGGAGAGATAAAAGAAACTGCTAAAAAGGCTGCTGCAGTTGTATAACTTATAAGCGGTGTACTTCGAATAGAACCTCCAAAAACTACAATTGTATCAATTTCTGCAGCATTAAAAAGAGCTTGATAATAAATTGGAAAAACCGCAGAAGCTATTACTAAACTATATACAGAATTTGCCCAATCATAAAAGGCCCAGGCATTCAGTAATTTTTTGCTTCCTTTTTGTAAATTAATCATAAATATCTAATTAAAAAAACTGTCTGTTAAGACAGCTTCTAAAGTAGTAAAATATAATTTTATTTGATTTTTTTACTTTTTAAAACTAGTTACTCCAAATTTTCTGGCCTCAGCTTTTGCATCGGCTACCCAACTTTTAATATTTTGAATACGTCTTTCGCTAGATGGGTGAGTACTTAATATTTCAGGCGGAGCCCCGCCACCTTGTTTTTCCATTCGTTCCCATAAGTGAGCAGCTTCTATAGGGTCATATCCTGCTATAGCCATTAAGATTAACCCAATTTTATCGGCCTCACTCTCATGACTTCTACTAAAAGGTAACATCACACCTAAATTGGTGCCAATTCCGTAAGCAACATTAAATATTTGTTGGCTTTCAGGATCGTTATTAAGTGCTACATTTCCTGCTACTGCTCCCAATGCTTGTAATTGTCCTGCACTCATACGTTGTTGTCCATGGTTGGCTAATGCATGTGCTACTTCATGTCCCATAACAGCAGCAATCCCTGCCTCTCCCTTAGTTACAGGTAGTATCCCTGTATAAAAAACTATTTTCCCGCCCGGCATACACCAAGCATTAACAGCTGGATCCTCCACAAGATTATACTCCCAACGATAATCCTTTAAATACCCCGCATATCCATTAGCCGTTAAATATCGCTTTGCAGCAATTGAAATTTTTCGGCCCACGCTTTTCACCATTTGTGCATTTGGAGTGTTTTTAATTACTTTGTGTTCAGACAAAAACTGCTCATATTGTTGAAAAGCCATTGGTAAAATTTGTGAATTCGGAACTAAGGCCAATGTTTTTTTACCTGTAAAAGGGTTTGTAGTGCACGCTACTACAAATAAAATTACTGTAAGAATGGAAAATGTTCTTTCTAATTTCATGATTTAATATTTCAATTAACAATTACAAGGTAACAATATATCACAAATATTTTTACAATTTTTATGCCATCTATAGGGACGCTTTATTTTTTTGGAACGACTTTTGTAATTGTCAAACAAAACATATAAATAATGAAAAATCTATTTTTACTTTTAGCAATTTCTACCTCAATTCTAATTACATCTTGTGAAGGTGATCAAGGACCTCCGGGTGCAGATGGAATTAATATCCTTGGACAAGTATTTGAAGTTACTGTTGATTTTACTCCAGGAAATGGTTTTAGTAGATTGGTCACATTCCCCTCAAATATAGAAGTATTTGAGTCGGATGTAGTCTTAGTATATCTTCTTGAGGGTACCACACCAGGTAATGGTGGACCCATAGATATTTGGAGCCAGTTACCACAAACCTATTTTGTAAATCAAGGTACATTAGTTTATACCTTTGATCACACATTTTTAGATGTGATGTTATTTTTAGATGGAAATTTCGATCTTTCAACGTTAGGTCCAGTCTATACAGACGACCAAGTTTTCAGGATTGCAATAGTTCCTTCAGAATTTGGTTCGATTGATCTGACTATGGAAGAATTATTACAAGTCCTGGAAATAAATAGTTCACAAATCGAACTTCTTCCAAATTAATATGAGAAAAATAAGCTTAATCTTTTTAAGTATACTCTTGTTTAACTGTAATACTTCAGCTCAAGACAAAAATAAGGAAAAGAAGTATGAGGTTACTAAAACCGATTCTGAATGGAAAGCAGAACTTTCCGATTTAGAATACTTCGTTTTGCGTAAAGGGGGTACCGAAAGTGCCTTTTCCAGTGATCTTAATAAAAACAATAAAGATGGGGTGTATGTATGTGCCGCATGTAATACTCCCCTTTTTAAAAGTGATAATAAATTCGATAGTGGTACGGGTTGGCCTAGTTTTGATAGGGTGATTAAGGGCAATGTTGAATTTTCTGTTGATTATACCCTAGGATACCCTCGTACAGAGGAACACTGTGCTGTCTGTGGAGGTCACCTTGGTCACGTTTTTGAAGATGGCCCAAGTGATACCACCGGTAAAAGACATTGCATAAATGGTGTTGCATTGAATTTTATTCCAAAAAAAAATGAATAAAAAACCCTTTTCTATACAAAAATCAGAATCAGAATGGCGTGAAAACCTTAATGATGATCAGTTCAATGTACTTCGTGAAAAAGGTACCGAACAACCCTTTACAGGAAAATACAACCTTCATTCTGAAAAAGGCATTTACACTTGTGGTGCTTGTAATTTTCAACTTTTCAAAAGTGATAGCAAATTCGATAGTGGTTGTGGTTGGCCCTCATTTGATAAGGCTCAAGAAGGTACCGTTGAATATATTCGGGATAAAAGTTCGGGGATGATTCGAGTAGAAATTATCTGCTCAAATTGTGGTAGCCATTTAGGGCATGTTTTTAACGATGGTCCCACGGAAACCGGACAACGTTATTGTGTAAATTCATTATCAATAGACTTTCAAAAAAAATAAAAACGTATTACCAGTCGTATAGATTAGCCAAGCAAAATATTGTAGTAAAGTTTACAGTTACACATACATTTTGTAATTTCGTTCTTTAAAATTTATACAACAAATTAAGAAATGAGCAAATATGATGTTATTGTTTTAGGAAGTGGACCCGGAGGGTATGTAACTGCAATCAGAGCTTCACAATTAGGTTTTAAAACTGCTGTAATAGAAAAAGAAAATCTAGGAGGGGTATGTCTAAATTGGGGTTGTATTCCTACAAAAGCTTTATTGAAAAGTGCTCAGGTTTTCGATTATTTAAAACATGCCGAAGATTATGGTCTTAGTGTTAATGGAGTTGAAAGAGTCTTTGGTAAAGTTGTTGAACGAAGTCGTGGTATTGCAGATGGAATGAGTAAAGGGGTTCAGTTTTTAATGAAGAAAAATAAAATTGATGTCATTAATGGATTCGGAAAGATAAAACCAGGAAAGAAGATTGATGTAGATGGAAAAGAATATACAGCAGATCACATTATTATTGCTACCGGAGCTCGCTCAAAGGATTTGCCTAACATAAAACAAGATGGTAAAAAAATAATAGGTTATCGAGAAGCCATGACCCTTAATAAACAACCTAAAAGCATGATAGTTGTAGGTAGTGGTGCCATAGGCGTAGAATTTGCCCATTTTTATAATGTAATGGGTACCGAAGTTACCATTGTAGAATTTCTACCAAACTTAGTCCCTTTAGAAGACGAAGAAGTGTCAAGACAATTTGAACGGTCATTTAAAAAAGCCGGAGTCAAAGTAATGACCAATACTTCGGTAGAAAAGGTAGACACATCAGGGAAAAATATAAAGGTTACCGTAAAAACCAAAAAAGGTGAAGAATTTCTGGAAGCCGAAATTGTACTTTCTGCAGTGGGTATTAAATCAAATCTTGAAAATATTGGCCTTGAAGATGTTGGTATCGTAACCGATAAAGATAAAATATTAGTGAATGACTGGTATCAAACAAATATACCAGGTTATTATGCTATCGGTGATGTGGTTGATGGACCTGCTCTTGCTCATGTCGCTTCTGCTGAAGGAATTACCTGTGTTGAAAAAATTTCAGGCATGCATGTTGAAGCCATTGATTATGGAAACATTCCCGGATGTACTTATGCAACACCCGAAATTGCCTCTGTAGGAATGACCGAAAAACAAGCAAAAGAAGCAGGTTATGATCTAAGGGTTGGAAAGTTTCCATTTTCTGCTAGTGGAAAAGCAAGTGCTGCCGGAACCAAAGAAGGTTTTGTAAAAGTGATCTTTGATGCAAAATACGGGGAATGGTTAGGTTGCCATATGATTGGTGCCGGGGTAACCGATATGATCGCCGAAGCTGTTGTAGCACGAAAATTAGAGACCACAGGACACGAAGTTTTAAAATCTATCCATCCACACCCAACCATGAGTGAAGCAGTTATGGAAGCCGTTGCCGATGCGTATGGTGAAGTGATTCATCTATAATATTACAAAAAGCTTTGCAAGGCCAACTCATAGCTTTGCATTCCAAAACCAAGGATAATACCTTTAGCAATTGGAGAAATATAAGATTTATGTCTAAATTCTTCCCTTGAGAACGTATTGGAAATATGTACTTCAATCACTGGAGTTGAAATAGCCTTAACTGCGTCTCCTATACCTACTGAAGTATGAGTATAGGCTGCGGCATTTAAAATAATACCATCGTAAGAATAACCTATCTCCTGGAGCTTGTCAATAATCTCTCCCTCTATATTAGATTGAAACTGAGTGAGCTCAATTTCTTTATACTTAAATTGAAGATGTACAAAAAAATCATCAAAGGATTGATCCCCATAAATGTCGTTTTCCCTTTTTCCCAATAAATTAATATTGGGGCCGTTGATTATGATGATTTTCATAATTCAAAGATAATGATAATTGATAAGTACGTTATTTACAAAATAACATTATAAAAAAGCCATCTAAATTAGATGGCTTTATAATTATTTTTAAGGTATTAGATTACAAAAAAGAATACCCTATGGCGATAGAAGTTACACTGTTTTTACCTTTATCACTATTAAAAACATCGGTCAATCCAAAGTTATGACGACCTTCTATCCTTATTCCAAATGGAAAGTCATACCCTAAACCCAATACTCCGGCAAGATCAAAAGATTCAGCCTCGATATTATCATCCACAATAAAGCCAAATTGTGGTCCTGCTTGTAAATTAAATCCCTGAATCAAGTAATATTTTAAAACAATTGGAACGTTTATATAATTTAAATCTATATCCTTTGGGTCTGAATTGGCTCCTTGTTGAGAATATAATAAATCTCCTTGTATGCCTAATTTATCACTGAATTTTACACCTGCAAATACCCCAATTAAAAACCCTGTTCTATTTGAAAGACCAGATGCATCAGTGATACTAGCAAAATTTGCACCAGCTTTTAAACCCAAATCAATTTCTTGGGATATTACTGAAGTTGTCAGAAATGCTGTTAAAACAATTAAAATGAAATTTTTCATAAGTTTAGTTTTATAATTTTAAGATTTGTAAATATAAAGTAAAACGTAAAATAGATTCAAGTTATTTCTTACAAAACTTTCTTTTTTATTTTTATTGATTAATATAGCTATATGAATTGGCAACAAGCTATCACACATTACCAAAACTATTTACGTTTAGAACGAGGACTATCTGAAAACTCGATATCAAATTACACCTATGATATTAATAAATTGATTAATTGGCTAGAAAACAATGACATAGAAGTATCAGTGACAGTTATTACAAAAGAAACCATTCAGCAGTTTATTTACACCATTGCCAAAGAAGTAAATCCTCGTTCTCAAAGTAGAATCATTTCAGGGCTTCGTGGATTTTTCAACTACCTTGTTTTTGAAGAATATAGAAAAACCAATCCATTGGAACTAATTGAAAGCCCCAAAATTGGTAGAAAATTACCAGACACACTCTCCCTCGAAGAAATAGACCATCTTATAAAAACTATTGATTTAAGCAAACCACAAGGGGAACGCAATCGAGCAATTATTGAAACTCTTTATGGTTGTGGATTAAGAGTTTCAGAATTAATTACTTTAAAATTATCAGATTTATTTTTTGAAGAAGGATTTATAAAAGTTACAGGGAAAGGAAATAAACAGCGTTTTGTCCCTATAAGTTCTCTTACTGTAAAATATATAGACTTGTACCGCAATCAAATACGAGTACATCAAGATATAAAACCGAAAGCAAAAGATACTTTATTTCTAAATCGAAGAGGAAACTCGCTATCTCGAGCTATGATTTTTACCATTGTAAAACAACTTGCTGAAAAAGGGGGTATACATAAAAATATTAGCCCTCATACTTTTAGACATTCATTTGCTACACATCTTTTAGAGAATGGTGCAAACCTGCGTGCTATACAACAAATGTTAGGTCATGAAAGTATTACTACCACAGAGATATATACACATATAGATAAGAAACATCTCACTCAAATAATAAATCAATTTCATCCAAGAAGCTAATTTTGTGTTGTATATTGTGTTAGAATCAACCACTATGATAACATTGAGTTTTGATAATAAAGACACTTTTCACTGTATCGGATTAGGTACCTGGAAAGCCACAGGTAACGAAATTAAAACTACTATAGTTGATGCAATTCATGCTGGCTATCGACATATTGATACCGCAGCAGTTTATGGAAATGAAGTTGAGATTGGAGAGGCACTTGCTAGTGTTTTTAAAAATGGAGAAGTTAAAAGAGAAGATATTTTTATTACATCAAAACTATGGAATAATGCCCATCATGTATCTTCTGTAATACCTGCTTTAAAAGAATCACTTAAAAAATTACAGCTTGATTATTTAGACCTATATCTTATTCATTGGCCCGTAGCATTTAAACGTGGTGTTTTATTTCCAAGCAAGCCCTCAGATTACATTCCATTAGAAGAACTTCCCATTATAGATACTTGGAAACAAATGGAAATTGCTAAAAAAGAAGGATTGGCTCGTCATATTGGGGTTTCTAATTTCAGTAAAAAGAAACTTCAAATTTTAATTTCTAAGGCCGAAAGTAAACCTGAAATTAATCAAGTTGAATTACATCCTTTACTTCAGCAAAATGAATTATTAAATTATTGTAATTCTGAAGGTATATTAATAACTGGGTATTCTCCATTAGGATCGGGAGACCGCTCTTTAGATATGAAAAATGACGATGAACCAAGTTTAATGGATCTTGAAGTAATAATAAATATTGCAGCAAAACATAATGTAATGCCTGCACAAGTGTTAATTGCTTGGCATTGTAAGAGAGGGACCTCCCGTTATTCCAAAATCAACGAATATTAAACATATGACAGCTAATTACAACGCCTTTGCTATAGTTCTTGATGATGTGGATATGCGAAAAATTGAAACCCTTGATAAGAATTACAGGTTTATAAATGGTTCATTTTTTGAAATGCCCGAAAGTGGATATTCTAATATTTATGATGAATAAACCTCTAAGAAAATACTTATCTCGCAATATTTACAGCCCTGGTTTCTCTTATCACAGTTACTTTTACTTGCCCTGGATATGTCATTTCTGTTTGGATTTTCTGTGAAATACTAAATGATAATTCTGCTGCTTTTTCATCGCTTACTTTTTCACTTTCTACCATAACACGTAATTCCCGACCTGCCTGAATTGCATAGGCTTTATTTACTCCTTTAAATCCAAAAGCTACATCTTCAAGGTCCTTTAAACGCTGTATATAGGAATCTAATACTTGTCTTCTTGCTCCGGGTCTTGCTCCACTAATAGCATCACAAACTTGTACAATAGGTGATAAAAGATTAGTCATTTCAATTTCATCATGATGTGCTCCAATGGCATTGCAAACATCGGGTTTCTCCCCATGTTTTTCTGCCCATTGCATTCCTAATAAAGCGTGAGGGAGTTCGGTTTCAGTGTCTGGCACTTTACCTATATCGTGTAGTAATCCAGCACGTTTAGCAAGTTTTGGATTTAATCCTAATTCGGCGGCCATCACACCACAGAGCTTAGAAACCTCACGAGAGTGTTGTAAAAGGTTTTGCCCGTAAGAAGAACGAAACTTCATGCGCCCAACTGTTTTTATAAGTTCTGGATGTAAGCCATGAATTCCTAGATCTATAACGGTACGTTTCCCAACTTCTATAATTTCCTCTTCAATTTGTTTGATGGTCTTATTAACCACTTCTTCAATTCTAGCAGGATGTATACGACCATCGGTCACTAATTTATGAAGAGACAATCGAGCTATTTCTCTGCGAACTGAATCAAAACAGGACAGGATAATTGCTTCAGGAGTATCATCAACAATAATCTCAACTCCAGTAGCGGCTTCTATTGCCCTAATGTTTCTGCCTTCTCGTCCGATGATTCTTCCTTTTATATCATCGCTTTCAAGATTAAATACCGATATGCAATTTTCTATAGCTTCTTCAGTACCAATTCTTTGAATGGTATTGATCACAATCTTTCTTGCATCTTGTTGGGCTGTTAATTTAGCTTCCTCCATGGAATTTTGGATATAGGCCATGGCATCTGATTTGGCTTCATCTTTAATGCTTTCTAATAATTGAGACTTAGCATCTTCAGCAGAAAGACTGGAAATTACTTCCAATTGTTCTATTTGCCTACGATGTAATTTATCCACTTCATTTTGTCTTTTACCAAGATAATTAATTCGATCACTGTAATCTTTTATCTTGAATTCAACATCGGAATTTATCTTTTTTGCATTAGCCAGTTCATTCGAAATCTGAGATTCTTTATCACGAGTACGTTTTACAGCTTCTAAAATTTTCTTCTCACGTTTTAAAATTACCTTTTCATGTTCGGACTTTAGTTCAATAAACTTTACTTTTGCTTGAAGCATTTTGTCTTTTTTTAATGCCTCTGCATCCTTTTCTGCTTCCTTGGTAATAGCAGCGGCTATCTTTTTCGCCGAATTAATTAATTTAGTAGCTCTATTCTTTTCAAGAAGTTTTGAGATTACAAATCCAACTATTAATCCTATTACTCCAATTATAATTAGTGTTACGTTGTTATCCATTTTACTTGCTTTTTGTGTTTAAAATCGTTTGATCACCTCTTTATCGAATTATTTAAAGAGTAATTTCAAATAAATTCTCGAGTTTGATTATTCAAATGATTCCATAAAAAAGCCTACATTAATATTGTGATTTTGAATAAACTCCTTAAAAACAAGTTTAGGGCTAACAAGTTGATCAAGTATCCGTTCTAAGACGGCTCGCTTTTACAACTTCAACTCACCCTTTTTAAAGAATTCGTGTTGAGTTTACCAAAAAATAGTATTAATGTAGGCAGTAACCTTTGTATTTTATTTAAAAGAACGTTAAGATATATGCTCTATCAACAATTGATTTAATGCATCAAGCTTTTCTTCAATATATTGACTTTCTTCATTAGTATCGATTTTTTTTTGTTCTACCTGGGTTGCAAATTGCAATGCAGACATAGCTAATACATCTTGTTTATCCCGTACGGCATAACTTTTTTCAAACCTTTTAATCATTTCTTCTATCTTTTTAGTTGCCTTCCTTAGACCTTCTTCCTGATCTGGGTTTATCGTTAAGGGATATACCCGGTCCGCAATTGATAGTTTTATTTTTAACTGGTTTGACATTATTTCAATTTATTCGGAAAGTTGAATGATACATTTATCAATTTCCCGAACTAAAGCGTTTATTTTGAGCTTTGTATCTCGTTTATATTCGTTGCTGCCAAGCATTGAATTTGCCAATTTCAAAGAGTTACAAGTTGAACGCCATTCATCAATTTCTTTATTAATTTGATTATGCTTCGATTTCAAAACTGCTAATTCTTCTTCTAATTCTAGCTTATTATGCTTCAGATTTTTATAATTCTGAAGCATATTGCTAATTCTATTTTCTAAAGAATCAACTACTTCTGAAAGATCACTCATTAAAATTTAATTCAATACTTCTAACACAAAGTTAACAATCAGTTGTAGAAAAGCCTACTTTTTTCTTTAATTTTTTGTATTATTGAAAATCTATCTTGTTAAAAAACCCCCGCTCCCCTATTATTTATGACGTATTATTATTTTTACAATATGAAAAATATTTTATTATTGTTTCTCTTTTTTAGTGGAACTATTAACAGTCAAAACAATATTCCAAACAATTATTTTGACAATCCTATTGATATACCGTTGATCCTTTCAGGTAATTTTGGTGAATTACGTAGCGACCATTTTCACAGCGGGCTTGATATTAAAACGCAACAAAGAGAAGGAATTCCCGTGTATGCTCCGGCAGATGGATATGTTAAAAGGATTAAAATTTCTCACTATGGATATGGAAAAGCTTTGTATATCCTTCATCCCAATGGATATACAACAGTTTATGCACATCTCCAAAAATATTCTGGTGCCATTCAGGAGTATGTAAAAAAAACCCAATATGAAAAAGAAACTTTCACACTTGAACTATTCCCGGATGAAAATCAACTCCTTGTAAAAAAGGGAGAACTTATAGCCTTCACAGGAAATAGTGGAAGTAGTGGTGGTCCTCATTTACATTTTGAAATTAGAGATGTTTCATCAAGACCTATGAACCCAATGCTTTTTGGGATAAATATTTCAGACACTAAAAAGCCCATAGTAAATAGTGTCTTTGTATATCCTATTAGTGAAGACTCTCAAATAAATAAATCACAAAACCTTGTGAAATTGCGATTAATTCTGCAAAAAAATGGCTCATATAAAACTGAAAATATATTTGCTTATGGTAAAATCGGGTTTGGAGTTTCGACAGACGACCAACAAAATGGTGCTTCAAATAAAAACGGAGTTTACAATATAAAAACTATTTACAATGGTGAAGAAAAATTTAATGTTCTATTTGAAAAATTTTCATTTGCCGAAACCAGGTATCTAAATAGATATATAGATTATAAATACTTTAAAACCAATAGAATTCGTGTACAAAAATTATTTAGACAAAACAACAACCCATTAAGTATTATAAATGGCAATAGTAGTGATGGTTATATTACAATTGAAGAAGGTTTTACTTCGGTGTTTACAATAGAAATTACAGATTACAAAAAAAATAAAACTTTAATTTCAATTCCTATAAAAGGAAAAAAACAGGATATTATTAATCCCTTTGTCGATAAAAAAAACGGAGACTATATCTATGCAGACCAAGCCACTTCAATCACCAAAGGAAAATTTAGTGTGTATATTCCAGCAAACAGTCTTTATGAAAATACTTATTTAAATATAGAAGTGAAAGGAGATACTCTAAAAGTTCATGAAGATATTATTCCTGTTCATAAAAATATTACCATAACCGTAGATGTTTCAAATTATAATGAGTCTGATTTAGATAAGTTGTATTTAGGAAGGATTAATTATAAAGGCGAACCCTATTATAATACTACTTATAGAAAAGGAACAAAACTTTCTACAAAAACTCGAACCCTTGGTTCTTATGTTTTAGTAATAGATACAACAGCCCCAACTATAAAACCTGTTAATTTTTCAGATAAAAAGTGGTTAAACAAAAACAATACACTTAAGGTAAAAATTGAAGATGATTTAAGCGGAATTAGTTCCTACCGTGCCACAATAAACGGAAATTTCATATTGATGGAATATAATTACAAAAAAGACGTTTTAACCTATGATTTTGACGATAACATAATTTTGGATTCGGAAAATAATTTGAAAGTAATTGTTGTTGATAATGTAGGAAATAATGCTACATTTGAAGCAACATTTTTCAGAAAACAATCATAACTTTTACATTTGAAGACTTCTACTTTAACCTCCCTATTTCTATTTTTTGTCACAACCGGTACTCTTTTAGCACAAAACGCAACTATAAAAGGAGTGATTTTAGACGAATCTAATGTTCCATTATCCGGAGTTAATGTAACCTACAATGTATCTGGAACTCTAACCGATTTTAACGGTTATTATTTACTTGAAATCCCCTCAAACCAAGATGTAACTATCACATTTTCTCACATAAGCAATAAAAATGTCCAGATAACTGTAAATCTAGACCCTAATGAGGATTATGAATTTAATCCTGTAATGAAAACAGATGTTGAACAAATTGCTACTGTTATTATTAAGGGAAGGGAAAATAAAAGAGTGGAGGGAATTACATCCATAACACCAGAAACAATAAGAAAAATCCCCGGCGCCAATGCTGGGGTTGAAAATTTATTGAAATCACTTCCAGGTGTTAGTGGAAACAATGAGTTAAGCACTCAATATTCCGTAAGAGGTGGAAACTATGATGAAAACTTAGTCTATATAAACGAAGTAGAAGTGTATCGCCCTTTTTTGATAAGAAGTGGTCAACAGGAAGGATTAAGCTTTGTAAATTCTGATTTAACTTATAAAGTAGATTTTTCAGCTGGAGGTTTTCAAGCTAAATATGGAGACAAAATGTCTTCAGTATTAGATATTACCTACCGCAAACCTGTACAATTTTCTGCTTCAGCTGACCTAAGCCTATTGGGTGCAAGTGTTTCTGCAGGGGGAATTTCAAAAAATGGTCGTTTATCCAGTATTATAGGTCTTCGTTACCGCGATAATAGTCTGTTTGTAAATGCCAAAGAAACGGAAACCAACTACAAACCAACTTTTGTAGATGCTCAAACGTATTTGTCTTATAAATTCACAAATAAATTTGAATTAGGTTTTTTAGGCACCATCTCTGTAAATAATTATAGCTATGAACCATTGACACGACAAACCAATTTTGGAACTTTAGCTGATCCTATTGCATTACTTATTTTTTATGAAGGACAAGAAGAGGATCGTTATGATACTTATTTTGGAGCACTTAAAGCAACTTATGTTGTTTCTGAGAATTATACCGCTAAATTTATTGTTTCTATTTATCAAACACAAGAACAAGAATACTTTGATATTTTAGCACAATATCGTTTGGGTGAAGTAAACACTAATATTGGTGATGAAGATTTAGGCGAAGTAGAGTTTACAGAAGGTATAGGTTCTCAACTCACTCATGCCCGTAACGACTTAGACGCACTAATTATAAATGTAGAGAATAAAGGAAATATATCGATAGAAGATGATAATATTGAATACGGTGTTAAATATACCCATGAAGATATTCGAGACCGCATTCAGGAATTTGAAATTATTGACTCTGCAGGGTTCTCTATTCGCCCTATTATAGGTGATTTTACAAATAACCAACCCTATGATCCTTTTACCTCTCCTTTAGTACCTTTTACTTCTATTCGTGCTACTAATGATGTACAAATAAACCGTATTTCCGGATATGCGCAATGGAGCCGAAGAACTACAATGGGTTCTAATGAGGTATGGCTTAATGCTGGTGTAAGAGTACATAACTGGACAGTTAGTGGTGAGGGTATTACAAGTAATTCTCAAACCGTGTTCAGCCCACGGGCACAAGTTGCATTAAAGCCTGAATGGGATATGGACATGCTTTTCAGGCTTTCTGGAGGGCTTTATCATCAACCTCCCTTTTACAGAGAATTACGAGACTCAACGGGTACAGTTATACCAAATGTAAAGGCACAACAGTCGGTTCATATAGTTTTTGGAAATGATTATAGTTTCGACCTATGGGGACGTCCTTTTACTTTAAATTCGGAGATATATTACAAATCCCTAACAGATGTAAATCCGTATACCATAGAAAATGTAAGAATACGTTATCGTGCAAAGAATAATGCAATAGCTTATGCTTATGGTGTAGATTTAAGATTGGCAGGAGAATTCGTTCCTGGAACCGAAAGTTGGGTGAGTATTGGCTTTCTAAAAACCAAAGAAAATATTGATAATAGAGGTTATATTTTTCGCCCGACAGATCAACGTCTTAATTTTAACGTACTTTTTCAAGATTATGTAAAAGTAATTCCAGATTTAAAATTATACCTGAATTTAACTTATAATACCGGGTTACCGGGAGGTTCTCCAAGTTATGCAGATCCTTACGATTTTCAAACAAGATTACCCGATTATAAAAGAGTAGATATAGGAGTTTCGTATGTATTGATAGATGAGAAAAAGCTAAGAAATAGCGGTTGGTTAAAACCATTTAAGGAATTATCGCTTGGGGTAGAAATCTTTAATATTTTTGATGTACAAAACTCAATTACAAATACATTTGTTAGAGATATTTATACTAAAGTACAATATGCAATTCCTAACTATTTAACTCCTCGTGTTTTTAACGTAAGAGCGACTATGAAGTTTTAAATATTAATTTTCAATAAACTCTTTAAGCACATTAACCACATAATCAACTTCATCTTTGGTGTTAAAGGATGAAAAAGAAAATCGAATAGAAGGTTTTTGTAATTCTTCCTCAGAGAGTATTTCTTTCAGAACATGAGAAGCAGCAATACTTCCGCTTTGGCATGCACTGCCTTTTGAACAGGCAATTCCCTTTAAATCAAGCTGAAAAAGAAGCATTAAGGATTTTTCTGGAGAAATAGGAAGACAAACGTTTAAAAGTGTGTAAGTGCTTTTTGAGTTATCATGACAAAGACCATTGAATCTTACGAGAGGTATTTCTATTTGTATTCTTTCTTTAAAATAATCTTTGATCTCGGTTATATAGTTTTTTTCTTTTTCTAAATTTTGATATGATATTTCTAAGGCTTTTGCTAATCCTGCAATTGCATATACAGCTTCAGTACCTGCTCGTAATCCCCGTTCTTGTTCGCCTCCAAAAATAAGAGGTTTTAAGCCTGTGTTTTTACGAATATAAGCAAAACCGACACCTTTAGGGCCATGAAATTTATGAGCAGCTACTGCCGCAAAATCTATATTAATTTCAGAAAAATCCAGTTGATAATGACCAACCGATTGAACAATATCACTATGAAATAAAGTAGTATATCTTTTACACAAATCAGCCACTCGTTTTAGATCCAAAATATTGCCAACCTCATTATTAATATGCATTAAACTAACTAATGATCTGTGAGTAGTATCACTTAGCAGGGTTTCTAAATGATCATAATTTATCATACCATATTGATCCAATGTCACATATTCTACTTGTAACTTATACTTATTTTGAAGTTCCTTAATGGTATGCATTACAGCATGATGTTCAATTTTACTCGTGATAATCCGGGTAACACCTAAATCTCTAACACAACTATTAATAACTAAATTATCTGCTTCGGTCCCACCTGAAGTAAAAATAATCTCGGATGCAGAAACATTAAAATGATCGGCAATTTCTCTTCTACAATTTTCAAGAAGAGACTTAGACGATCTTCCAATAGCGTGAGTAGAAGAAGGATTTCCATATTCATTTTTTAACACATCTGAAATACATTGAGTTACCTCATCTCGAATTTGAGTGGTTGCCGCATTATCAAAATATATATTTTTCATATGGCTCAAAAATACGTTTTATTATAGTTTCATTGTTAAGAAATTTGTTACTTTGTGATCATTGGATTTATCCTAAAAAACTTATGAAAACGCTAATTTGTTTTTTAATACTTTCAGGCTTTTTTTTGGCCTGTGATGATGGCGATATAATTGTTACTACTTTCAATTTTGATGAGGCAAATTTAAATAATTGTGGTGGTCCCGGCAACTATATTTTTTTTAAGATAAATAATAATACTTCAGAAAGTATTTCACTAAGTTTAGGTACTTCAGATATTTTATTTATAGAGTCAGGCTCAAGGGTTTTTGTACTAAATGGCACTTCAAACATTGTAAATTATAGAATTTACAACGGCGATATAACAAATAGCTATTTTTGTAACAGTATTCCTCCTATTAGTCCAGATGTTATTACAGAATTCATTGGATCTTCTGGTGAAGCAACACTTGTAACTGATGTAACTTTAGACGATATGGATGGTATTGTTGAGGATTCAACTAGTTCATTGGATACAGATGAAGACAGTTTATTAGATTTTTATGACGAAGATGACGATGGAGACAACGTACCCACTATTATTGAATTAGGGACGGACTTTCTTAATGGCATAAGTAAAACACCTCAAGATACAGATAAGGATGGCACCCCTGATTATTTAGACGACGACGACGACGGTGATGGAACGCTAACTCGATATGAGGATACAAACGGAGATTTAGACCCAACCAACGATATTACCGATCCTTCTGTTGGAGCAGATTATCTCAATCCTAATATCACTACAGAAACCATAATCGATGAATACAGAACTCATACCTATAACCTTAAAAGTGATATTTCACTCATACTTTCTAATTTAGTGTTAATAAATGGTGAAGAACAAATTACTCAGGAAACTATGGATATTGGGAATATAGAAGATGTATTAAATTTGGAGGTAATAATTACCCCGCCGTTTTGAATATCAGGTGTTTTTTTTCTGAAAAATATAAACTTCTGTTGCACCAACTCCATATTTTTGATAATCTGCATCATAATATTTAACATTTTCATATCTTTTTAATAAAAATTCTAATTCCATACGTAAAACCCCTTCTCCTACCCCATGAATAAAGACAATTCTCTGTATTTTTTTCATTATTGCAAAATCTAACTGTTTTTTAACAGTTTCCAACTGTATCGTAAGAATTTCGTGATTATTTAGTCCTTTAAATTTTGTAATTAATTGATGAATATGCAAATCAACTTCCATAAGTGATACAGATCGTTTTTTTGGCTTTATTCGCTTAGATTTTATTACTTTTTTTGTTTCTTTTTCTGAAATAATATCAGAAATGTCTTTAGATAACATTACCTCTTTAAAAAAAAAGTTATTTATGATAATGAGCTCATTTTTAGCGTATTGCATTATAAAATCATCTGTAGTTAAAACTGAAACAACATCTTTGTGTATACCTGTAATAACTCCTGTTATAGTATCATCTAATACCGAAACTTTATCGCCAATTTTCATTACAAAATATTGAAATTTCTTACAAAAATAGCCTTTAGATTACTAAAAATAAGATTATTCTGTTACTAATTAAGATCATTAAATATATGATTTTTGTCATTTTTTCTGGTATTATCCAATAATTATACTAATTTTAGCTATTATAAATAAAGTAATTTTACCCCGAAAATCACTTTCAAATAATTTGATTATGAGAAACCTACTATTTTTTACAGCATTTTTATTAATGTCTTCTATTGCGTATTCGCAATTGTATGTTACGCCTAATACTTCAACATCAACAGATTCTTACATTTATGTAACCGATGGAGTATTGTTTGTGGAAGGAGAGATTAATCTTGTAGCTAACACTTTTGATGCAACGACAGAGGCTAGTATTTATTTACGCGAGCAAGCACAATTAATACAAGGCACTCCTGCATCTGCAAATAGTGGAACAGGTTTTATATCTGTAATTCAAAATACTCCTGATGATGACGCCTGGGATTATACATTCTGGGGTTCTCCTGTTGGAAACTATATTACAGGTAGTGGAAATGAAAACTTCGGTATATTAAGGATCCATGATTCAATAACGGAGACTGATTCTAACGTTACATTAACTTTAGGTGGTGTGAACGGAATAGAATCACCATTAACCATATCAAGAAGATGGATGTATCGTTATCCGGCTGGTGGTCCCTGGACCGCATTAGGTGCAGAAACGAATAACAATGTAATCCCTGGTTATGGTTTTATCATGAAGGGAGTAGGTACTACCAACCATAATCAAAAATACGATTTTAGAGGCCGTCCAAATAATGGCGATATGACAGTATCATTGACGGCAAATAAAAGTACACTTTCCGGAAACCCGTACCCTTCAGCGCTTGATCTTAACAGAGTTTTTTATGAGACAGGCAATGAAGATATTGAATCTTTTAGGTTTTGGGATGAAGATAGATCCGTAGATTCACACCTATATACAAGAAATAAAGGAGGATACGGGGTTTGGACTCCTGGAGGTAGTGATTATAATGGGTTTACACCAGGCTTGTACACCTTTGCACCTTTTTTAAATTACGATCAAGGAGGAAATCCATCTGGAGGCCAAACTGGTGACGGTGGTCTGATTCAAAGACGATTTGCTCCTATTGGACAAGGCTTCATGGTATATCCCGGAGCATCAGCTCCTAATGGCTCTTTTACTATCAAAAACGAGCATAGAAGATATATAGTTGAAGGAGTTGCAAACAACTCTCAATTTAGGACTCCAACAGGTGGTAATTCTAATTCTAGTGGAAGTGCATCTGGTGGAATTACTCCTACTATTCCAAATAATCAATTACCATTAATACGCATTCACACAATATTTGGTGATAGTCATTATAGAGATATGATATTAGCTTTTTCGAATGAAGCAACTGATGGTTATGACCGAGGCTTTGATGCAAGACATCCAATGGATGCAACTGCCGAAGCTTATTTCCCAATTGGACCTGATAATGATAGAAAACCTTATGTTATTCAAACTGTACCTTTTGAAATTGGTAAAAGAATACCCATTACTTTTGAACTGGATCAACAATTTAAATTTTCTGTAAAAGCAGTTGAAGAAATAAATATTAGTAACGCTGCTTATTTATTTGATCGTCTTGAAAATACCTATCAAAAAATTACGGGTGGAAAAGAGGCTCAACTATTATTGCCTGCAGGAGAATATGATGATAGATTTTTTATAGTATTTAGAGGACCAAGTGATGTAATAACACCAAATTTAGTGGGGAATGAATTAGAAAATAATGTTAGAAGTTCTTTTGGTTTTTTCCAAAACAATCCTGTGAAACAACTTGAGATTTCTAACCCAGAAGGCTACGATATTATAACTGCTCATATATTTGATATGACTGGTAAATTAGTTGTGAATAAATCAAATATTGGAACTAGTAGGAATTTTACATTCTCTACTGCCAATCTTAGTGACGGAGTTTATTTAGTGAAACTCATCACTCTCGAAAATATTGATGTAAACTATAAAATAGTTATTCATAACAATTAATCCTTTTATGTTTTTAAAAGGATCTGAAGATTATTTAATACCGTGTGTATATAAAAAAATCTTTGGTGTAGAATGTTTAGGCTGTGGTATTCAACGTGCTACAGCCTTACTTTTTAAAGGCGATTTTATAGAAGCTTTTAAATTATATCCTGCTATTTATACTTTGTTTATTCTAGTAGGATTTATTATTTTTAATTTATTTGTAAGATTTAATTATGATACTAAAATTAAAATAGGACTCATAATTTTAAACATTTTAATTATTGTTATAAGTTATACTATAAAAATGGCAAAAGATCTTTAAAAGCCATAAAGCGATTTATAATCGCTTTTTTTATTTACAAGCATTTACAATGTCAAATTTTCAAATTCCCTTAGGGTATTTGTTATTATTGAAATACATTCAAATAATTGCTCTTCATTTATGACTAAAGGTGGCGCAAAACGTATAATATTACCATGTGTTGGTTTTGCTAATAATCCATTATCTATAAGTTTCAAGCAAATATTCCAGGCAGTCTCACTTTCTTCAGAATCATTAATAACTATGGCATTTAATAATCCTTTACCTCGAATTTTTAAAACTAGATTACTGTTCTCAATAAAGGTGTTTATTTCCCTTCTAAATATTTCACCTAGCCTATAAGCATTATCAGAAAGGTTTTCATCCCTTACAACTTCTAAGGAAGCAATGGCTACTGCTGCAGCTATAGGATTACCACCAAAGGTTGAACCATGGGTTCCAGGTTGAATAACTTCCATAATTTCATCGTTAGCAAAAACAGCAGAAATAGGATAGGCTCCACCACTTAAGGCCTTTCCTAAAATTAAAATATCCGGTGAAACTCCTTCATAATGAACTGCTAATAATTTTCCTGTACGAGCTATTCCTGTTTGAATTTCATCAGCGATGAATAATACATTATGCTCTTCACATAAAGCTTTAGCTCTTTTTAAATAACCTTCAGAAGGAACGATGACTCCTGCTTCACCTTGTATGGGCTCTACCAAAAATCCAGCTACGTTTTTATTGGATTCTAATTCACTCCTAAGAGCTTCAATAGAATCGTATTCTATTTTTATGAATCCATCAGTAAAGGGACCAAAGTTCTTACGTGCTATGGGATCATTTGAAAACGAAATTATGGTTGTAGTTCTTCCATGGAAATTATTTTTACAAACTATAATATCGGCTTTATTCTCAACGATTCCCTTTTTTTCATATCCCCACCTTCTACAAAGCTTAATAGCTGTTTCAACAGCCTCTGCTCCTGAATTCATAGGTAGTAACTTGTCAAATCCAAAATACTCACAGGCAAATTTTTCATATTTCCCTAACATATCATTATAAAAAGCACGTGATGTAAGTGCAAGTATTTCTGATTGATTTTTTAAAGCTTTTACAATTTTTGGATGACAATGCCCCTGATTTACTGCAGAGTATGCCGATAGAAAATCATAATATCTTTTACCGTCAACATCCCAAACATAAACTCCCTCTCCCCTGTTTAATACCACAGGAAGTGGATGGTAATTATGAGCACCATATTTATTTTCTAAATTGATTGCTTTTTGTGATGTAGTTTGCTCTAAAACTGCCATAACATTTAAATTTAATTCGTAACATTATATTCCTTCTATCTCAAAATGAGAGGAGAGAAATCATCCCTCAACGCAAATTACTAAATAATAAGCCGGCTTAAAAAATTATTATTTAGATATTTTAGATGATAATGTTGAAACTTGTAATTCCAATCGTTTCAATTCTCTTTTTATACTATTCTTATCCATTTGCATCCAAATAAACATTTTTAACATCGAGACCGTCATTAAACAAATGAATCCTGCTGCTGACCATTTTATAAGCTCATTGGTTACATCGGTATTAAAAAATTGTACAATACAATAAATTAGTAGTCCTACAACTATAAGATTCACAATGTTCATTAATATTATAATCCATTTGTTTTTTCCATTGAACAAATCTCCCAGCATTTGAAATACGTTTTGTTCATCTAAATTGTCATAAAATTTGCGTTCTTCTTCTGTTAATGCTTCTTTGATTAACAGGTCTATTTTTTCAAAATCTTTAGTCATAATTTCTGTTTTTTATAATTGTTTTTAATTTTTCTCTCGCATAAAATAATCTTGACTTTACTGTACCTAATGATAACCCTAATATTTCACAAATTTCTATTAATGAATATTCTTCGGTATAAAACAATTTTAAAACAATTTGTTGTCCTTCAGGTAACATTAAAATGGCTTGTTTTAATTTTTGTACTTCATTAATGTTTATAATAGTCTTATTTGAATAAATTTTTTCATCTTCATAATACTCCTTTAATTTTTCAAATTTTCTTTTATTTCTCCTAATCCAATCAATTGCTTTTCTATTAACTATTGCCAGGGCCCAACTTCCAAATTTGTTTGTGTCTTTTAAACTGTATAGTTTATTTATGATAATTTTCCAACTATCCTGCGCTATATCCTTTGCAATATCTTTGTCTTTAGTATACCAATAAGCTTGTTTGCACATTATACTATGCCAACGTTTTACTAATAATGCCAGTGCTTTATTTTGTCCAGATTGGTATTCCAAAACCAACCATGAATCTAATATTCTATCTGGTTTTTTCATGATAACATCTACTGTAAAGACGTAATACTTATAAAAGGGTTCATTTTATTTAAAGATAATTTAAATATTTAATAAAGAATTTTAAAGCTATTCTTATTTTTGTTGCTATGGCAAGACATAACAAAAGATTGATTTTTGAAAACATAGAAGTCATCGATGCAGGAGCAAAAGGTAAAGCTGTTGCAATTGCACCAGATGGTAGGGTTATATTTATCAGTAATGCAGTACCTGGTGATGTCGTAACAGTACATACCTTTAAAAAAAGGAAAAACTATTATGAAGGTAAAGCAATTTCTATTTTAAAGTATTCCGATAAACGTGTTGAACCCAAATGTCTGTATTTTGGAACTTGTGGCGGTTGTAAATGGCAGCATATGTCCTATGAACATCAACTTTATTATAAACAAAAAGAAGTAGATAACAATTTAACTCGATTGGGAAAAATTGAGCTCCCAGAATCCCTTCCTATTATAGGTTCTGAAGAGCAATACTATTATCGTAACAAAATGGAGTTTTCTTTTAGTGATAACAAGTGGTTAACATTTGAGCAAATACAAAGCGATGAAATTATTAAAAACCGAAACGCACTTGGATTTCATATTCCTGGCATGTGGGATAAAATTTTAGATATAGATGAATGCCATTTACAACGTAACCCTAGTAATGCCATTAGAAACTTTATTAAACAAAAAGCAGAAGCACTAAACCTTACATTTTACAACAATCGCAAACAGGAAGGGTTCCTTCGTACATTAATGATTCGTATTACAAGTACGGGTGATGTTATGGTCTTGCTTCAGTTTTTTTATGAAGATCAAGAAAAAATATCGCTTCTTCTTGATGCCATAGCACTTGAATTTCCAAAAATTACTTCCCTTTTATACGTTGTTAATTCTAAAGGTAATGATACTATTTATGACCAAGACGTAGTATGCTACTACGGAAAGGACCATATATTTGAAGAAATGGAAGGGCTTCGATTTAAAATAAATGCGAAATCATTTTATCAAACCAATTCCCAACAAGCTTACGAATTATATAAAGTAACTAGATATTTTGCCGGATTAACAAGTAACGATTTGGTATACGATTTATATACAGGAACAGGAACTATTGCACAGTTTATTTCAAAATATGTCAAAAAAGTTATAGGCATTGAAGCCATTCCAGAAGCAATTGAGGCAGCAATGGAAAATGCAAAATTAAACAATATAGATAACGTTGAGTTTTATACGGGTGATATGAAAAAGGTTTTAAATCAATCTTTTATCGATAAACACGGTGCCCCCAATGTGATAATTACAGACCCCCCTCGTGACGGAATGCATAAAGATGTAGTAACACAGTTATTGAATATTTCAGCTGAAAAAATTGTTTATATAAGTTGTAACAGCGCTACTCAAGCAAGAGACTTGTCTTTATTAGATTCTCTATACAAAGTAACAAAAGTGCAGGCTGTGGATATGTTCCCACAAACACATCACATAGAAAATGTTGTACTTTTGGAAAAAAGATAATTTAATTTCAATATAGTTGTCGACTTTATTTATGTTAAAAAAATATTTATTATTACTTCTTATCATTGTAACAGTAGACAGTTGTACCCGTGACGATATCTGTCCCGAAGGTATTGATACAACTCCCTTACTTATTATCACTTTTAAAAACATTAACTTTCCTCAACAAGATAAATCTGTTTCTAATCTCACGATTCTTACAACCGATGAAACAGTTGTGGAAGTCATTAAATCAATTACTACCGATTCGATATCTATACCTTTAAAAACCAACTTAGATAGTACAAAGTTTTATTTTATTGAAAATGATATCGAAAAAACTCCCGGAAATTCCGATACCGTAACTTTTAATTACCTGAGGGAAAATTTATATGTAAACCGTGCATGCGCATTCAAAACAATTTACAATCAGCTTTCTGTTGAAGTTGATCCTGAAAACAACACTAACTGGATACAAAATATTGAAATATTATCAACCATTATCGAAAATGAAAACCAAGCACATATTACTATTTTTCATTAGTATATTTTTTGCTGCAACGTTTTCAATAACAGCGCAAGAGGAAAGTTTAACGACAAATGACACCGTTTTGAAAATCAATAAATACGGTTTACGTATAGGTGCAGATCTTTCTAAACCTATACGATCTTTATTAGAAAGTGACTATACAGGGTTTGAAATCATCGGAGATTTTAGAATTTCGAAAAGATTTTACATTGCTGCTGAAATAGGAAACGAAAAAAAAGATCGTTTTGAAAGTAATTTACAATCTACAACTACCGGAAGCTATATAAAAGTTGGATTCGATTTTAATGCCTATAATAATTGGTTAGGCATGAACAATGCAATCTTTACAGGTCTTAGGTATGGTTTCTCTACTTTTAAACAAGAACTTTTAGGGTATGACATTTATACAACTAACTCAACTTTTCCAACTACTTTTATTGAGGATTCACAAGAATTTAGTGGGCTAACTGCCCACTGGGTTGAGTTAATTGTAGGTGTGAAAACTGAAATTTTCAATAATTTATACCTATCAATAAACCTTCAATTAAAAAGAAAAATTTCAGATGATAAACCTGAAAATTTTGATAATCTCTTTATCCCGGGATTTAACAGAACTTATGATTTTAGTGAGTTTGGTGCAGGTTATGGATATACTATTTCTTATTTAATTCCTATTTATAAGAAGTAATTTTTTGTTGTTTTTTTGCTTTTCGACTTCCCTCATACATCTCATACTTCACAAACTTACTTTCAAGTTTACCATTGTAAAGTTTAATCCTTCTGGAAGGACGCAAACCCACATGTTTTAAAGCTTCCATATTAGAAGTAATCATCCATGCTTGAGTTCCGGGATAATTATGTTTTAACGCAGTTCCAATTGAAGAATACAATACTTCAGTATCTACTTGCAATCGTTCATCATAGGGTGGATTAAAAACCAGGTACATTGGTTTTTCTGTTTCTTTTTTACTTTCAAAAAAGTTTTGCTTTCTTACTGAAATAAATTCTTGAAGATTTGCGCTCTTAATATTCTCTTTTGCTTTACTAAGAACAAACGCATCTATATCATAACCAAATATCTTAAAATTAAAATCACGTATTTTTTTTAAGGCTGAATCTTCAATTAATTTATATAAATCAAAATCAAAATCAATCCAATTTTCAAAACCAAATTCTCGTCGATTCAAATTTGGTGGAATATTGCAGGCAATCATAGCAGCTTCAATTAAAATAGTTCCCCCGCCACACATAGGGTCCAAAAAATCACATTGCCCGTTCCATTCAGAAAGCATGATCATTCCCGCTGCCAATACTTCATTGATAGGTGCTATAGTATTAGCCACTTTATACCCACGCTTGTGTAATGATTGTCCTGAACTATCCAATGAAACGGTACAAATATTCCGATCTATATGAATGTTTATTCTCAAAGTAGGATGATCTAGATCCACATTGGGGCGAGTTCCTTCCTTATCCCGAAATCGATCTACTATCGCATCTTTTGTTTTTAGGGATATATATTTGGAATGGGTGAATTGTTTTGAAAAAACAGTAGCATCTACGGCAAGGCTCCCTTTTGTATTCATATATTCCTCCCAAGGAATATTGTAAACTCTTTTATATAAATCATCTTCTGTAAAAACATTAAAAACTGTGATGGGCTTTAAAATTTTAATTGCAGTGCGACAACATAAATTAGCCTTGTACATAAATCCGGTATCTCCCATAAAAGATACATTACGAGTACCTATTACTACTTCGGAAGCACCTAATTGTCTTAATTCTTTGGCTAATATCTCTTCAAGACCGTACAAGGTCTTTGCAACCATTTTAAAATTTTTTTCCATCTACAATTTATTCGTAATGACAAAAATACAGTATTTTAGTAGCGCAAATTCTTGTCCATGCAAAAAGATCATGAAAATTGGTACACCTCTTGGTTCGACACTCCTTATTACCATATTCTATATAAAGATCGAGATTATTCCGAAGCAGGAAAATTTATGGATATCCTAACTTCATTCCTTAAACTTCCTAAAAATTCAGAAATACTTGATTTAGCCTGCGGAAAGGGACGCCATGCCCAGTATCTTAATAAAATTGGGTATCAGGTAACCGGAGTTGATTTGTCACCAGAAAGTATTGCATATGCAAAACAATTTGAAAACTCAGGTTTACATTTTGAAGAACATGATATGCGTCTTCCCTATCCAAAAAAATTTGATGCTGTCTTTAATCTGTTTACAAGTTTTGGTTATTTTGATGAAGAAGAAGACAATCTTCGAACGATCAAATCAATTAAAACCGAATTAAAATTAAAGGGATTTGGGGTAATAGATTTTTTAAATTCAGAATATTTAAAAAACCATATTGTTCGAAACGAATCAAAAATAATTGATGGCATTACATTTCATATAGAAAGGTATATTGATAATGATTATATTATTAAAAACATTCGATTTGAGAACAATAATCAAGAACATTTTTATACCGAACGAGTGAGAGCACTTACAATCTCAGATTTTAAATCTTATTTTAAAGAGGCAACTATAAAGTTGCAACATTGTTTTGGCGATTACCAGCTAAATACTTTTAAAGAAGAAACATCGAAAAGATTAATATTAATATTTAATTGATGAAATATATATTACTCTTTCTTGCTGTTGCAGTAGGATACCTGATTGCCTTGTTAGTTAAAACAAAAAAAATAAAACTAATGTCAGTTTTTTTGGCATTCAGTGGTGCATTTCTATTATCAATTACCCTTTTTAATTTATTACCAGAAGTCTTTGAAACAACATCTAATAATATTGGTGTATATATTATGTCGGGAATTCTTTTGCAGATATTCTTGGAATTTTTCTCAAAAGGTGCTGAACATGGACATGTACATTTACCTTCACAAAAACTTGTTTTCCCCTGGTTATTATTTTTTAGTCTAAGTATTCATTCTTTATTGGAAGGGTTCCCTATATCTGAAGACAACAATTTATTGATAGGAATTATCGTGCATAAAATTCCTATAGCAGTAATTTTATCACTTTTCTTTATAAATGCTAATTACAAAATGAGAACAACTCTCGTTTTTTTATTTTTATTCTCGATAATGACACCTTTAGGTAGCTGGATTTCTATTAATTACGAGTTTATACAAGTGTATAAAACACAATTAACGGCTGTAAGCATAGGTATTTTTCTTCATGTATCTACTACGATTTTGTTTGAGAGTTCTAAGGATCACAAATTCGACCTATCAAAAATGAGTGCTGTCGTTACTGCGATCATTCTAGCATATTTTCTTTAGTTCTTATTTGAGCAACTCTCCCAAATTCAGTTTGGGAGACCGTGCTATCCGCTATATCTTTTTATGCAATCCTTCTGGCATAAAAAGGATGTCGCTTTTATCACTGTTGCATATCATATTTATTGCATAAAAAAAGACCTCAAGAATAATCTTGAGGTCTTAAAAGAAGGCGGTGACCTACTCTCCCACCAGTAGTAGTACCATCGGCGCAAACGGGCTTAACTTCTCTGTTCGGAAAGGTAAGAGGTGAG
>JADFOK010000038.1 GCA_022562895.1 Bacteroidota bacterium | reverse complement strand
AATAAAGGTCCATCCGTTGTGCTATAGTCCCAATCAAAGCTAACATTATCCGGATCGGTTATTGGAACCGTAAAGTCTGTAAAGCCTTCGGTACCCGATTGGTTATCACTACTTATGGTGATTACCTCATAGGTATCTGGCAATGAAGCCAATAAATCTAAAGGATCTATTGTGGCCATACCATTTTCGTCCAACTCTATATCTACATCTACACATACAATTACAGGTGCTGTTACATCATGTACATCAATGGTAGCTATACACGTTGACACATTTCCGGATGTATCGGTAACTGTAACCTCAACCTGATTTAGTCCTAGGTCATCACAGGTAAAGTCTATGGTAGTACTTATACCACCCCCAACACTATAATGAATGTTTCCGTTAAATATACGTGGATTGAAGGTTACAGAAAAGTATCCTCCACCTGCTCCTTCATAGAATTCTAAGTTTGCATCACTGGCAAAAAGATCTCCGGTAGTACCACCATTGGTATAGTTGATAGTTCCTCCTAACGAAGTCGTTACATAAAAAGCAACGGTATCACCCGCAGCTACAATTTGTCCAAGACTTAAGTTTAATGGAGTGGCTACACCACTACCATTAGAAACAATTCCTGCTGCTGTAGCAAGTAATGTCCAACCTGCTGAACTAGTTTCAAAACCTACATAACTACCTGTTCTAAACCATACTTCAATATCATCGGTAGTACCCGTTGCTAAATTTATATCGAAAGAATCAACCGTTATATCATTAATGGCCATGATGTCAAACATATTACCGTTGAAACTATTACCTCCGGCAAAAGTTGTTAATAATGTTTCTGGTGTTCCAGCACCACTTCCTACAGTTATAGAAGCTATAGCGCAATTGTCTGTTGCACTCAGTAATAAATCACTGGCATTTACTGTTACCATACCGTTGGCATCTAAATCAACATCCAGTGGCGAACCAGAAGAATCATAGCTATAGGTGATACCCCAGCTATTCAATGTTCCGTCATCACCACCCACATCATCTGTTACTGTTAATGTCCAATCTCCTAATGTACTCTCTCCATCAAAAACATCCAACGGGTTGTTAGGTATAAATGAACCATCAATTGTTGGAGTACCAGCACCACACTCATCTTCTATAGGATCTGCAGCTTCGTCATCCAGGGTAGCTAATATATCATCTCCCGAACATCCAAACCCAGATGCGGGAACTCCAGGTTGATCTACTATGGTAACCACAGTACCTGCTGGAGATTCTATTGTTACAACAAGATCGCCTACCCAAGTATGAGAAATGTCAAGATCAACATCTAAGTCTACTATATCAAAATCATCCGTAACATTCATTACAGTGATTACAGGACCGGCAAGACTAATTATAGGAACTCCAGGACTTGTAGATGAAGATCCTATTACTGTAAGAGGTTCACCTTCACATACAATTACCGGTGCTTCTACATCATTAACAGTTACACTGAAGCTACATTGTACCATATTACCCGAATCATCGGTTAAGGTCCAAGTAACGGTTGTAGTTCCTACCGGGTAGAAATCTGACGCATCATCTGTACCATTATAATCGTTTACAAGGGTAGCACTAACTGCTACTCCCATAGTTATTGTTAACTGATAGAAATTATTAGCACAGAAATTTTGAACACTGGGATCGGCTAATAAAGTGAAGGTAAGATCAGTACCAAAGGTAGTAATCCAACCATCCCAAGTTGCTTGCGCGACAGTAAAAGTATCATTGTATCCAGCACAATCAGGATTTCCTTGAGCATCATTAAAAAATATAGAGGAACCATCAGGTCCTAACAATTCAAAATCTTCAACAGTAGAACCCCAATCACCGTCATAAACAACATCAATGGTAACATCGCCGCCTATAGAAGCAGAAAGTCCTGTAACGGTTGATGGTGTATCAATTAAATTACCACCACTAAAGTTATATGGAGTATTAGGTCCAACTACTACTGGAGCAGGTGGAACTAAGTTAAGTGGGCAGTTATCTCCCAAAACAGGGGGATCTATAACCAAGTTGGCACCACATAAACCAGTATCATTATCTGCAACTACATCTGCAGGGCAGGTAATAGTTGGATCTTCAACATCATTCACAGTCACTGTAAATTGACAAAAAACCGTTTGCCCATCACTATCGGTAGCTGAGAATTCTACTATAGTAACTCCTACAGGGAATGCACTTCCACTTGCAGGTCCCATGGTTTGTGTCGTGGGAATTACACCATCTTCTGGATCAATTGCCACGGCATCTGCAAAGTTTACAACTGCAGAACAAAGTCCGGCATCGTTATTTGCAATTACATCTGATGGACATACTATTACAGGTGGAGCACTAGGAGGTGGGTACCCTGATATTGTAAGATTAAAATCACCTACATTAGAACCAAATCCATGAACTAAAATAAGATAAGTTGATGAACCATCTGTAGCGAATGTTACAGAACTCTGAAGACTAAATGGTACACAATTATCATCATTACCAGTAACACAAACAAGGCCTCCACAACCACCCGTATAAACAGATATTTTTGTATCATAGGTTGCTCCTCCACAAGTTTCAACAGTCATAGCAGGAGATCCTGTTGTACTAACATCTGTAAAGGTGTACCACACACCTGGAGCGGTATTACTCGTTCCACAAAAGGGAGCACCATCAACAGTTGCAACAAAGGTTGTTCCAGCTATAACTTGATCTCCAACAAAGCCAATAGCATTAATGCATAAATCGTTAGGTGGTGGGGGTGGGGGTGCTGTACAAGTGTAATCAAGAATGGTGGCTATGGTGTTCGAGTTACAGGGAAACTCATCTACAAGTACCCTAACCGATTCTGATACCGTTGCTGTAAAAGATACAAATGATTGTAAACCACAGGAATCATCATTAAAGGCAAGAACTCCTGCCCCGCCATATACTGTTAATACAGTATCATAGGTTGTTCCACAAGTTTGAAAAGTGTAATCGTTTCCAGCAATAACGTCTACAAGATGGTATTCACCACCAAACATACTTGAAGTTGCATTACGCAAGACTCCATCACAAATAGGAGTGGTTGATCCAAATTGAAAATTATCATCTGGACATTGTGCATATGCAAATGTTCCAAATAGTATTACAAATAATAAAGAAGTAATTTTTTTCATAATGAAATTAATATTTTAGTTATTAAAGAATTAAAAGTACCCAAAATTTAATTAGAGTGCAACAGTTTTTCGATAAGAAACCTCTTTTACCGATTAAGGTCTCTTTAAAAATTCAATTAATAAAAAAAACAAAAAATTAAAGAAATTTGAAGTTCAATTCAACTATTTGTAAATCCCCATTATTTTTGACTACAATAATATAATGCTTTCCTTGGTTCGTTTTAATCATTTCAAGATGTTTTACATATCCTCTTGCAAAAAAGCCTGTCTCAATCGCATATTTAGCTTCAAAGCCCCCTTTGCCATCGCCTTTTAAAAAGAAACCAATACCAGAATCTGATCGACCTGTTTCTATCTCAGAAACATGCATATTACCTGCCATGAGTAAATCCAAAAATCCATCCCCATCGAAATCCATGGAGAGGATTCCATTTATGGGTGAGGATTGAGCTGCTGTTGGAAGAGGTTTTAAAATAAAAATACCATTCCCTTCATTAAAAAGAAAACTACTTTCAAAAGTGTTAATTTCATAATGCAGGGCATCTTTCAATTTGTCTCCATAAATGTCTTCCAGCGTTGCACGTCCAAAAGCATCATAGGTAGAGAATCTCTTAGCAAGTTCTGGAATTTGTTCTGTAGAGCATGATTTACCCCTTACCGGAAAAAGTGTTTGATTGTTTATGTACCCCAGGACAATGTCATTAGATCCATTATTATCAAAATCAGTCGCATAGATATGAAATGGCTTATCTGGGCTGACCTGGTAACTATAATTTAATCCTAAATTACCTAAAACATAGTCCTCATCTCCATCGCCGTCTAGATCAACACGGTTGATGCAATTCCACCAGCCACGTGTTTCTGCCATTCCCATTTCAGCAGTTAGATTAATAAATTTTCCGTTTTTTTGAATTAAAAAAGTAATAGGCATCCATTCTCCAACTACCATCAAGTCCATGATCCCGTCATTATTAAGATCTGTCCATATAGCATCTGTGACCATGCCCAATTCTAATAATGGTTTTGCTATTTGTTTTGTTACGTCTTTAAAAGTACCCCCTATATTTTCCAATAAATAAGATTGAGGTGCAAAAGGATATTTACCAGGGATGTGCCTACTACCAATAAAAAGATCCAGATCTCCATCACCATCAAAATCAAATGGTTTTACACAACTTCCACTGGAGACGATTTTTGGGATACGATCATTTGATTTTATAAAACTACCATCCCCATTATTAAGATAAAAACGATCTCGATAGTAATCATGGTCCTTAGGTTGTTCATTACCACCACTTACCACGTAAAGATCTAGGTCGCCATCACCATCGGCATCAAAAAAAGCAGCAGCCAGATCTTCTTGAGTTTTGTCCAATTCTAAAAAGGTAAGGTTAACTTCATTGAATATCCCATTTTCATTTTGAATAAAAATAGCTCCAGATTGGTTTTGTGCTCCACCCAAATAAAGGTCTTCTAGTCCGTCATTGTTAATATCACCTATTGCAATTGCTGGCCCAAAACAAGACATTTGATGAGGCAATAACATTTGTACAGCATAGTCATCATAATAGGCTTCTTTATGGTTAAAAGTTAAGCCAGCTCGATCAGACAAATCGGTAAAAAGTTTACTTTGAACTGGCGAATTTGATACATTGCTAGTAGCGTCTTTATAGTCGAGTATTAATACCTGATTCACTGAAATATTATAAATTAATTGTGATTTACCATCTGGCCATTGTACTTCCAATTTTTTAATTTGATTTACTTTACCTAGTCCAAAATGAAGTGCATCTTCAACTGAAGACTGGTAACCCCGTGTTAGCACATGTTCTCGAAATTGGGTGCCATTTTCTGTTTCTATTTTTACTTTTGTCCCAATAGCGTGTCCTTTTTTCCCAGTTTTAAAAAGGATACGCAACCAATTATTCTTTTCGGGTAAATCAGAACTATTATTAGTGTAAAGAGATGCTTCATCATTTATATTATTAACAACAATATCTAAATCTCCATCATTATCAAAATCGGCATAAGCTGCACCACTTGAAAATCCTTTAAAGTCAAGGCCGGATTCAAAAGAAACATCTTCAAAAGTATAATCACCATTATTTCTAAACATATAGTTTTTTAATTTGGTAGAAGATGCATCCTTTGAATGATTATTTAATAAACGAATTTTTTCGTTATTATTTCCAGCTTTATCTGCTTCTACTAGCTTATTATTAAAAGAATTTTTATAATCTTTATCAGAAAAATCTTTAAAATATCCATTAGTTATATAAAGGTCTTGCCAACCATCATTGTCCATATCCATAAAAAGACTCGCCCAACTCCAATCTGTCTTGTGAATTTTTGACAACTGACCTACTTCACGAAAAGTACCATTTCCATTATTTACATGAAGCATATTTCGCATGTATTGATAATTATAGCCTGAAGTGACAAATTCCCAAAACCTTCTCACTTTCATATTCACCATCTGTGTTTTGGCCCGGTAATTATCTGCTGCCAACATCTCAACCGTAACTACATCTAACAATCCATCGTTATTAATATCTCCTGCATCAACACCCATACTTGACAAAGACAAGTGCTTAAGGCTTGATCTGGAAACCTCTCTAAAAGTGCCATTTTTATTATTGATATAAAACAGATCCGGTTCATCGTGATCAACTGTTACAAATATATCAGGCCAGTCATCCTGATCTAAGTCTACGGTGACCATGCCTAAAGTCCAGCCATAACTTAATACTCCTGCAATAACTGTTGTATTTATAAATTTACCATTTCCTAAATTTTTATAAAGATGATTACTAGATTCCAATCTGGGATTTAACCAATTATCATAATGGTCAGCAGTATCTATAAAGCGCTCTTTGGGATGATTTCCAACAAACACATCTAACAAACCGTTTTTATCATAATCAAAAAAAGAAGCCATGATGCTATAGCCATTATCATTGAGGCCATAACTTGCTGCTTGTTCTGTAAAAGTTCGATCTCCATTGTTAATAAAGAGTTGATTTTCTCTCTTTTTTGGATCTTTATAATAAGAACGACAAACGTATATATCTAGCCATCCGTCATTATTAATATCTATCATACAAGCTCCCGTGCTCCAAGAATTTGGACTCGCCACACCTGCAGTTAATGTAATATCTTCAAACTTGAAGCCTCCTTTGTTGATGTAGAGCTTATTATCTGATAGGTTGCCAGTAAAGAAAATATCTGTCAAACCATCGTTGTCGATATCACCTACAGCTACTCCTCCACCATTGTAAACATTTATGTATTGCAAAGGACTCATCAATTTATTCACATCTAAGACATTCTTAAAATTAATTCCTGAATAAGAACTTGGCACACTGGTAAATAATTTTGATAGATCTTTCTCAGGAGAAGGATATTTTTTTTGAGATTCTTTTTGACATGAAAATATCAAAAAAGTCATAAAGAACGATAGTCGAATAAATGTTTTCATAAAATGAAATATTAACAACAATATAAATAAATGTCCGCTAAATATATCATCTTTTTTTATGAATTTAAAGTTGTCATTGATATATTTTTTAAAACCGAATAAACAAAATCATAGCTCAAAAAAAAGGAAATTAATCGTATTTCTGAAATAAAGTAAATTTGAGAAATACTATCTCACAAAAACAGGCTCATTTTCTTTTTCAGTATATTTTTCACTATACAAATAACCATCATAGTTAAATCCCTTAACCCCTTCTAGATTTTTAATGTTTTTATCCAGAATATAACGCACCATACTACCGCGAGCTTTCTTTGCGAAAAAAGAGATCATTTTTAATTTGCCATTTTTAAAATCTTTAAAAACCGGAGAAATTATTGGAACCTTTAATTTTTTAGAATTAATAGCTTTATAATATTCCTTACTTGCAAGGTTAAGAAATAATTCATCTTCTTCTAATTCGTCATTTAAAGCTTCTGTTAATGTATTTCCCCAAAAGCCATAAAGATTCTTCTTGCGATTTATTTTTAATTGAGTCCCCATTTCGAGCCTATAAGGTTGCATTAAATCAAACGGACGTAATAACCCATACATCCCCGATAATATACGCAGGCTATCCTGCATGACATCTAATTTGCTTTCAGGTAAAGTGTGAACGTCTAACCCAATATAAACATCACCAGAAAAGGCATAAACAGCCTGGCGAGAATTATTCTTGGTAAATGGAATAGAAAAATCTTGATATCGTTGATAATTTAATTCGGCCAGTTTATCACTAATTCCCATAAGCTTTCCAATGACTCTTTTAGATTTGCTTGCCATTTTGTTATTAAGTGTTTCAGCTTGGCCCAAAAACATAGGCTGAGTGCTTCTTTTAATGGTCAACTTTCTTTTGTAATCAAGACTCTTGGCTGGAGAAATAACAATTTTCATAGTACTAGTTTTTTCAAAAATAATAATAATAAACAGTATTGTAATAAAACAACCATGAATAAAATATTTGTTTTAAAAGATTATATAATTTTTCTTAAGATTATTCTGTACTATGCTTAGAATAATTTCTCCATTTATCGACACAATCTTTCATGTCTTCAGGGAGTGGAGCTACAAATTTTAAATGTTGACCGGACACTGGATGCTCAAATCCTAAGCTTCTTGCATGTAACGCCTGACGAGGTAAAATTTTAAAACAGTTGTCCACAAACTGTTTGTATTTACTGAAACTTGTGCCCTTTAAAATCCTGGCACCCCCATAACGTTCGTCATTAAAAAGGGTATGCCCTATATATTTTAAATGCACCCTTATTTGATGTGTACGACCTGTTTCCAATTTGCAAGAAACCAAAGTAACATACCCTAAACGTTCTAAAACTTTATAGTGGGTAACAGCTGGTTTTCCTTTTTCGGCATCTTCGTCTACAAAAACTGTATTCTGCAATCTGTTTTTTGGATGGCGTCCAATATTTCCCTCAATAACACCCGAATCCTCCTCTAAATTGCCCCATACAAGTGCAACATACTCGCGTTCTATGGTTTTATTAAAAAACTGCTTGGAGAGATGTGTCATCGCAACTTCGGTTTTAGCTATTACTAACAATCCACTTGTGTCCTTATCTATACGATGTACCAATCCGGGTCGATTACTACTGTTATGTGGCAAATTGTCAAAGTGAAAAGTCAGTGCATTTATGAGTGTACCATTATAATTACCATGACCTGGATGTACCACCATACCTGCAGGTTTATTCACAACAAGCAGGTCATCATCTTCAAAAACAATATCTAAGGGTATATCTTCGGGTACCAATAAAAATTCATAGGGAGGATGTTCAAAAAGAACGGTGACAACATCATTTGGTTTTACTTTATAACTTGACTTTACAGCAACTCCATTTACCTGAATATTCCCTTCTTTTGCTGCTTTTTGAATTTTATTTCGGGTAGCTTTTTCAATATAATTCATTAAATATTTATCAACTCTAAGAGGTTGTTGACCTTTTTGAGCTTCAAAACGGTAATGTTCATAGAGTTCGTCACTACCATTAGTTTCTAATGAATCGCTACCCTGTCCCGAGTACTTGGGATCAGGATCTGTTATTTCCTTCATCATCATTTTCGTTTATTGTTTCCGGTGTATTTTTCCCTTCACTTTCTTTTTCCCTGTCCCTCTTTTGTTGAAGTCCCCCCTTCCCATCTCCTAACACTAAATCTATAATTGTTGTTATTTGAAGTTTAGTGCCCGGTTCTACTTTTTTTCCTTGGTGTCGTAATTCTAATACTTCATCCTTCGCAATATAGGAGCGATAGGTGATTTTACCAATTTTAAATCCCATAGCTAAAAGGGTGGGTTCTGCTTGTCTGCGTGTTCTTCCAACTACCTCAGGAAGTTTTAATTTTCGGTATGAGGAAGGGTTTAAAGTGAGATATATTTTTCGATCTTCTTTTACAAATTTACCTGCATTGGGTATTTGTTCAATAACTGAGTATTTTGGATAGTCTGGGTTGTAATTTGCAGAATCCAATATTTCAAAACGTAAATCGAGCTCGTCAAGTTTTTCTTCAACATCATTTAACGACATTTTTGCAAGATTGGGAACTTCAATTTTTTGGTTGTGGTTCGTACTTAATTTAAGCCACCAAAGAATAACGAGTATAAGAACTATGATCGCTATAAAAGCAATTATTAATTGTTTTAAAAACAATTTGGTGAACAAAAATTTTAAAAATGTCATACGTTAGGAGTTCGACTGTAAAAATATAAAACCTAAATCAGTTATACTAAAAAAACAATCCCAAGGGTTCGGAACGAAAAACTAATTACAAATAGATTACTATTTTTTAAAAAATCAGTTAAATTCGTATAAGAATCTTTTTTTAAACGTAGCTTTTAATCTTTTGTTATGGTAAAAAAGCATATTGCCGTTGTTATGGGTGGATATTCCAGTGAATTTGAAATCTCATTACAAAGCGGAGGTGTTGTTTGTGAATTTCTTGATAAGGAAAAATATAATGTATATCCTGTCCAGGTACTAAAAGAAGGCTGGAGTTATATTGCGGATGACGGATCCAAGCACTCTGTAAATAAAGATACTTTTAGTTTTTATAACGGAAATGAAACTATTATACCCGATGTCGTTTTTAATGTCATTCATGGCACACCCGGTGAAGACGGATATCTTCAGGCGTATTTGGAATTGATCGGTATTCCTCAAACCAGTTCCGAATTTTACCCATCTGCTTTGAGTTTTAATAAGAGAGATTGTCTTTCAGTTTTAAAAACATTTGGAATTATCTGTGCGAACTCCTACTACATTAATAAAGGGAATATAATTTCTGAAGAAGAAATAATAAAAAAGGTGGGGCTTCCCTGTTTTGTGAAACCTAACCGTTCCGGATCTAGTTTTGGAATAAGTAAGGTTAATAAAATGGAGGAATTAATTCCTGCTATTGAAAAAGCCTATAAAGAGGATACTGAAGTTATTATTGAAACTGCTCTTTTAGGAACTGAAGTATCGGTTGGAGTTTTTAATAATAATGATGAAATAATAGTTTTGCCTGCTACCGAAATTGTTACTGAAAATGATTATTTTGATTACGATGCTAAATATTTAGGTAAATCACAAGAAATTACTCCTGCCCGTATTTCAGAAAAAGAAACCAATAAAATAAAAGAAGAAGCTGAAAGAATTTACAAATTGTTGAATATGAAAGGAATTACCCGAAGCGATTTTATTATTCAGAAAGGTATTCCTTATTTTATAGAGATAAACACAAATCCCGGTTTGTCTAAAGAAAGTATCGTTCCTAAACAAGTAAGGCAAACCGGTATGAACCTGACTGAATTTTTTGATATTCTAATACAAAATGTACTAAATAAAAATTGAGTATTTTTATAGTATGAAACGAGCAGTATTCCCCGGTTCCTTTGACCCCATAACCTTGGGACATTTAGATATTATTAAAAGATCTCTTTCTCTCTTTGATGAAATTATAATCGCCATTGGTATTAATGCCGATAAAAAATATATGTTCCCGATCGAACAACGTAAACGACACATTGAAGAATCTTTTGAGGGTGAATCTAAGATAATTGTAAAAACATACAGCGGTCTTACTGTAGATTTTTGTAAAGCTGAAAACGCTGATTTTATTCTTCGTGGTCTTCGAAATTCCTCCGACTTCAACTATGAGCAATCCATTGCTCAAACCAATGCTTCTATGTCGGCTATAGAAAGTGTTTTTATAATGTGCTCTCCACAATTTTCAAATATATCATCATCTATTGTAAGAGATGTGATTCGAAATGGTGGTGATTATACCAAAATGGTTCCGAGAAGTGTATTGCTTTAATTTGCATTTATTTATATCCCCAGTTTTTATACTTTGAAGCTTCAAATAATTAGCATTGAAATAATATATTGTCTAATTTAACGCACTAAACAAAAAAACTCCTTCAGGATAATCCTAAAGGAGTCTTTATTTTTTTTTAGAAACAGTACTATTATAGGGTAGCTATGTGTTTTGCCATATTAGATTTTAAATTAGCTGCTTTATTGTCATGAATAATATTTTTCTTTGATAATTTATCTATCATAGAAATCACAGTTGGAAACAAAGTTGCTGCTTCTTTCTTTTTAGTCGTTTCTAAAAGTTTTTTCATAGCATTACGCGTTGTCTTGTGTTGGTAACGGTTACGCAGACGTTTTGTTTCGCTGCTTCTAATTCTTTTTATTGCTGACTTATGATTTGCCATTTTGTTTTTTTTATTTTCTTAAACTTGGTAGTCCGTAGGGGAATCGAACCCCTGTTACCAGGATGAAAACCTGGCGTCCTAACCCCTAGACGAACGGACCGTTCTTTTTTTATGCGGATGCAAAAATACAACTATTTTTTAAGGCAACAAGTCTATGTAAACTTTTTTCAGAAAAAACTAATATGCCTTTGCAAACAGCACCTTTCTATTTGAAAATTTGCCGGTCACTATACATTTTCCCTCTTCTTTTTTAGCATCAATTGGAATACAACGAATGGTTGCTTTTGTTTCTTTTTTAATTTTTTCCTCAGTTTCATTTGTACCATCCCAATGGGCTAAAATAAATCCGCCTTTGGTTTTCAAAACATCTTTAAATTCATTATAGGAAGAAACCTCGGTTGTATTCTCTGCTCTAAATTTTTGAGCTTTTTTAAATAAGTTTTTTTGTATTTCATCCATAAGGGCAACAACAATATCTACTACTAATTCTCTAGCAATCAACTCCTTTTCAAGAGTGTCCCTCCTTACAAGTTCCAAAGTTCCATTTTCAATATCTCTTGGTCCCAAAGCAAGTCTGACCGGCACACCTTTAAGTTCGTATTCATTAAATTTCCAGCCCGGTTTATGAGTGTCTCTATCGTCAAACTTAACACGTAACCCTTTAGCTCGAAGTTCTTCCATTACTTCTTTAGCGACTTTACTTACAGCTTCAAATTGTTCTTTATCTTGATAAATAGGAATAATTACAACCTGATCAGGAGCTAGATTTGGAGGCAATACCAAACCATTATCATCACTATGGGTCATAATAAGGGCTCCTATTAATCGGGTGGAAACGCCCCAAGAAGTTGCCCATACATATTCCAGTTTACCATCCTTGGTTGCAAATTTTACATCAAAAGCCTTAGCAAAATTCTGTCCTAAAAAATGCGAAGTACCTGCTTGCAGGGATTTTCCATCCTGCATTAAAGCTTCAATACAATAGGTTTCCAGTGCTCCTGCAAAACGTTCGTTTTCGGTTTTAAGACCTTTTATAACCGGCATGGCCATATAATTTTCAGCAAAATCTGCATAAATATTGAGCATTTGTTCGGTTTCGGCAATTGCTTCCTCTTTTGTAGCATGAGCAGTGTGCCCTTCCTGCCACAAAAATTCTGTTGTTCTTAAAAACAATCGTGTCCGCATTTCCCATCGTACTACATTAACCCATTGATTTATTAAAAGAGGTAAATCGCGATAGGATTGTATCCATCTTTTATAGGTATCCCAAATAATAGTTTCTGAAGTAGGACGGATTATAAGTTCTTCTTCTAATTTTGCATCAGGATCTACAATAATATTTCCATTCTCATCATTTTTTAACCTGTAATGTGTTACAACAGCACACTCTTTTGCAAAGCCCTCAACATGACTTGCTTCTTTACTAAAGTAAGATTTAGGAATTAACAAAGGGAAATAAGCATTTTGATGTCCGGTCTCTTTAAACTTTCTATCCAACTCTGCTTGCATTTTTTCCCATATTGAAAATCCATATGGTTTTATCACCATACAACCTCTTACTCCGGAATTTTCAGCAAGATCTGCTTTAATAACCAGTTCGTTATACCATTTTGAGTAATCATCTTTCTGTTTTGTTAAATTCTTAGCCATTATTATTGGTTTGGCACAAATATTGTGTTTATGTTAAAAAAGTTTTAGTTCTCGGCAAAACTAACTATTTTTATAATGTCCAACAATTTAATTACTGTTGTTATGAAAACCTATACCATCTCATTGAAACGATTCACTCCTTTTTTATTAACCGGATTAGTCTCTTTAATATTTATTTCTTGTGGCACACACAACAATAATCAATATGGAGATAATGACGGTATTTATTCTTCTGAAAAAACCGCTTCAACAAATGAAGAAGAAACAAAGAATACAGATAAAAACAACTACTACAAGCAATATTTTAAAACAAAAGAACAAGCCTACAAAGACGCGCCCGAGGAGAATGTAATATTTACAGATATAGATGCTTATCATATTACAGAAAGCATAGATGAAGATGGGTATATAATTACCGAAGAACAAGATAATGAAGAAGGTTATGGTGCCTGGGGAAGCAATTCTGGAGAAGTGACTATAAATATTTATGGAGGATATGGCTACGGTTTTGGATATGGATATTGGTATAGTCCTTATTGGTGGTATGGAGGAGGTTTCTGGGGTTATCCTTATTACGGTTATGGCTATTATGGATGGGGTTATCCATATTGGGGATACTATTATGGCCACGGACATCATCATGGGTATGGGTATGGGTATGGGTATGGATATGGATATGGATATGGATATGGATATAATAATTCAATTGCCTATAACCGAGGTAGAAGAAATACAACATATTATTCAAATAGAACTACTTCCAGAAGAGGATCTAATTATACCAGAGGAAGGTCTTCTAATGTAACAAGGGGTACTTACTCTAGATCAGAATTAAACCGTCGTGCAAAAAATACAAACTATGCTAGGAGATCCAATAATAATGTTTCAGAAAGCAGAAATGTATCAAGATCTCGATCTAAAAATACTGTCAATAGGAGTAATAATGTTCGTCGAAATAATTCTTTAAATAGATCATCTAACAATACTTCAAGACGCTCGTCAACTACTCGAAGTTCCGGTTCATATAGAAGCTCAGGAAGTATGCGATCTACTGGTGGAAGCTCCAGAGGAGGGGGAGGCAGTAGAAGAGGCGGACGCGGATAGAATTTTCAATAAATATTTAATTAATTTTTAGTATGAAGAGAATTACTTTCTTACTCATAACGGTCTTAACTGTGACTGTTATTGATGCTCAAAATATAACCGATGGACTACGGTATTCAACCGATGCTCTTAATGGAACAGCACGTTTTAATGCTTTAAGTGGTGCTTTTGGAGCATTGGGCGGAGATTTATCTGCCATAGAAATCAATCCTGCTGGTAGTGCAATATTTATAATAAACACTTCGTCTGTATCGTTTTCTGTAAACCATAAAAAAAATAAAGCTTCTTATTTTAATACAAAAACTAATGCTTCAGATACCGATCTAAATTTCAATCAAGCCGGTGCCGTTTTTGTATACAAAAATCCAAATCAAGATTCTTCATGGAAAAAATTTACTTTCGCAATAAATTATATAGCAACCCAAAATTATGATAACGAACTTTTTATAAAAGGTACTGGTAATACTTCCATTGGTGAATTTTTCCTTGTACAAGCTCAGGGTATTCCACTCGATTTATTACAATTACAAAATGGAGAATCAATTTCAGGCTTATATGCTTTTTTAGGTGAAACTGAAGGTACTTCAGCCCAAAATGCTTTTTTGGGTTTTCAAGGTTATATATTTGACCCTTTAGACCCCGATGATATCACTAATACTCAGTACATATCAAACATTGCTTCAGGTAATTTCAATCAAGAATATATTTATTTAACTAGCGGATATAGTGGTAAATACACCTTCAATTTTGCCACACAAGTTTCTGATAAATTTTTCTTCGGAGTTAACTTAAACATTCATAGCATTGATTATTTGCAAAGTACTTTTCTTTATGAAACTAATTCAAACCCAGGAAGTATTATAAATAAAGTTGGCTTTGAAAATAATCTAGCTGTATATGGCACAGGTTTTTCTACACAAGTTGGAGCCATTGCAAAACTAACTGATGCCCTTAGATTAGGTATCACCTACGACTCCCCTACCTGGTATGTTATTTCTGAAGAAACGACACAATACTTAGAAACTCAAAGAACTGTAAAAGGTGAATTAATTAATGAATTTATAGATCCCCATATTATCAATATATTTCAGGATTATGATTTAAAAACACCTCAAAAAATTTCTGGAAGCATTGCTTATGTATTCGGCAAGCAAGGACTTTTAAGTTTCGATTATACCTATAAGGATTATTCACAAATTAAGTTTAGCCCTTCAAATGATCCAGCATTTGCACTTCAAAACAATTTAATTAATAGTTCGTTAAAAGGCTCTTCTGGCTATAAGTTAGGGGGTGAATATCGTATAAATGATTTAAGTCTAAGGGGTGGTTATCTCTATGAAGAAAGTCCCTATAAAGACGAAGTTACTGTTGGTAATTTAAATGGTTTTTCATTAGGCCTGGGATATAATCTTGGAGTTTATAATTTTGACTTTTCTTATTCCAGAACTCAACAAGACCGAAACCAACAACTATATTCTATTGGTCTAACAGATACTGCTTCAATAGAGACCACTATTAGTAATTACGTATTAACTTTTGGATTTAGTATTTAACTTTATAGTCTAAAAATAAAAACTCCTCTAAACATCAGAGAGATTTTTAATCTAACGTTTAAGGGTAAAATGACCTCTAAATTCTTTTGGAGTGTTGTCTTCTTTATATTCCACTCTAAACCAATAATCACTCGAAGGTAATGGATTGCCATTATATGTACCATCCCATCCTTCACCAATTGGACTTATCTGTTTTAAGAGTTTTCCAAACCGGTC
>JADFOK010000053.1 GCA_022562895.1 Bacteroidota bacterium | reverse complement strand
CACTACCTGTTCCATCGCAGTTATCGGTCCAACCCAAGGATCCGGGTTGTGGTACATCACCTATACACTGATAGGAAGTATCCGCCGGTGGGGGATCAAAAACAGGAGGGATCGTATCGTTGACCGTAATGGTCTGTGAGACCGATGCAGGATTTCCACAAACATCCGTATAACTCCATGTTCTGGTAATGGTCTCCGGACAGGTCTGGCCGTCGGAGGAATCAGTCGCTGTAACACTACCTGTTCCATCGCAGTTATCGGTCCAACCCAAGGATCCGGGTTGTGGTACATCACCTATACACTGATAGGAAGTATCCGCCGGTGGGGGATCAAAAACAGGAGGGATCGTATCGTTGACCGTAATGGTCTGTGAGACCGATGCAGGATTTCCACAAACATCCGTATAACTCCATGTTCTGGTAATGGTCTCCGGACAGGTCTGACCGTCGGAGGAATCAGTCGCTGTAACACTACCTGTTCCATCGCAGTTATCGGTCCAACCCAAGGATCCGGGTTGTGGTACATCACCTATACACTGATAGGAAGTATCCGCCGGTGGGGGATCAAAAACAGGAGGGATCGTATCGTTGACCGTTATGGTCTGTGTCACTAAGATCGAGTTTCCACAATCGTCCGTTACACTATAGGTTCTTGTGATTATCTCAGGACAGGTATTTCCATCCGATACATCTCCAAAAAAAGCTACTGTTGGATTAACCGTACAGTTATCGGCCTCATTGGTAACCACTAAAATATCGGGAGCAGGTGCAACACACTGGACCGATATCCCAGAAGGGTTAGAGGCTGTGGGGTCAATAGTATCTTCTACCGTTATCGTTGTGGTATCGGATACGCTACAGCCATTAGCATCGGTGATCATTACTGTAAATATCTCACCGTCTACAAATCCTGTTACAGTTGGATTTTGGTCGGTTGTATTTGTAATAACCGCTGAACCATTACTGCTCCAATTCCAACTTACAGCAAAGCCACCGGTTTCATCTAAAGACATACTTGTTGCATCACAACAGACCGGACCACTGTTAGTTGCTATTGCTACTGTTCCAATATTAATTGTAACTTGAATAGGCTCTACAAAATCGTTTAATGCAGCATTAGCAGAGGTGGAACTTTTAGTTTTTATTAAAATAGTTTTGATACTAACCCCTAAACATGGATCCACAATACCAAAAATATCAGTAAAATTAACAGCAGCTTCAACAAATTGTAATGGGCTATAAGTAGTATTGTTAAATGCACCAAAGATTACAGGAATAGAAGATGCATTCGTTATTCCAAAAGCATTAAAGGTGCCAGATGTTTTTAAAACATAATTATAATTACCACTGGCAGGAGGTGATTCTTCCCATAGGTAAAAGAAAACAGAAGCTACAGACCCACCACTACCATATTCAACCGTAAAAAGAATATCATTAATAGTTCTTCCCCCATGTAGACCCACAGTGGTAAAACCAAAACCACTTGTAGTTAAGGTTTCTTGAAAAAACTCAAAGTCTATATAACTGGTTCCAGTTGTTGTTCTTCTATCACTAGCAATTATAATCCATTCATCTCCGGTAATGTTGTGTTTTGCTAAGTGATACATTGCATTATGTATATCCCCCTTTCCACCTGCCGAAGAGTTGGTCCATGTCCAAGTATTTGGATCGTGAAAAAATTTTGAACCACCAGTGAAAACGTTGTCTGCACCTGTGTCAAAAAGATCCTCAACAAACAATGTAGTATTAGTATTTACAGGTGTCCCGTTATCGTTTAAAACAAATCCCCCTGGGATGGCTAAGTTTTGTACCCAGTCTCCTCCTCCTACTACAATGGTATTTGCCTCCAGATCACCATCAATTTCGAAACCATCCGAAGGTGTGATTACATCAACAACAGTAGCTTGTGCCTGTACTTTACCACAATATGATAAAAGGATAATACTTAATAAAAAAAGAAATCTTTTTAATGGTATGTAAAATTTAATGTTTTGCATACGTCCAAGGTTATATTATCTTTTAAATAAATTAAAAATCGCCCCAACTGCAATTATTATAATTTTTTATTTAATATAAATTTACGTAGGAATTGCCCTATAATAGTATAATAGATTAACTTTTAGTCAAACTGTAATAAAAACTCGTTGAGTTACCCAAAAATTTATTATTTATATATTTTTGTAGGAATACCCTGTCAGATAAATATGTATGTTTCTTATTATTAAGTATTTACATATTATTTATGTAAGAATTTCAGTTTAATTAATATTAAATTCTTATAATTAAATGCTAAAAAGATTTAACTCACTAAATAATTTCTCTTTAGATTAGATAAAATTTATTAATTAGTTGTTGTAAAATATATCAAGAATAAGAAATAATGTGATTTTGTATAAATTAAAAAAGCATTCAATAATGAAACTGAATGCTATTCAAACTAAATATTGGAGGTTATAAAAATCAATTCTGTATGATAAACATAGAGCGTCTATTTAATTGGTGTTCTTCGTCATCACATTCTTCACCATTAGAACATTGATTAATAAGTTGAAATTCCCCATATCCTTTTGAACTTAATCTACTATAATTTATACCCTGCTCTACAAACCATTTTAGTGTTGCCCGAGCACGTTTTTCCGATAAAGATTCGTTATATGAATCACTACCTCTGGAATCGGTATGTGATTCTATGTGAATTATCAATTCTGGATATTCCTGTAAAGCAACTAATATTTTTGCTAATTCAATAGTTGCATCAGAACGAATATTAAAACGATCGAAATCAAAATAAATAGGCATTAAATTTAAACGACAACCTAAATCGTTAGGAGGACAGGGATCTGTTGGTTTTAATTGTAAATCTAGTATTATAACACCACTTTCATCGGGCATTTCAACAATTTTTTCTATTGGAAAATAATCTTTTTTTGTACCATGAATAATATATAGTAAGTCACACTCTATCATAAAACTATATATACCATTGTTCCCCACGGCAACTTTTTCTAACAACTTATTATTATTATCTAAAATGGAAACTTCTGTTCCAGGAAGTAATTCTCCTGTAATTTCATCGGTTACAACCCCAGAAATTGTAATTACACATTTCTCAACAAAGTGATAGATTTCATCATCTATACTTCCACGTCCTCCGTCTTTATTAGATGAAAAATATCCTGTCCCTTCACTTTCTTTTATTATAAATCCAAAGTCATCCTGATTACTATTTATAGGTTTTCCAATATTACTGATCTTATCAAAATTGCCTTTTTCATCCAAATGAGTTGTAAATATATCGAAACCTCCCGAACCCCCATGTCCATCACTCGCAAAATATAAGTTGTTGTTTTCACTAATGAAAGGGAAACTTTCCCGAGCTTTGGTATTAATGGATTCGCCTAAATTAATCGGTTTACTATATCTATTATTTCCTAAAATATTTACATACCAAATGTCCGATCTTCCAAATGTTCCGGGCATATTAGACGCAAAATATAATCGTTTTTCATCTTTACTCAATGCAGGATGTGAAACAGAATACTCTTTACTGTTAAAGGGTAGATCAATCACATTGGTCCAGGAATTATCTCCATCTTTTTCTGCTCTGTATAATTTTAAACGTAAGGTTCTATTTTTACCTGTTTCTCTTCTACCGTTTAAATAATTATTTCTTGTAAAATATACCGTTTTACCATCCTTTGTGAACACTGCTGAAGATTCATGATATTTTGTATTGATTTCTCCACCTAAGGGTTTTAGATTTGATAATGCTCCATATTCATCTATATCCGCAACATACAAATTCAGATATGGTAAGTTATTCCAATTATCACTTTTAAAATTTTTCAAATCACGTGATGAAGAAGCAAAAACCAATTTATCCATATAATAGGAGGGTCCGAAATCTGAGTATTTCGTATTTGTTTGAACTTTATCAATCTCATATCTTTTTGTTTGGACACCTATACTTTTAAGATATTTTGGATCATTTCCAAACACATTGATATTGTGATCTTTTCCCCCCAAAGTAATATAGATCTCCATCAACTCATCAGATTCTTCATATTTGTCGATACTTTTATATGATTGCGCTGCCCTGTAATAATATTCTAATTCAGCATCATCAGGGTATTTATTTATCAACTTTCCATACCATATTGAGGCAT
>JADFOK010000052.1 GCA_022562895.1 Bacteroidota bacterium | reverse complement strand
GTTTTTGCTCATACAACTTGTATTCACCCAGCCGACAATCCTGTTGAAGATGATGTTATCATCCATAAGGAAGGTTGGCGCTGTCGTTGGTATAAGATTGATTACATTATTCAACTGTACAGCTTTCAAATTTGAGAAATTTGTGTATTGAATTATTTTTTCGTTCAAGGGTGTAAAATAATTACTTAATAAAAAACAGTGCTGAATAAAGAAAAATGGTAGCACTGTTAATTGGACTGGTATAACCAACTCAAGAACAATATATATCACAGGGTAATAATTAACCCAAAGAGAATTTCTAAAATAATACTTTAGAAAAAGATATGCCATATTAATATCCTAGTTTTTCAGGTCGTTTTTCAGGATAAAGTATTTCGTTCTTTAAAAGAAGTTTAAATGATATACCCATTATTAGTAACATTATTCCAATACCTATCAAAACAATAAAAAGGAAATTGTTCAGGATATTCATTTTAAAGGCAAATTCTAATTGAACAATTAGAGGAATTGAATAAAAGGGGAAGGAGAAGAAGCTATAAAATTGATAAAATATTTTTTTTCTAAAGGCTAAAATCAACATCGGAATTGAAGCTATAACAAAAAAAAGCCAAGCTAATAAAAACATGAGAAAACATGTTGTTAATGGTAAATGTGTTACTTCTTCTGGTAGTGTCTTCGTTGCTAATGCGAAGACAAGAAATGCAGGTAAAAAGTTAATGATTAAGCCTGTTATTAGTCTATAGAAAATATAACTGAAAAAAATACTGCGTAAGCCCTTGGAAAGACAATAAAATCTGGAAATATCTGTAATAATATCAGGCGCAGGTATTCCAATAGCATCAATTGTGAAAAAAAAAGAAAATGACGCTAAAAAAAAGTAAGGATATGAATTTGTTATTAGACTTGCAACGAGTAGTCCCGCCAGTAAAGGGGACGCAACTAAATATGCGAATTTCCTTGAATAGAAATTTCTAAAATAATTTCTAGCAAAAAAAAAGGAAATTGAAATTGAGGTCATTTATATGTTTATTTAAAAAAAAGGATGTTATTCTACAGTTTGAATAACATCCCTTTTTTTTTCTAAAATTCTATCAGCAGGTTGCTCCTTGAGCATAAGCTGAACCAATGAACATTGCGAAAGCTAATAAGCCAATACTTATACCACCCGTAAAAGGGGCTGCAAATATTGCAACTGTAGCCAAAACAAGCATCCCGGAGTTAAATGTACACCAATCTCCTCCGTGAATTTCTTCCATTTTCTCTAAAGATAACTCTTTCATAATAATTATAGTTTTAGGTTAAAAATAAATTTTGATAAACTTACGTTTGTGGCCATGAAATTTCCTTTCAGTAAGCTTATTAAATTTTATTTGAAAAGATATAGCCGATTTTCCCATTAAATATTTTTCTTCTGCCGGGTGAAATTACGATGCTTCACATTTTTGAACCACGGTATAAAGAGTTGTTGAGAGATGTGGAGGCTACCAATATGTCTTTTGGAATTTATTATGAGAATGATAACAACATCAAAAACCTCGGAACCATGGTGCATTTGAACAAAATCCATAATCGGTATCCGGGAGGCGAACTGGATATATCCGTGCAGGCAGTTTATATATTCAGGCTGGACGCCTTTTATCAGTTTTTCGACGACAAGACGTATTCAGGAGGAAGTATCTCGAAGTTAAAAAACAGTATAAATCATGAGATACGCGATGATGTATTTGAGCAGCTGGTTGATTTATTCAAGGAAAGAAAATCAATAAAGGTGATAGAGATACCCAGGACAATATGGGATGTGGCCTTGTCGTTGAATCTGAAATCCGAAGATAAACTAAGGCTGGTAAATATGGATGAAACGCGAAGTCGCGAAAGTTTTATTGCGAACCATATCCGGTTCAACAGGGCCCTTCTAAAGCAGGAAAAAGCCAATCGGCACAATTTCCATTTGAATTAGTGTCATGTAACCAACCATAATTAAGCGGGGCCAGGCCTTGTTCTTGTTGTCTCTGACTGCTTTCCCGGGGTGATACCAATGGCAACAAAATATTTACATGGCTATGGCTATGCTTCACGAAGAACGGGACAAGCTAAATTTTTTGCATGTTCGGATCAAAAATTTCTGCAACTTTACCCAGGCATCTTCGAAACTATCATTTTTACAATCTGACAACTTTACTACATTTTCGAAACCTTCAGTTTCTCAAACCGTGTATGCGTACATAGGGTATTTGGAGGGCTTATCTGAAGTGTCAAGGTGCAATGAAAATTTTGTAATTCCACACCTTTCATTTCAGTTATTGACAACATTTAAAATCGCTTCGATTTTTGTTTCCCCTTTAAACTCTTTCACAATACGACCGTCTTTCCCGTAAATAAAAATATTAGGGTAACTGACAGACTCAAAAATTGCTGTTAGCTCCTGATAATCGACTTGTCCACATATGATGTTTGCATGCCCAAAGAGGCCGTAGGTTTCACAAAATGATCTAATAACATCAATTTCTTCTGCAGATATAAAAACGATCATTGCCTCATCAAATTGGTCTATATTATCCGAGATGCTCATCGCCTCATACCGGCAATACTCACATTCCGAATTAAAAAGAATCAAAACCATAGGTTTAGCGAAAGTGATTTCATTCAGTTGAATGGGATTTCCGTTCAGATCCTGAAAAGACAATGACGGTATGGAAGAAACGATTTTCATTCTGATTTCTTTTTGCTTGAGTTTACTGACAGACGAATAACCCAACCAACTGACAAGACCAACTGTTGAAATAATAATTACCAAAAGAAACGTTTTCCTCATGCTGAAAAATTAATCATAAGGAATATCACAAATACCTGCCAAACAATCCAGGCCGATCCATAAGATGCTGCAACTAATCCCATCGTCTGCTTGAAAGGTTTCTCAAGTACCTGGTAAAGTCCATAGCCAAGCAGCATCCAGTAGGCCAATTCAAAAACACTGATCGATTTAAGAAGTGGGGATAGCCAGGGACTGGTTTCAGTAACATCTAATATGTTATCCAACGACAAAGGTGCATAGTCTATCAATTCTTGCAGTGAATAATCGCGTTCAATAAATCCAAACCAAACCAACTTCATGAGCATGGGTATAAAAAAAATGAATTCTGAAAATACAGTTATTTTGAATACATCTTGAAATCTCACTTCCAGGCCGAGTATAAATATGCCCATTAACAACACACAGGAAATTAAGAAAAACTTGATAAAGTAGATTATCGGTAGTAACAAGTAACCCAACCATAGCCATTTATTTTGTATTTCGATAAGCTCTACAATTCTTTCGTACGACAATTGCTCTCCGTAAAACTGGAAGTAAAGTTCATCGCTGTTTAATACATAGGAAGTTACACCAGCCAGGACTGCCATGAGAGTAAGAAAGAGGCCCAGGGATTTCCAATGGTTGATGTCAGCAATATTAATATTAGAATCAATCAAATTAAGCTAGTTTTAAAGGAAGATTTAAACGGTTGTGTTGGAAGCAAATTAAATTCCAACATTATTCAATTAGCTGATCTCTTCTGATTCCTATTTTCATGATGAGTTAACAGGTAACAAAATCTTGTTGAATTTACATTTCATACCATGAAATTTCCTTTCAGTGTGCAAACTTTTTTCAAGTTACTTGAAAGTAGCAATTTTCAACCATATGGATCTATTGCGTAAGAAGAAGCTCTGAGAAATATTGTTAAAACCAGAAGAGTTTTGTCACAGATATTATTAGGTCTAATGAGCTACTATAAAAGAACATAGAGGACAATTATAAAAATAGTTAAAAATGACGCTAAATTACTTTTAAGCTTTAATTTACCTTTCCCAACCCATATAAATGTAAACAAACAAAAGAGTAGAAAAAGATTATTTTCACTGGACTCCCTCATTTCTTGTTCATTTTGTTGGTATCTCAGTGGTCCTAATTCTTTGAACTCATATCCTTGCTTCAGGTATATTTTTTGGTTGATTTTAAACCTATACTGTGGACCTGCTACATTTGAGTGGACAGTAGGTTAAGTCATAAATTGCATTTTATTACAAACCAATGCAATATGATAAGAACACGAAGAAGATTTGATCGGGAGTTCAAATTAAAGGTTGTTGAACTCAGCTATTCTAGACACAACATGAAGGAACTGGCTTCTGAATTTGATTTACGACCGGAATTGATCTACCGGTGGCGAAATGAATT
>JADFOK010000017.1 GCA_022562895.1 Bacteroidota bacterium | reverse complement strand
GTATTAAGATAAATTAGCAATTTGGTTTAGCAGGAAGTTGTAGCACATTCTCTTTTGGGGTGGGAGTGCGTAGCACGTAGCAACAAAAGTCAGCTTTAGCTGAATGTGCTACAACGGTTTGTGTATGAATCGTAATGGCGTTTAGCCATTATGGTTTTATACACGTTGTTAGCCTTTCGTTTTTAAATAAATCCTAATTATTTCATTGTCTCATAATTTAAACATACAGTCGATTACCGATGATATCAGCGTATTTGTTACCCTATAATTTGATATCGATTGTTTTTGCAATACCCAACCTTAGCGTTGATTTATACATTCTCATTTTCTTAAGAAACTTACATTTCTGTTACTTTCTCATTTTAGCAATGATACGGCTTCCTGGAATTCTTTTGCCGGAAAATAGATAAGCAAAAACGGTCACAATTAGTTTGTTGAGAAGTCTCGATTTCACTTTGATCTCAAGTCCTCTTTCCTTAGAGATTTTTTTTGTTTTTGTTTGAATGGCATGCATGATCCGGTAATCACTGATAATGGGATGAGTTCGCAGCTTTTTTGCATAGGTTTCCGGTACCCCGTCAGCGATAGCTGTTGCACAGAGTTTTCCTGATAGCACTGCCGGTAAGATGCCCTCACCGGTCATTGGTTGTGCAAGGCCAAGTGCATCACCAATCAAGAACACATTGTTCGCCTGACAGGACTTAAGATGATCCGTATTGAAACAGATATAGCCGTGTCCCTTCATTTTATCCAGCATGGGGCGGGATGCAATCGGTATTGTTCCTGATGTTCCATTGCCTTCAAAAAAGGCTCTGGCTTTGTGCCAGGCTGGCAGGACTTCTCTCGCCACTTTAGTTCCAGTCCCCACATTCAACCAATGCCCCTTGGGGACATTCCATGAATAACCCTTCATATCGTCATGCATCAATATCTCAGGTTCTCCATCCTCACCGCTACGGCATGCGACTATTTCCTCAAGGTCTCCTTTAAATTCTCTCTCCTGAGTTCCGCATTGAAGGTTCTCCGGTTTCGGAAACAATGACCTGGCCACTGGGCAGTGACTGCCACCTGCGCCTATTAGGTACCGCGCACGGAATTGATTATCAATCACCCAATACCCTTCACTGTCTCTTTCTATCTGCCTGACACTATGACCCTCAATGGTCTGCACATTACTTCGCTTTAAGAGAAAATTATCGAATTCATAACGACGCACAAAATAACCATGTGATTTTATGGTGTACTTCCTTCCGCGAAAGTTAATGTGGACCTTGTTCCATTCCCATAACCCGCAGGTATATTCTTTGGGTGATATCCCGAGAATATCCCAAATTGGTTCAGAAAACCAGCCGGCACAAAGTTTGACTCGGGGAAAATTAGCTCTATCCAGTAGCAAAGTATCCATGCCACATCTTACCAGAATCGAAGCACAGGTACTTCCCGCGGGACCTCCACCAACTATAAGAGCATCGTATGTGGGAATGGTGTTCATATCAATTCTCTATAAAAATATCAATTTAATTTTACTTCAACACTTTTTTCATACAGCTGCTTCCGGCTTGAGCCATTTTTAAACGATTTAGATATGAGCTTATTTGAATTAAATCAAAAGGAAACATTTGATTTGGTTTTAAATGAAGGCTAACGTTTTTGTGTAAGATTTCGTTGCGTGAAATTAGCGATAAACTTCACAAGTACAAAACCAACTTGAAAATCCGATAGGATTTTCCTAAGTAAGCCAAAACTTAGCAATGAATTTTACACGGTGTTAGCGGTTCGTTGTTTATTTATGTTATTCCAATGTGTGATATTGTCTCAAGAGTAGAATTTCCGTTATTCACATAACATAGTGTCAAATTCTATATGGAGTTGTGTTGAGCCATCAACACCCACAGTAACCCATTTGTAACTGATAAGTACATATGCATTTCCTCCATCTAATTCCACCCATTCATCTATCCCTTTGGCACCGTTTTTCAAATCATTTTTAACAGTCAATCCAATAGGGGCAGTATAATTTCTCCCCCTAACCAAATACTTACATCTTTTAGTTTTTATACCTTCTTCTGCTTGTGATTGTGAGATAAATTTTGATGTAGTAAGAGTAGGTAAAGTGTTATTTACTACAGTCGGAGACATTGAAGTCGCACAAGAAGCAAAAAAGAAAATTGCTCCAATAACTATATTTAGTTTGATGAATTTAACCATATTTACTGTTTTTTATATAAGTAATTTATTGTCTTCAAAAATTGATCTTATTGATATATTCATTAATCACAAGGAGAACTATTTTATTATTATTTTATCGAATTTCATTTTTTCCAGAATATCGTTTTCCAATGACCGCTAACTCGTTTAGGCAACATTTCGAAAGGACTTGTGATATTTGTGAGATTAGTTGTACTAACATGTGTATAAATTTCTGTAGTCTTAGAACTACTGTGCCCTAATAGCTTTTGAATGTATCTCAAATTGGTTCCACAATCTAATAAATGTGTTGCAAAAGAATGTCTTAAAGTGTGCACTGTAGCTGGCACATTAACCAACGCCTTCTTTTTGGAACGATTAAATACCTGACGAATACTCGAAGTGCTGTATTGCTTGTCATTAACTCCTTCAAACAACCACTGCTTGGGTTTATATATTCTGTAATAATCTCTTAATAACTCTAATAAACTTGATGATAGTAATGTGATTCTGTCCTTCTTTCCCTTTGCATTACGAACCCATACACGCATATTAGAAGAATCAATATCCTCATTTTTTAAATTTATACATTCGGATATTCTTAATCCACATCCATATATAACAGATAATATTGCTTTGTGTTTTATGTTGGTTGTAACATCTAATATGCGAGATACTTCTTCTAATGAAATAACTTTTGGAAGTGTTTTTGATTTCCTTGGTCTACATAAATCATACTGTAGTTTAGGAAGGTTCAATACTTTTTCAATATAGAATTTAATGGCATTGATACTTTGGTTTTGATACGAAGCTGAAACATTTCTTTTGGTAACCAATAGGTGGTGATAATGCATGATATGAGCTGTGCTTACCTTATGTAAGGACATTGGATGTATATGTCTTAAAAACTGTTTAAACATGTGTCTATAAGTCTTTATGGTATGCTCACTATAGTTTTTTAAAACCAACTTTTGATACATCAGATCCAAGGCTAATTGGTAGTCTGGTTTTGTTATTAAATGAGCTAAAACAACCTTAGTGGGAGATTTTTTAATTTCCATACTATAAAAATCGTGCTATATTATTTTAAAATTGTATTTTTAAACGATTATATACGTATATAAGCGTATAATAATATAGGTATTATGCAAATACGATATTGTTTATCCTGTAATAAGGAATTATTGGGTAGAACAGACAAGAAGTTCTGTGATACTCAATGTAGAAGCACCCATCATAACAAGAACAGACCCTTTCATGAAATAACCATTCAAAAAGCCAACAGTGGATTAAGAAGAAATAGGACGCTGTTAGCTCATTTCTGCCCTAGTGGTAAAAGTACCGTAAGAAAAGATGTATTGGTAGAATTAGATTATAGGTTTGAGTTATTCACTTATCTTTTTCCATTTAAAAAAGGAACTTATTATTTTTGTTATGATTACGGTTTTCTTCCAATTGAAGAAAAAGGAATAAAAAAGATGCTTATCGTACAAAAACAAGATTATATGGAAAATTTAAGCTTTAATCCGTGGGGATTTAAGTTATAAAACATCCAAAAATTTCATTTGTTTAGTCTCTGACGTACATTTCCTGTATTCTGTAACATTATTTTTTATATTCTGCAGCTTCTTCTGAACCTTCAGTTACACTTCCCTTACTATAAGAATGGGCTCCCATTCCTGCAAGTTCTCCATCTTTTACAATTAAGTATTTATTTCTAATGGGTTCATTATCAAAGAAACATTCTAATATTTCTCTGGTACCATCAGCATATCTTGCCTGTGCTGATAGAGTTGTTCCCGAAGTGTGTGGAGTCATACCGTGATTAGGCATAGTTCTCCAAACGTGGTCGTTAGGTGCTGGTTGTGGAAACCAGACATCTCCTGCATAACCACTTAATTGACCAGACTTAAGTGCATCTGCAATTGCTTCTTTATTACAAATCTTTCCTCTGGCAGTATTAACCAGATACGCACCTTTTTTCATTTTGTTAATTAAGGTTTCATCAAATAAGTTTTCAGTTTCTGGATGTAATGGACAATTAATTGTAACTACATCACATACAGCAACCATTGATTCTACAGATTCATGAAACGTTAAATTTAATTCTTGTTCAACAGATTCAGGTAATCTGTGTCTATCAAAATAATGTAAGTGTACATCAAATGGGTTCATTTTTCTTAAAACAGACAACCCAATACGTCCAGCCGCTACTGTACCAATATGCATTCCTTCTACATCGTAGGATCGTTGAACAGCATCAGCAATATTCCAACCACCTGCTTTTACAATTGAGTGTTGGTTGTGATAATCTCTTACTAAAGATAAAATCATCATTATAATATGTTCAGATACAGAAATTGAATTGCAATATGTTACTTCTACAACATCAACTTTATGATCCATTGCCGCTTGTAAGTCAACGTGATCAGATCCTATACCTGCCGTTATTGCCATTTTTAAATTTGGTGCACTTTCCATTCTTTTTCTTGTCAGGTAGTAAGGCCAGAATGGTTGTGATATTACAACATCAGCGTCAACTAATTCTTTATCGGCTTCGCAACCATCAGCATCTTTATCTGATGTAACAACTAATGTATGTCCTCTATCTTCTAAAAATTTTCTTAATCCTAATTCTCCAGAAACACAACCCAGCAAGTCACCTGGATTAAAATCTCGTCCTTTTGGTGTTGGCAGTGTCATACCATCTGGATATGTTTCTAATTTAGGTATACCGTCTAAAGCATATTTGCTTGGCATACCATCTTTTGGGTCGTCATATAAAACACATAATATTTTCATTTTTCTTTATGTTATATTATAATTTATTTCCGTTGATTATGCGACTTATTTCTTTTAATAAAATCAAAGGTAATGCATTTATTTTAAGTGGGGACTGAGATTTATCATTTCTAAAATCCTCAATTTCAGTTTAAAATCAGCAATATAAATTTAATATATTTGTATGAACATCAAGAGTCATTAAATTGACAGCAACCGATTTAAAACACCACGGTGCTAAAAAATATGAGCCAAATGGAAAATAAGTTTGCTTCACTTTTTTCTATCACATTTCTTTTAGTTAGTAGAGTTTATAAAGGTCTTGATAAAAAAATTCGAGAAAGAAAGAATTAAGAGTACAAATGAGAAAAGACCAAACCGAAAGATTTGGTCTTTTTGCTTTAACAATTTTCTTGAAGCTCGCTTCAGTTTGAAGGAGAAAAAATAAAATTAATACCACGAGCGGCCGGGTTATTTTCCCCTTATCTTATTTGACCCCGTAATAGACCTGATGGGACTTGATTTGAGTGAATATTTACATACAACTCATCATTATTTACTTTATCAAGTTCATCACTACTTAAGGTTATGCTTTTTGTTACATCTAACTGAGCATTATCGGATATTTCAAGATCAATAAGTACTCCTCCGTTTACGGTGGAAGATCCCTCGTGAATATGACCTCCAGATATTGCATCGGTCTTATCTAAATTAGTCACGGTAATTTTATAATACATTGTTGAACCTACTAATCTGAAATGTGCATTTCCCTCTTCGCTTCTCCCCATGATGGGAGGTACTTCATTTAAAGGAGACAAGGCAACATTATAGGCGTTACTTATGATTTTGTCTATTTGCCCTCTCACCAACCCCATTGGAATATCTGTAGAATGAACATTAACATACACATCACTTCCTAGTAAAACAGATATTTGATTAGCAGTTAAGATAATAGTTCCACTTGCGGTATTACCTGAAAAGGTAATATCGGATCCATCAACCAGGGTTATTTCTACGCTGCCTGTTGATACAAGATCTCCAGTGTGTACATGAGAAGCACTTAATGCATCGGTTGAGGAAAGGTTATTAACAGTAATAGTAAATTCTAATGAATTATCATCAAACAAACCCATAGTGATATTTCCAGTTTCACTTCGTCCATTGACTGTGGGAATAGAATTTGACGTATTCAATTCGATGTCAAAAGCTTGTAGCAATATTTTAGTAATAGAGTCATCATCATTATTACATCCCAATGTTAATAGAAAACCAATACTAAAAAATAAATAATATATTCTTTTCTTCATAATAATATAAATTTAGGTTAATTCTTCACTACTTTTTTAGACCCGAAATTTCCGTTTTCGTCTTTTATTTTTATAAAATATAATCCTTGACTTAAATTTGAAATATCAATTTTATTTTGGTCTGTCCCGATAGCTATCGGGGTCGATAAAACTAATTGTCCTAAGTTGTTATGAATTTCTATTTGAACAATATTCGTTTTGCTTTTAATAATTAAAATACCAGTGGTTGGGTTTGGATAAACTGAAAAGTCCAATAAAGTGTTTTGATTTACAACTAAAATTCCCAAATTTTTATACCAGGCTATTTTATCATCACCCCGTGAAGCAGAAAGTACATCCATATTACCATCTCCATCTATATCGGTGGCGTAGACCGATCTAGCATGATCGGCATCTGTTGAAATAATCTGTTCCGGACCAAAACTCCCGAGTCCGTCGGTATTTTCGTACCAGGCTATTTTATCATCATCTTCTGAAGCGGAAAGTACGTCCATATCGCCATCTCCATCTAAATCTGTGGCATAAACCGATCTCGCCTTTTCAGCTTCTGTTGAAATAATCTGTTCCGGACCAAAACTCCCGAGTCCGTCGGTATTTTCATACCAGGCTATTTTATTATCTTCCCGTGAAGCGGAAAGTACATCCATATCGCCATCTCCGTCTATATCGATGGCGTAAACCGAATTTGCATGATCGGCATCTGTTGTAATAATCTGTTCCGGACCAAAACTTCCGAGTCCATCGGTATTTTCGTACCAGGCTATTTTATTATCATCTTCTGAAGCTGAAAGTACATCCATATCGCCATCTCCGTCTATATCGGCGGCGTAAACTGAAATAGCATGATCGGCATCTGTTGTAATAATTTGTTCAGCTCCAAAACTCCCTAGTCCGTCGGTATTTTCATACCAGGCTATTTTATCATCATTTTCTGAAGCAGAAAGCACATCCATATCGCCATCTCCATCTATATCGGTGGCGTAAACCGAAAGTGCATGATCTGCATCGGATGATATAATTTGTTCCGGACCAAAACTCCCGAGTCCGTCGGTATTTTCATACCAGGCTATTTTATCGTCTCCCCGTGAAGCGGAAAGTACATCCATATCGCCATCTCCGTCTATATCGGCGGCGTAAACCGAATTTGCATGATCAGCTTCTGATGATATAATTTGTTCCGGACCAAAATTCCCGAGTCCGTCGGTATTTTCATACCAGGCTATTTTATCGTCTCCCCGTGAAGCGGAAAGCGCATCCATATCGCCATCTCCGTCTATATCGGCGGCGTAAACTGATCTCGCATGATCTGCATCTGTTGATATTATCTGGTCCTGAAAACCATTTTGAGCATAGGTGCTTACAAAAATAATAAATGTAAGTAATAGAGTTAGTTTTGTTTTCATTTTGAGTTTTTTAGCAATTAATATTTTAGGAGATATACCTTAAAATTTAAGAGATATACCTAATATCTGGTTTTTATAATAATAACAGATTACCAATAAAATACCCTATTTAAATATTGTAAGAAAATACCTACTAATTTAATTTACATTTTATACAATGTTAATACCCGTTTTAATTTGAACGGACTAACTTTTATTGTGATAAAAGATTTTCTCTTATTTGAGATTTAAAGCGAGTTTTTAATTGTTCATTTAATCCTCTAAGCTCAATAGATTAACTCTTGATCAAATTTTGATTTATGATTTTAATATGATCAGGTCCTATTCTACAACACCCTCCAAGAATGTCAGCGCCCAATTCTATCCATTCTTTCGTCATGGCTACAAATAATTTTGGATCTGACAGACCTGACCAAGTTTTACTTTCTGCATTATAAATTTCTCCTGAATTAGGATATACAACTATTTTTTTTGATTTTGAATTTGCTTTTATGGTCTTTATTAATCCGGAAATATATTTTGGAGCAGTGCAATTAACGCCTATAGCGAATACTTTTGGATGACTGGAAAATAATGAGACACATTCTTCAATTTTTGTCCCATCATTTAGATGATGTTCATCTTTACAAGAGAATGATACCCAAGCTGGTTTATTAGTATGTTTTAGGATTTCTGCTAAAACTTTGGCCTCCTGAAAGCTTGGAATGGTTTCACAGGCAAAAAAATCAGCATTTGAAATATCCAGTAATCTAATTCTGTCGAGGTGAAATTCTCTTAGCGTTTCACTTGAAACACCATAGTTTCCATGATATTCAGAGCCATCGGCTAAATAAGCACCATACGGACCAATACTAGCGGCAATCAAAGGTTTAAAATTAGAATTCCCCGATATCATAAAGCGATTAATAGCTATCTCAGCCAATAAAGTCGATTTTAATAGTAATGCCTCAGCTGAAACTCGATCAAGACCCATGGCCATGAATCCAGGGACAGACGCTTGATAACTTGCAGTAGTTATGCATTGAGCGCCAGACTTAAGATAGGTATAATGCGCTTGAATGATGGCTTTCGGGTTTGTTTCCAACAACTTTGCGGACCATAACTTATTATTTAAATTGCATCCTTGTTTTTCCAACACATTAGAAAGACCACCATCTATTAGTAATGGATACTTAATATTCATTAAGTCAGTATTAAGTATATATATAATATTTTTTCAAAAATTATTCTTCTTTGTAAACTTTATTAGCTTCAAATCCAATTCTTGTATTAATATCGGCTGAATCTTTAAAGGTCATGCTTAAATTTTTTACATTTTCTATAGCAATTATGTGTACTTGACCAAAAGTTATAAATAGAGAAAACGGCATGTAAATAACATATCTGCCATCTGTTAATATTTCGGTCAATAAACCTAATTAATTTATTGTTGTAACCTGTATAACCTTTTATTTAAATTGAATACGTATAATCCCAATCCTAAAAAATATCCAATAGCGATAAAACTATACCAATATGGAAAAATTTTAAGGATATCATGGCTTCCGGTCACTAGTATATATATATGTAATATTACAGAGCCATCCAGATGAAAAATCAGCAAACCATAAATTATCTTATCCCAGATATTCTTGAATGGTATTCTATTCGCATATATAATTAATCCCAACCCGGCATAACCTCCAATTATGATAATCAACCAGTCTACTTCAAAAGGAATCTCTTCGTATGAGAAGTTAAATATTAAGTCGGAGGATGTGAATAACTGCACCTCCAATGTAAGGTATCATTGCTAAGCGGGCGAAGGTTTTATAATAAAACGAATTCATAAGGAATACATCCTCAACGCAAAATAAAATAATTAAATGTCTTTGCTTAATTGTGCTGCAGTAAAACCATTATTAAATTTTATATTTTCTAAACGTTGGTCTACCATTAGTGTCATTCCGCTACCATCAGGTAAAGGGCTCGACATTATTCTCCTTGTTATTACCATTATCCCATCAATTTCCTCATAGGTTAATTTGGCATGGAGTACAGGTTTATCAAAACCAAAAGCAGGTAGCGAGAAATAAAAACTTTCAACCATGCGTGTTTCGGGGTTGATGTATAAAATGAAAGTATCATTTACTTCCTTTCCAGTCACTTTAGGATTATAGGTTACATTTACCAGATCGAATAGGGTACCCTCAATTTCTTCTTGTCCTTCATATTTATAAATAATTCCAGGATCAGTTAATTTAAACATCATATTAAACCACATATAATTGGCTCGTCGTAAAAATTGCCCGATTTCAACAATTTCAGGGTCATTGAGTGCCTGGCCATTATTGTAAACGGTAGTGCTTTCACCATTATAATATTGTACAATATTACCTTCTAAATCAGGAGATATGTTTATTTCATGTACACTATATTTTGCCCACGATATCTCGTTATTAAAAATGTATCGTTCTTTGGAAATATCTTTTTTGCCATCGGGGGAAATATAATAATAATCAAACTCAACATCCTTTAATGAATTTAGTTTGTCCCCTCCACAAGCTTCTCGTACAGCTAATAGCAAACTTTTTGGAGTTCCAATATCATAAGAAACTTTTTTTATTGGTTCTGCTTTATTTTCAATTGTTGTTTTTTCAGTTTTGTTTTGGGCATCTTTACAGCCAATAAATAATCCTGATATTATTATTGCAACAAAACATAATAGGGGATTTAATCTTAAATTTTTCATGATTCTATTTTTAGGATATTAATTTACAAAGAATTGAACGACCAAAGAAAGAATTAATTGAAAATATTCTAAATTCTGAAGTTTTGGATTAATATTCAATCATTCATTAATTGCAGTTTCTTTAACTGACAAATATTTAAATAGATCACTTTTTATGTGATTCTTTTATAATCCAATTTACGCTCTTATGAATTTCATGTAAATAATTATATGTACTTTTAATCAACATATTAACTAAGAATTCAATTCTCTGGAATTCAATAAAATAGAAGGCTAATATTTTGAAAATAGCATCATGAAACCAGTTATTAAATACTTAATATGCATAAGTGTATTTTTATCAACTAGTACATTTTCAAGTTTACAAGCTCAGGACGAAAATTCTATGATAGTCCAAGCCGCACCATCTTTTACTCTTAATGGGCTAGATGGGAAAAGCTATTCATTATCTGATTATAAAGGCAACTATGTAGTAATTCATTTTGCTGCAACTTGGTGTCCTTTTTGCAATGCAGAAGCACCGAATTTAGAACAAATTTACAAAACCTATAGAAGTAAAGGGGTGCAGGTTATTATTGTCGATGTAAAAGAAGATAAAGAACTTGTGTCAAAATCATTCGCACGTTTCAATTTTACATTCCCTGTTTTGTTAGACTTAGATGGTTCTGTATCTACAAAATATGCACCCGAAGGTGTCCTAACTGATTTGGCTAGGGATGAAGTACCATTAGCATCCAATCTTATTATTGATAAAGAAGGGAAAATAGTATTTTATTCATTACTCAACACAGCCACTTTTGACGCGAAACTAACAAAGGTCATTGAAAAATTAGATGATTTGTTAATTGCAGATAAAAATGAATAACCATGAAATACTGTTTATTCATAATACTTTCTTTTTACTTTTGGGCAGGTAATCATCAACAAAAATCTAATATACTTCATATAAATATTCCAGAAATATTTGTTGATTCGGGTGAAAGTTCAACAATACAATTAATGGTGAAAGTAAAGGAGGGATTTCATATTCAGGCAAATAAAGTTGATGAAGAATACCTAATACCCACAACTCTTGTAATTAATAGGTATAATAATATAATGATAGGGAAACAGACATTCCCTAAAAGCAAAAAATTCAGATTAGAAGGATCTGATGTATATTTGAATATTTATGACGGAAATTTTAATATCAGTATATTGTTTAATACCGACCCGCATATTAAAAAAGGAATACATAATTTGTCAGCAACATTACAATATCAAGCATGTGATTCTAAGCGGTGTTTTTCACCAAAAACAATAAATTTAAGTATACCTATAAAAGTTATTAATTAAATATTTTTATTATGAATAAGAACAAAATTGTTGGCATTTCAATACTATTATTAGTTATCTTAGGTATTGCTATGATTTATTTTGGAGGGTTTTATGCTCCAAAATTAATGATACCACCCATTTTAACCGGAATAGGATTTTTAATTATTGCCTGGGCTTTTAATGCCTTAAAAAAATAACTTAAGATTTAAGAAGTAAATTCCTTATTTTTTTTATTTAAAGCTTATCACTAAGTATCATATCAATCTCATCATCGACATCGCTTTTTAGGTCGGTAGATTGATTTGTTCTTTTGCTTAGTCTAATGGATATATAAATTATAAACAGGAGAATAGGTATTATAAAAGGTAGAGAATACCAAAAATCATATTCATCTATGTATTTCAATTGATAATTAATAATTCCTGAAAGTTGAAAAAGGAACATGGTAAGAGGAACTAAAATAGCAAATTTCCACCAGTTATTAGAAGTTAAAAACCAAATCCCGGTTAGCATTACAAAAGTTATTTTTGTAAAAAGAGCATGTACGAAAGATTGTACACTACTAAAATTTCCTGCATCTATAGTTCCAAAAAGACTATTCCATTCTTTAGTATCTGAAGGAGCAAATTTATAGGTATAGAATAAAAAAGGGGTGGCTATCAATATTAATGAAATTATCACACCTTTAACTAAACTGTTTTTTTTATCCGTTTGGTGGTACTTCGTAATCTGCTTTGTCAATTTGTTGTTCATCACTGTTTACATTTTCAGGTGTACAGCTTGAGGCTAAAGCAATTAATGCTAAAATAAACATAAGTTTCTTCATGATTATTAATTTTAGTGTTAAAACCATAAAGATAAAGATAAAGTAGGAAAATACCTACAATATATAATTAAATTTTAGTGTTTATAATAGTATTTTGCATTATTAAACTAGTTTATTGTTAGCAAAAAAGCCCTATCAAACTAAATTTGATAAGACTTTTTTAATTTTTGATAAAAGAGGAGAAAAATAAAAGAATTTAATTATTCTCTTCAACATCTTCTTCTACCTCTTCAGCATCATTTTTTACTGTGTCAACGACTTCTTCCATATCTTCAGATTCGTCGTCCATGGCCTCCTTAGTGTCATCCATAACTTCTTCAGTAGCTTCTTCAGTAGCTTCTTCAGTAGCTTCATCATCTTTTTCTTTTGTTGTCTCTCTACAAGAGTAAATTGACAGGATTAAGCATAAGGATACAAAGGATAAAATTAATTTTTTCATAATAAGTTCATAGATTAGTGATTAATAGGTGCTAAAGATAATTATTTTTTTAAATGTAACCCTCTTTTAATGATTTTTTAGTGCAAAAATTTATTAATTGGATATATTCCAATTCTATATTGGAAATATTCCAATAAAAATAATATATTTGAATATGGATAAAAAACTTTCTATAGAAGCGCAACGTTTTAAAAAAATAAGGGAAGAATTCCATTATACCCAACAATCCTTTGCAAATAAACTTGGTATCAAGGGCAACACTGCTGATATTGAAAGGGGTAAGACAAAAATTTCGGGAAAAGTGGTTATGCAATTGTTAAAAGAGTTCGGTATAAATCCCTTATGGTTATTTGGTGAAAATTTCAATCAATATGTAATTAATAATAATGGAAATGTAAGTCCAAAGGTAGTAACTGTCGATACTGGAGGAAAAGAGACTATTTTACTCGTAAACCAAAAAGCGGCAGCGGGATACCCAAATAACATATATGATAAGGGTTGGTACGAAAAACTCCCTGCATTTAATATCCCTTTACCACAATATAGAAATGCTACCTATCGTGGATTTCAGGTTGAAGGAGATAGTATGTTACCAAATATACAACCTAATGACTGGGTCCTGGGACGAGCAGTTTCTAGTATTGATGAAGCTTCTGACATGAAAATATATATTATTGTTTTACATGATTCGGTGCTTGTAAAAAAAATTCAAAAACTAAAAAATTCATCCAAAATAAGACTGCTTTCTTTAAATGAAGATTATATTCCCATAGACATAGAAATAAATGATATTCAAGAATTGTGGTTGGTCAATAGCAAACTAAGTTTTGGTGTTGATGAACCCTCAAACAATGGCTTATTAAAACAACTTCAACAGTCTATGGAAGAATTAAAAAGACAGATTAGCAAACTTAAAAAATAAAAAGAGATTTAAATAATACTTTCGCGGTATAGTTTTTCAATATAGTCCATCGTTTTTTGAGTTGCCCCTGTATTGCTGTCTATAAAATGCCCGGCTATCATTCCTGTTTTATTTCTAAGGTATTTATCATTTACCAGTTTGGATAGAATTTGAGAACAATCCTCACCATTATTTATCGAAAATAAGCCTCCAATATTTTGTAATTTTATCGCTTCAGGGAATTTTTCAAAATGTTGTCCAATAACTACAGGTACTCCAAATGTAGCAGCTTCCAAAATATTATGTAGTCCTTTATTGCCCATAGCTCCTCCAACGTAGGTTATATCTGCATAACTATAAATTTTGGTAAGTAAGCCAATGGTGTCAATTATCAGAACCGTAAACTCTGAAATATTTATTTTCTCTTTTCCTGCTCTGTCAGTATGTATTTCTGAAAATAGTATACTTTCTTTTTTAAGTTTCGTTCTGAAGGTTTCAATTTTTGTTGCCTCAATTTTATGTGGGGCAATGATGAATTTTACTTTTGCTGAAACAGTGTTAATATAATCCAATAATACTGTTTCATCTTCCAGCCATGTACTTCCACATACAATACAAAGGGAATCTTGTTTAAAAATTTTAATAAATTCTAAGGAATTATCTTGTTCAATTTGGTGTGATACTCTGTCAAAACGTGTATCACCACTTACCGTTACATTATTAAAATTAATTTTTTTGAGTAATTCCTTAGAGCTTTCATTTTGAACAAAAAAATGATGGAATGTTTGTAAAGACTTACGCATAAAATTTCCGTAAGTTTTAAAAAATTGTTGGTTAGGCCTAAATAATCCCGATACAAGAAGGGTAGTAATATTCTTTTTTTTCAGTTCAAAAAGATAATTGGGCCAAAACTCATACTTTATAAAAACTGCCAAAGTGGGATGTACTATGTTTAAAAATATTCTGGCATTTTTCGATGTATCTAAAGGTAAATAAGTGATCACATCTGCAATGGGATCTTTCTTTTTCACTTCATAACCCGAAGGTGAAAAAAAAGTTAATACCAGTTTGTGTTCTGGCAGAAATCTTTTAACGGTCTCCATAATGGGTAAGCCTTGTTCAAACTCCCCCAGGGATGAACAATGAAACCAGATGGTTTTATCTTCTTTTTTAATAGCTGAACGTAGTGTTTCAAAAACCGTTTTTCTTCCTTGTACAAACAGCTTCATTTTTTTACTAAAAAACTGTAAAAACCAAACAAAAACTGAACTGATTAGAATTAATAAATTGTATAAAAAACCCATTGATTAAAACTATCTTGCTAAATTACACTTCTTAACTGAATTACATTGTTAGACGTTTTCAATTTTTGTAATTTTGAACTTATTCTTTTTAAAATTTTATGAATAAAATACAAATGGTAGACCTTAAAGGTCAATATAGACATATTAAAGAGAGAGTTGATAAATCGGTGCTTGATGTAATAGAATCTACTGCATTCATTAATGGTCCTGAAGTTCATCAATTTCAAAAGGAATTAGAAGATTATCTGGGCATTAAACATGTAATACCTTGTGCCAATGGTACAGATGCTTTGCAAATTGCTATGATGGGCTTAGGATTAAAGCCCGGAGATGAGGTAATTACACCCGATTTTACTTTTGCAGCTACCGTAGAAGTCATTGCTTTACTAGGATTAACACCGGTATTAGTTGATGTAGACCCTGTAACTTTTAATATAGATGTAGATGCTATAAAAAGAGCTGTTACTTCAAAAACAAAGGCAATTGTTCCCGTACACTTATTCGGTTTAGCAGCCAACATGGATGAAATCATGGAAATTGCAACTGCTCATAATCTGTTTGTAATAGAGGACAATGCACAAGGTATAGGGGGTGCCTATGTTTCAAAAGACGGAACCAAAAAGAAAACAGGGGGGATTGGTCATGTAGGTACAACTTCATTCTTTCCTTCAAAGAATTTGGGGTGTTATGGTGATGGAGGAGCAATTTTCACAAACGATGATGATTTGGCATATAGTATTCGTGGAATTGTAAATCATGGGATGTATGTACGTTATCACCATGATGTAGTGGGAGTAAATTCTCGTTTAGATTCTATCCAGGCAACGATTTTACGTGCAAAACTGCCACATTTAGACGAATATAACAATGCAAGGCGTAATGTTGCTAGAAAATATTCATTGGCTTTTTCAGGAGAAGAGAATATCATAACCCCAATTTGTTTTTGTGATTCTGAAAAATATAGTTTTGAAAATTGTAATTGTCATGTGTATCACCAATATACTCTCAGAGTTTTAAATTTAGATAGAGATGCTTTAGCTAAACATTTAAATGACCAAGATATTCCTTGCGGAATATATTATCCCATCCCATTACACCTTCAAAAGGCTTATCGAGATGATCGCTATCTAGAATCCGATTTTAAAGTCACTAATCAATTGGTTACGCAAGTGATTTCACTTCCTATGCATACAGAATTAGATGATGAACAAATCGATTATATTACAAATTCAGTCATAAACTTCGTTACCCGATAATGCAAAAAATACTTGTTACAGGAGGATTAGGATATATTGGTTCTCATACCGTTGTTGAACTTCAAAATACAGGATTTGAAGTCATTATTATTGATAATCTTTCAAATTCCTCCTTAGATGTAATAGAAGGGATTACTAATATTACAAAATCATCTCCTGTTTTTGTAAAGTTAGATTTGCGATTTAAAAAAGATGTTGAACAATTTTTCGATCAACATAATGACATAGAAGGGATTATTCATTTTGCAGCTAGTAAATCTGTAGGAGAAAGTATTGAAAACCCCCTGTTGTATTATGAAAATAATTTAAACACCCTTATTTATTTACTTAAAGAATGTAAGAAACATAGGATTAATAATTTAATTTTTAGTTCATCTTGCACAGTTTATGGCGAACCTGATTCTTTACCTATTACTGAAGATGCTCCAGTGAAAAAAGCAATTTCTCCCTATGGAAATACAAAACAAATAAGTGAAGAAATAATTTCAGATATGTGTTCTGTTTCTGAATTGAAATCCATTTCATTACGATATTTTAATCCTATTGGAGCGCATTCTTCCGCCGAAATAGGTGAGTTACCAATAGGTGTTCCCCAAAATCTTGTTCCTTTTATTACACAAACTGCTGTAGGTTTAAGGGATTATCTTTCTATTTTTGGAAATGATTACCCAACACCCGATGGCACTTGTATTCGTGATTATATACATGTGGTGGATTTGGCAAAAGCACATGTAGTAGCATTACAGCGTTTACTTATAAATAAAATGAATATCCCTTTAGAAATTTTCAATGTGGGAACGGGTAGAGGATGTTCGGTTTTGGAGATAGTGAATGCCTTTGAAAAAGTTACAGATCAAAAACTAAATTATAAAATAGTAGATCGACGATCAGGCGATGTGGTGGCTGTATACGCAGACATTCAAAAGGCAAATGAAATACTCGGTTGGAAATCTGAAAGAACTATGGAAGAAGCTTTATCTTCTGCTTGGAAATGGGAACAAAAAATAAGAAATTTATAACACTATGAAACAAATACTTTTTATTATACTATTATTTACTTTCATCGGAAGTAATGCTCAGGATATTTATCTTCATTGCGGAAAAATTATCGATACAAAAAAAGGGAAAGTGCTAGTCAATAAAACGATCATTGTTTCCGGTATTATAATTAAAAATATTGAGGATGGATTTTCAGTTCCAAAACATAAAGATGATATAGTAATCGATTTAAAAAATAAAACTGTACTTCCGGGATTAATAGATCTTCATGTTCATATTGAATCAGAAACTAGCCCCAACAAATACCTTGAGGTTTTTACATTAAACGATGCAGATATTGCTTTTAATGCATCCGAAATAGCAAATCGCACTTTACTTGCCGGATTTACTACCGTCAGAGATTTAGGTGGAAGGGGTGTCAATGTATCCCTTAGAAACGCTATTAAAAATGGGAAGGTAATTGGGCCTCGTATTTTTACTGCTGAAAAATCCCTGGGTACAACCGGAGGTCATGCAGACCCTACAAATGGTAGAAGAAAAGAATTAATGGGTGATCCCGGACCTAAGGAAGGTGTTGTAAACAGTGTGGATGATGCTCGCAAAGCGGTACGCCAGCGTTATAAAAATGGTGCCGATTGGATAAAAATAACAGCTACTGGAGGGGTTTTAAGTTTAGCTAAAAGTGGGAAAAACCCCCAATTTACCGAAGAAGAAATTAAAGCCATTGTTATTACCGCCAAAGACTATGGCATGTTTGTAGCAGCTCATGCCCATGGTGATGAAGGAATAAGACGAGCTATAAGAGCCGGAGTTAAAACTATAGAACACGGTACATTAATGAGTGAGGCTACTATGGAATTAATGAAACAATATGATACCTATCTTGTCCCAACTATAACTGCTGGCAAATATGTGTCCGAAAAAGCTAAAATTCCTAATTACTATCCTGCGATCATCGTTCCTAAGGCCTTGGAAATTGGCCCCAAAATTCAGGAAATGTTTGCCTTAGCTTATAAAAAAGGTGTCAATATAGCATTTGGTACGGATGCTGGAGTTTTTCCTCATGGAGAAAATGGAAAAGAATTTGGGTATATGGTAGAAGCTGGAATGCCAGCCTTAGAAACAATACAATCTGCCACCATTACAAATGCAAAAATATTGCAGATGGAAAATGAAATAGGCCAATTACTACCCGGTTTCTTAGCCGATATTATTGCGGTAAATGATGACCCCTCCCAAAATATCAATACTATGGAGAATGTTGTTTTTGTAATGAAGGAGGGTAAGGTTTATAAGGAGTAAATTTGTTATTCTTTATATCTCTCCTTTTTCGGTTTCTACACTTCTGTCAATTTTACGTATTAACCCCTGAAGCACATTACCAGGCCCCACTTCAATAAATTTTGTAGCACCATCGGTTATCATGTTTTGCATACTTTGAGCCCATTTAACAGGAGCCGTTAATTGAGAAACGAGGTTTTTCTTTATTTCAGAAGGATCTGTCACACCAATCGTGGTCACATTCTGATATATAGGACAAGCAGGTTCTGTGAATTGTGTGTCTTCAATTGCAGCAGCTAATTCCTCCCTGGCAGGTTCCATAAGTGGACTATGGAAAGCACCACCAACCGGTAGTATTAAAGCCCGACGAGCGCCTGCTTCTTTCATCGCTTCACAAGCTTTTCCTACGGCATCAACTTCACCCGAAATAACCAACTGCCCGGGACAATTATAATTTGCAGGTACAACAATACCAGGGGTAGCTGTACAAATAGATTCTACGATATCATCATCCAATCCTAAAACAGCAGCCATAGTCGATGGTTGAGCTTCACATGCTTTTTGCATGGCCTGAGCTCGTTTTGAGACCAATAGTAAACCATCACTGAAAGCAATAGTACGATTGGCAACCAATGCTGAAATTTCACCGAGTGAATGGCCGGCAACCATATCAGGGTGAAAAGCATCACCCATAACTTTAGCTAAAATTGTAGCATGTAAAAAAATTGCCGGTTGAGTAACTTTGGTTTCTTTTAATTCATCTGCTGTACCTTCAAACATAATTTTTGTTATTTTGAAGCCCACCACATCATTAGCTTGATTAAATAAATCTTTTGCCATAGGAGAAGCTTCGTATAAATCCTTCCCCATACCACTAAACTGTGCTCCTTGTCCAGGAAAAAGGTATGCTTTCATAACTTTGTTATTTAGTGAAACAAAAATATAATATTTCTATGAATACTGTTTAATAATACCCTTTACTTGTGATAGGTAACTGCTTCCAAATAAATTTAGATGTACTAAAAGATAGTATAATTGCCATAGAGAGATACGATCTTTCCAATTTTCAATCAACGGAAACTGTTCATTATATATAGAATAAACATCTTGAGGAAATCCACCAAATAAATGCATCATAGCAATATCCATTTCACGTGGGGCATAAGCTACCGCGGGATCAATTAGCGTTGGTTCACCTTTATTAGAAACCATATAGTTGCCATTCCATAAATCACCATGAATAAGAGAGGGAGCTTCATCTGGGATCTCTTCAGAAATGTTCTTGAAAAACCTTTCGAGGGAAGAAAATTTGAAATCAAGCTCATCAGCAATTTTAAATTGTGGAATTAGCCTTTGGTTTATATAAAAATCTGAAGCTGAGGATTCAATATTATTAATTTGCTGAAGGCTGCCAATATAATTGTTATGTTTTAAGCCAAAATTATTTTGAGTTGTTTGATGTAACTTCACAAGACAATAAGCAAAGTCTTTCCAAAATACTTGATAAGTCGATCCAGTTGAAATATATTCCAATAGTAGATAGGAAGTTTTTCCTTCGACACCAGCAGCAATAATTTTTGGAATTTTAAAGCTATTTGTTACTTGCAAAAGTTTTAATCCTAAAGCTTCAGCTTCAAACATATTTGGATATTTGGAAGCTTCATTAATTTTTATTACATATTTTTCAGAACCACATTCCAATAAAAATACCTCATTAATATCACCACCCTGTAGGGATTTGGCATTTTCAAGTTTCAGATTTTGTTTTAATGCTATTTTTTTAAGGATAGAGTTCATTCTTACTTATCCTTAGTTAATATTTTTTCTAAGGTATGTTAAATATGTATATGCGTATTTATGATGTTCGTCTATGTCATGATGCTCCTCCTTAATTAGCTCCCATTCATTTATTTGTATTTCGGGAAAGAATGTATCTGCATCAAAGGAACCGTGAACCCGTGTGAGTTCTATTTTATCAGCAATGGGAATACCTAAACTATAAATCTCACCTCCACCTATAATAAAGGGTTGAGTGTCATTCTTAGCTATTTGCAATGCTTCTTTCATACTATGTACAATTATGGTTCCTTCTCTCTTATATTTTTCGTTTCTTGTAATTACAACGTGAACTCGATTGGGTAGGGGTTTTGGAAATGATTCAAAAGTCTTTCTTCCCATAATAATATGATGTCCGGTGGTAAGTTTTTTAAATCGCTTAAAATCGTTGGGTAAATGCCAAACTAAATCATTTTCTTTGCCTAATTCGTTGTTTTTCCCAACAGCAACAATTAAAGTAATCATTGGTCTTCCGGAAGTATTGGATTGATTACTTTGTTTTTTTTTACTTCCGAAAGCTGTAATTCATTTTCAACTTTTTTTTGTAACTTAAAGATGCGTTTTTCTTGTTTGAATTTTAGTTTTTCCAATTGTTTGTCTTCCCATTCTTTGCCCATAAATCTATTCATAAAAAAAACATTTAAAACATGAACCAATAAAAGAAATGCCCAAAGAAATATTGCCCAAACAAACCAATTTTTTATAAAAAAATCTTTTCCAATTCCTAAAACAGGATCAATTATAATTAACAAAACAGACCCTACTAAAAAAACGATGAAATGTTGCATCAAGCGTTTTTTTTGTTTGATACGGTTTAGGGCATAATGATATAGCTCCCGTTTTTCGGCATCCAAACTATCTTGATTCTTGTTTTTGGAAAACATAGATTAGGATTTAAGACCACTAGTAAATATACCTAATTTTAACTATTTATACCAACCTAAATAATATTATACAGCAACTGCTCCCTTAATATGGGGATGTGGATTATAATCAATTAATGTAAAGTCTTCAAAAGTAAATTTAAAGATATCTTTGACCTCTGGATTAATCAATAATTTTGGCAATGTGTTAGGGATACGCGATAATTGTAAATCGATTTGTTCTTTATGATTACTGTAAATATGAGCGTCTCCAAAAGTGTGTATAAATTCCCCTGGCAGATATCCACATACCTGAGCCATCATCATTGTAAATAAAGCATATGAAGCAATATTAAAAGGAACCCCTAAAAAAATATCGGCACTTCGTTGGTACAACTGACAGGATAATTTACCTTCACCTACATAAAACTGAAAAAATGCATGACAAGGTGGAAGTGCTGCTTTTCCATTCGCAACATTTTCACTAAAGGAAATACTCGTGTTTGGTAAAACACTTGGATTCCAAGCACTAACCAGCATACGACGACTATCGGGATTTGTTTTTAAGGTGTGTATGATTTCTGAAATCTGATCGATATCTTCATTATTCCAGTTACGCCATTGATGGCCATATACCGGACCTAAATCTCCGTTTTCATCTGCCCAATCGTTCCAAATACGCACCCCATTTTCTTGAAGATATTTTATATTGGTATCCCCATTTAAAAACCAAAGGAGTTCATAGACAATCGATTTTAAATGCAATTTTTTGGTAGTGACCATTGGGAAACCCTCACTTAAATCAAAACGCATTTGGTACCCAAAAACACTCTTTGTTCCAGTGCCTGTACGGTCTTGTTTATCTATTCCATTTTTGAGAACATGCTTTATTAAATCGTGGTATTGCTTCATATATTTCTACTCGAATTCAGGTTTCTAATGTAAAAAAAAGTGTTTTGGTATTAAAAATTCAGACACCAAAATTGTCAATAGTTATTAACCGATAATCATCCCTGCAATGGCAGCAGAAATTAAGGATGCTATAGTTCCACCCAGTAATGCTCTCATTCCAAATTTAGATAAGGTTTTTCGTTGTCCGGGAGCCAGGGAACCGATACCCCCAATTTGGATTCCTATTGAAGCAAAATTGGCAAAACCACAAAGCATATAAGTTGCCATGATTATGGACTTTTCATATCCTAAATGTGTAATATTCGATATATTTTTTAAGTCTGCCAATTGAATATAACCTACAAATTCACTGGCTACAAGTTTAATACCTAAAAGCTGTCCCATCATCATCATATCTTCTTTAGCAACTCCAATAAGCCACATTAAAGGAGCAAATACAGATCCTAAAATTGCCTCTAGAGAAAGTGATGGATAAGGGGTATTGGTAGCCATCCATTCATTTACCGCTGTTAATCCACCAACCCAGCTTAAAATACCATTTATCATTGCGATAAAAGCTATAAATACCAACAACATCGCACCCACATTCACTGCTAATTTCAAACCTTGGGTAGTTCCGTTGGAAATTGCATCTAAAATGTTAGTGCCTATTTTTTCTGAAGAAACATTTATATCTGTGTTTACTTTTTCAGTTTGGGGGTATAGTATTTTTGAAATTACAATAGCTCCCGGAGCTGCCATGACCGAAGCCGCTAATAAATGTTTAGCGAATTGTAAGCGCAACACAGGATCGTCACCTCCCAAGAAACCAATATATGCCGCTAAAACAGCACCGGCAACTGTTGCCATTCCTCCAATCATTACTAAAAGCATTTCAGATTTGTTCATTTTTTCTAAATACTCTTTTATTAAAAGAGGAGCTTCGGTTTGTCCCAGAAAGATATTTCCGGCAACACTTAAACTTTCTGCACCCGATATCTTTAAAAGTTTGGATAATAACAAACCAAAAACTTTTACTACTTTTTGTATAATACCTGTGTAAAATAATACCGATGTTAAAGCCGAAAAGAATACAATAGTTGGTAACACTTGAAAAGCAAAGATGAAGCCAAAGGATGTGATATCCATAAGGTCATTAAAAAGAAATTCACTTCCAGATCTTGTAAAATCCAAGACATTAATAAATATTTGTCCTACTGCTTCAAAACCCTTTTGTATAAAAGAAACTTTTAATACACCCACGGCTATTACTAATTGAAATGTTAATCCAATACCCGTAGTTTTCCAGTTAATGGCTTTTCTATTATTACTAAAAAGAAAGGCAATAAATATTAATGAAAACATTCCTAAAATACCCCTCCAAAGGCTATTCGTAGTGAAGCCCTGACTAGGAACAATAACAGATGAATCCTCCTTTAAAGTTGAAATTACTTCATTAGTTTTTGGAATTATTTTGAATTTGTAGTGGACACCTTTTTCAGTAAAAACAAGAGTAGAATCTGTTAGTTCTTTAATTTTATATCTTCGAATAGTATCATTTGGTTGATCATAGTAGAATACCAATAATTTATTCTGAAAAATATAATCCCCGGAAGCAACTAAATTATCCTTTGTTTCCAGTTGATAGTAAAATGTACCTTCAGAAAGTGTTAAAAAATCTTTTTCGGGGTTGATGTTAAGAAGTGATTCGCCTTGGTCGTTTTCTACACCTGAAAATTGCCACTCTTTTTCAATACTTTGTCCAAACGATAATCCTTGGAAAAAGAGTACCATTGCAATTAGTAAAAAGTTCCTCATATATTATTTTCCTCTTTTAGAAATTTCATCTCGAATACTAGCAGCTTTTTCATAATCTTCTTCTGTTACCGCTTCATCAAGCATTTTATTGAGTTCCTTAATGGTTTGATTTCTGTAATCTTCACTTAATGGTTTAACTGATTCTTTATCATCTCCTGTAATTAAATCTTCTATCACAGCATCAGCTTTTTTTGATATATCTTTTTCCTTAGGTTTGTTCTTAAGATATATGCCTGCTTTGTCAAGAATATTTTTATAAGTGAATATTGGTGCTTTAAATCGTAATGCTAAAGCAATGGCATCACTGGTTCTGGAATCGATTATTTCTTCAATTTTATCCCTTTCACAAATAATGCTTGAATAAAATACTCCATCCACAAGCTTATGAATAATAACTTGCTTTATTACAATTCCAAAACGATCTGAAAAATTTTTAAAAAGATCATGGGTAAGAGGACGGGGTGGCTTAATCTCTTTTTCAAGAGCAATAGCAATAGATTGGGCTTCAAAAGCACCAATAACAATGGGTAATTTACGATCTCCACCTACTTCACTCAAAATTAATGCATAGGCACCATTTTGAGTTTGGCTATATGAAATTCCTTTGATACTAAGTCTTATTAAACTCATCTTAAGGTATTCAAGGGCTGAAGGATTTAATAATTATAAAACAAAAAAGATTTTTAATAATAAGGATTGTTATATAATTGAACAGCTTTTTTATTAAGGCACAAATTAATAAAAAATTATGCGTTTTGTGCTTTAAACTCCTTTAATTTTTCAATGAGTTTAGGAACAATTTCAAAAGCATCTCCTACAATACCATAATCGGCTGCTTTAAAGAAAGGAGCTTCAGGGTCACTATTGATAACTACTTTTACTTTTGAAGCATTAACTCCAGCCAGGTGTTGAATTGCTCCCGAAATACCAATGGCTATATATAGATTACTGGATACGGGTTTTCCCGTTTGTCCCACATGTTCACTATGTGGTCTCCAACCCATATCACTAACAGGTTTTGAGCAGGCAATTGCTGCGCCAAGAGTTTCAGCAAGTTCTTCAATCATTCCCCAATTTTCCGGGCCTTTTAGCCCTCGACCTCCTGATACTACTATCTCAGCGTCTGCGATAGTTACTTTATCTGTCGTTTTTTCTACAGAAACCACTTCAGTATTAAAAACTTCATCAATTAATTCGGGTAAGAATTCTTCAGTATTCACAGAAGTTTCATTCTCTTTTAAACCGAATGTGTTTTTTGCTAATCCAATTATTTTAGTATGGGTCATATATTCTGTAAAAGCAAAAGCTTTGTTGGAATATACATTCGATTTTACTTTAAATGGAGAAGTACTCACAGGAAGTTGGGTTACATTAGGAACGAAACCGGCCTCCAAATCTATAGCCAAAAGAGGTGCCATAAATTTACAATTAGCACTAGAAGATATTACGATTACTTGTACGTCTTCTTTTTTTGCCGTCTGGGCAATTATAGAAGCATAAGCTTGGGCATTAAAGTTTTCTAGTTTTTCGTTGGAAACTTGTACTATTTTAGTAGCTCCGTATTTTCCTAATTCAACTACATCACCTGCATTTATTGTAACTGCTGTAACAGTTGTACTAAACATATCGGCGATTCCTTTTGCATAGGATACAGCTTCGAAAGCGATTTTTTTAAATGTTCCTTGTTCAGATTCTGTATATACTAATACTGACATAAAAATTTTGTTTAAAATTTATCCTGAACTTGAATCAGGAATTGTTTTTTTAGTTTCAAATGATTCCAGAACAAAATCAGAATGGTTCGTTTGAGGACTAAATCACTTTTGCTTCATTGTGTAATAAACCGATTAAATCTTCAACATTGTCAACTAATTTAACAGCTTCTCTAGCTGCGGGTTTTTCAAAACCAACGATTTGAGTTTTAGCACTTGTTTCAACAGGTTCTTTGACATGGAATGGTTTTGATCGGGATTGCATAATTCCGCGCATATTTGGGATACGAAGATCACTTTCTTGTACCAAGCCTTTTTGACCTCCAATTACAAGTGGTAAATTGGCTTTTAGAATTTCTTTACCACCATCAATTTCACGAATAGCAGTTACTTTACCACCATCAATTTCTAATCCTATGCAGTTGTTTACAAAACTTGATCCTGTAAGTTTAGCTAGCATTCCGGGTACCATTTCTCCGTTAAAATCGATTGATTCACGCCCACAAATTATTAAATCATAGCTGCCTTCCTTTACCACATTGGCCAATTGTTTTGCAACAAAATATCCATCGATAGCAACTGAGTTGACTCGTATAGCTTCATCTGCACCAATTGCCAGGGCTTTGCGAAGTGTGGACTCAGTTTCTATGCCACCCACATTTACAACATGTAGAGAAGCTCCTTGTTTTTCTTTAAACCACATGGCACGTGTTAATCCAAATTCATCGTTAGGATTAATAACAAATTGTACACCATTAGTATCGAATTTAGTATCGTTATCAGTAAAATTAATTTTAGAAGTAGTGTCAGGAACGTGACTTATACACACTAATATTTTCATTATTGATGTTTTTTTTGATCTGTTTTTCGGGCTACGAAGGTACGGATATATTTCAGAATTTATACTATGCACGCATAATAAAATTCATTAAATCTTTAAAAAAAAATAGCAAGCCACATATAAATAATAGTATTTTTGTTCCTGCTTGTCAAAAAGGTAGATTTTAAGCAATTATTTCAGTAAAAAAATTGAGAAACAGATATGAAGACGATTCAGTTTAGAGAAGCAATTTGTGAGGCGATGAGTGAAGAAATGCGCCGTGACGATACTATCTTTTTAATGGGTGAGGAAGTTGCTGAATACAATGGTGCATACAAAGCCAGTAAAGGGATGTTAGAAGAATTTGGTGCTGAACGTGTGATTGATACACCAATTTCAGAGACTGGTTTTTCCGGTATCGGTATTGGATCAGCAATGAATGGGAACCGTCCTATAATTGAATTTATGACCTTTAATTTTTGTTTGGTTGGAATAGATCAAATTATAAACAATGCTTCAAAACTTAGACAAATGAGCGGCGGACAATTTAATATTCCTATAGTTTTTCGTGGACCAACTGGATCGGCAGGTCAATTAGGCGCAACTCATTCACAAGCTTTTGAAAGTTGGTTTGCAAATTGCCCTGGCCTTAAAGTGGTTGTGCCAAGTAACCCTAAGGATGCTAAGGGACTTTTAAAGAGCGCTATTCGAGATGACGATCCTGTAATTTTTATGGAGAGCGAACAAATGTATGGTGATAAGGGTGAAGTTCCTGAAGGTGAATATCTCATACCTTTAGGAGTTGCCGAAATTAAACGAAAAGGAAAAGATGTAACGATTGTATCTTTTGGGAAAATCATTAAAGAAGCTTACAAAGCAGCTGATACCCTTGCTGTAGAGGGTATTGATTGTGAAATTATAGATTTGCGTACTGTACGTCCTATGGATCACAAAACTATTTTAGATTCCGTTAAGAAAACAAATCGTTTAGTAATCTTAGAAGAAGCCTGGCCATTTGGAAATGTAGCAACCGAGATTACCTATATGGTACAGGATCAAGCTTTCGATTATCTGGATGCACCAATTGTAAAGATAAATACCGCAGATACACCTGCACCTTTTTCACCTGTACTTTTAGAAGAATGGCTGCCTAATAGTGAAGATGTAATAAAAGCGGTTAAAAAAGTGTTATATAAATAATTCGGTTTAATCTTTTATTAATATTAATCCCAAATCTTTATGAAGCATATTACTTGCCTATGAAGCATATTTTGTTTTTTATTTTCACTTTTATCTCCTCTCTGGTAATTTCACAAACCAAAGTAAGTGGTGTAATTAAAGATGTTTCGGGGGAGCCTATAGCCTATGCTAATGTTATTTTTAAGGATTCCTATGAAGGAACTATTTCGAATGAAGAAGGGCGTTTCTATCTTGAAAGTGACAAATCTTACCAAGTTGTAGTTTTTTCCTTTATAGGTTTTTCAAATATTGAAATCGAACTTACACAACGTACTACCTATAATATGGATATAGTTCTCGAAGAGGTAGCTTCTGCATTAGATGAGGTAGTGGTTTTTAGTGGAAAACAATCTAAAAAGGACAATCCGGCCATAGAGATATTAAAAAAAATATGGAAAAATCGTCGTGAAAACGGAATTAAAAAATTTAAACAGTACAAGTATGATAAATATGAAAAACTTGAATTTGATCTTAACACTATAGATAGTGCCCTCATTAAAAGTCGTCTTTTTAAAGGAATGGAATTCGTTTTTGATCAAGTTGACACTTCCAGGATTACTGGAAACACCTATCTTCCTATTTTTATAAATGAAGCTTTTTCAAAAGTATACGGTGATAATTTATTAAAAGTAGAAAAAGAAATACTTGAAGGAAATAAAAACTCGGGTTATGATAATAACCAATCTCTTATAGCCTTTGTAAAGGAACTTTATAGTGAATATGATGTATATGATAATTACATAAAGTTTTTTGATAAGGCATTTACCAGCCCTTTATCTAAAACAGGAATCGATGTCTACAATTATGTATTGCTGGACAGTGCTTTCATCGGTAAAAAATGGTGTTATAATATTATCTATTACCCACGTCGAAAAAACGAACTCACTTTTAAAGGCGATTTTTGGGTCAATGATACTACTTGGGCGATTAAGGAAATAAATCTTCAGACCTCTAAAAGTGCTAACCTGAACTGGGTACGGGAGGTTTATATTGAACAAGAATTTGAAGTGCTGAATGATTCTATTTTTTTAATTACCCGAGATTATTTTTTAAGTGATTTCAGTCTTAGGAAAAAAGAGGGAGCAAGGGGTATTTACGGTAAGCGAACCACTTTATACGATAATTACGAATTTGATATTCAGAAAGAGAAAAAGTTTTATAAGGAAGATATAGATTCATATCAATATGAAATTTATAATCGCCCCGATAGTTTTTGGGATACCAGACGAATGGAAGAACTAAGTAAAGATGAAAAGGGAGTTTATAAAATGCTAGACACATTAAAGACCGTTCGGCGTTTTAAATCTTTGTATAATATTGGTGCCATGCTTGCCAGTGGATATTATGAATTGAATAATTTCGACTATGGTCCAGTATTCTCAACTTTTGGTTACAATGAGGCAGAGGGATTGCGAATTAGAACCGGAGGGCGTACGTATTTCAGTCAGAATGATATGTGGCGTGCTGAAGGGTTTGTAGCCTATGGTTTTAAAGACCAGCGTGTTAAATATGGAATTTCCGGCAAGTGGTTGATAAATAAAAGATCTCGCTTAATTATTTTTGGAGGGAATCGAAGAGATACTGAACAAACCGGAGCTAGTTTGACTAATAGTAAAGATGTTCTGGGAAGAAATAGGGCATCTTCAGCACTTTTATCAGTAGGCTCGAACGATAAACTTACTCGTATTAATCTTTCAACAACTGGGTTTCAGATAGAACCTGCCAAAAATTTTATTTTTAGGGTAACCGGTTCCTACCGTACATTGAGATCTGCAACCGATACTTTTAGTTTAAATTACTTTGATGAGAATGGAATTGTTCAATCTGAAATAAAACAACCTGAAGTAGAATTAAGTATCAATTTTACACCAATGAGAAAAACAATAAAATTTGGAGTGGAACGATCGGTAGTCAATGAAGGAAATTTTCCAACCTTTTTCTTGGGTTATACCAAAGGGATAAAAGACTTTTTAGGTGGCGATTTCAACTATCAAAAACTACAAGCTTTATACACCCAACCTTGGAATATCGGAGGATTTGGTAGAATGTATACAACTATTGAAGTGGGTAAAATATTTGGAAAGGTTCCTTTAGCCTTGTTAAGTCCCATTCCTGGAAATCAAACTTTATTTAGCGTATATAATTCTTTTAATCAATTAGATTATTATGAATTTGTTAGTGATACATATGCTTCATTTCATATGCAACATGATTTTGGGGGAAGACTTTTTGGTCGCATTCCTTTGCTTCGTAAACTTAGCTTAAGAGAGGTAATTGGATTTAGAGCGGTATATGGAGAATTATCAGATGAAAATAATTCTCTAAATGCCGACATTAATGGGTTGCCAATATTTTATCAAGGTCCTGAAGATATCTACTGGGAGTGGAGTATAGGAATAGGAAATATTTTTAAGATTTTTAGAATAGATTTCAACTTCCGAGGAAATTACTTAGATAATCCAGATGCCCGTAAGTTTGGGATAACCGGAACCTTTGGTTTTTCATTTTAATTTAACGAAAATTACTATTTCGAATCCCAATCAATTTTACTACTTTTTCCCAGCAAAATAATTTATAAAAAAAATAGTGGTTATGTACAATTAATGGGAGTTAATAAATGTGGAGTTGGTGGGGTTGCACTTTTAAGTGTTGTACACGGAAGTGGCGGAGGAGGTGCTCCAGTAGCACCAGATCCAATTCCTAACTCAGCAAATGAAAGTTTTACATTAGATTTTAGCAACCATCCGGAAGGAATATATTATATTTATGATATATTTTCAAATATTATATATTAAGGTGAATCTGGTATTGTGGAAAAAACAGTTGGCACATTAAACATACCAGAGGGTAATTATTTTTTACATATTTACGATGGTAATGAGATAGTAACATCACAATTAATTATTGATCATTAAAATATAAAGTCATGAAAAGTGTATTATTTATAGTTTTTTCAATTGTTATTTTGTTGGGGTGTAATAAAGACGAAGAAAAATCGCAAATAGAAAATTTATTGATAGGTGAATGGAAACTGGTTTCGTTTGTAAATGAACAAAATGGAACATCAATAAATGCAGATAATCCGGAATATTTTGATCCAATTGATAATACACAGGTTTCTATTATAATAAACTTTAAAGAAAATTTCAGATATGATGGTGTTACAAGTAGAAATTCATTTAGCGGTAATTACACGTTTAATAATTCGGAAACCGTTATAATATTTAAGGGACCAGGAGGCCAAACAGAAGTTGGTGAAACCGAATTTGGTAAGTTGTTTTTTGATAACTTGCTTTTAAATTATAATCCTCTAACTCAACAAATAGAAAGTAATTTTGAAGTTTCCGGTGATGTTTTAAAACTTTATTATTCCAATGTTGAGTTTATGAGGTTTTTAAGGTTATAAAAAATAGATAAATACATTGGGTGGTAAAAAGCAAGCAAAATATAAAGGTAATAAAGCCATGATATTTATGAGAAATATTTTATGTATAGTTTTTTCAATTGTTATTTTGTTGGGGTGCAATAAAAACGAAGAAAGAACAGCAATAGAAAATTTATTGATAGGTGAATGGAAACTAGTTTCATTTGTAAATGAATTGGACGGCACATCAATTAATGAAGAGGATTTTGACTTTATTATTAACTTTAGTCGTTCAATTATTATTAACTTTAAGGAAGATTATAGTATTGATGGGAATACAACCACAAATGACTTATTTGGCACATACACATTGAATAATTCAGAAACAGTTTTGATATTTTTAACATTTGGTTCTAATACAGAGGTAGGTGAATCTGATTGGGGATGGTTGTTTTTAGAGAAGTTACAATTAAATTATAATTCTCAAACACAGCATATAGAAAGTGATTTTGAAGTTTCCGGTGATGTTTTAAAACTTTATTATTCCAATGTTGAGTTTATGAGGTTTTTAAGGTTATAAAAAATAGATAAGTACATTGGGTGGTAAAAAGCAAGCAAAATATAAAGGTAATAAAGCCATGATATTTATGAGAAATATTTTATTTATAGTTTTTTCAATCGTTATTTTATTGGGGTGCAATAAAGATGACGACAGAACAGCAATAGAAAATTTATTGATAGGCGAATGGAAACTAGTTTCATTTGTCAATGAATTAGACGGCACCACTGTTAACGAAAATGATGTTGAAAACAGTGGCCCAATAACTATACATTTTAAAGAAGATTTTAGTTATACCGGAAATACTGGCAGGAATGAATTTTTTGGAGATTATACCTTGAACAGTTCTGAAAAAACTGTCTTAATCTTTTTAAGCAGCTTTATTTCAGAGGCAGGTGAAACAGAATGGGGGCTTATGTATATAGATAGTTTGCGTTTAAATTATAATCCTCAAACACAACATATAGAAATTAATTTTGAAGTTTCTAATAACACATTAAAGATCTATTATTCTGATAATGAATTTATGAAGTTTAAGAGGCCGTAAAACACTAAGCATGTTGGTCTAAATAACAATTATGAAAAAGATTCTATACATAGTTTTTTCAATCGTTATTTTATTGAGCTGCAATAAAGATGATGAAAGGTCACAAATAGAGAATTTATTACTTGATGAATGGATCCTCGTTTCCTTTGTCAATGAATTAGACGGCACCACTGTTAACGAAGATGATGTTGAAAACAGTGGCCCAATAACTATACATTTTAAAGAAGATTTTAGTTATACCGGAAATACTGGCAGGATCGGTTTTTTTGGGACTTTTATATTAAATAATTCTGAAACTGTCTTAATTCTTTTAAGCTACTATCTTACAGAGATAGGTGAATCTGATTGGGGATGGTTGTTTATAGAGAACCTACACCTAAATTATAATCCTCAAACACAACATATAGAAAGTGATTTTGAAGTTTCCGGTGATGTTTTAAAACTTTATTATTCCAATGTTGAGTTTATGAAGTTTTTAAGGTTATAAATTAATACTATTACTATTTTCTGGTTACAAGGATCTCACATTTAATACTAATAAATATTTTTGTTAGTATTACATGCTATTTTTTATTTTCCCTTCATTTTTCTATTTCGTATCCCAATCAATTTTACTACTTTTGCCCAGCAAAATAATTAATAAAGAAAATATGAATTCAATGATGATTTATATGCCAATTGCATTGGCGATTATAGGGTTAAGTTATATGTTCATTAAGAAATCTTGGGTATTGAAACAAGATGCCGGAGATGGTAAAATGAAAGAAATTGCAGATCACATCTACGAAGGAGCTTTGGCCTTCCTCAGTGCAGAGTATAAATTGCTGACTATTTTTGTGATACTTGTAAGTATTGCTCTTGCAACTGTTTCATATGTAGTGCCAACCACACACTGGTTAATTGTAATTGCATTTATTTTTGGTGCGTTTTTCTCTGCATTAGCAGGGAATATGGGTATGAAGATAGCCACAAAAACCAATGTCAGAACCACGCAAGCAGCACGTACAAGTTTACCAAAGGCTCTTAAAATATCATTTGGAGGGGGTACGGTTATGGGACTGGGAGTTGCTGGTTTAGCCGTATTAGGACTTACTGCATTTTTCATCTTTTTCTATAACTTCTTTATGGGCGGTGAATGGACTTCTACTAGTGATATGACTATAGTATTAGAGGCTTTAGCTGGATTCTCATTGGGGTCTGAATCCATTGCCTTGTTTGCTCGTGTTGGTGGAGGAATTTATACTAAAGCTGCAGATGTCGGTGCCGATCTGGTAGGTAAATTAGAAGCAGGTATTCCTGAAGATGACCCTCGTAACCCTGCTACAATTGCAGATAACGTTGGTGATAATGTTGGGGATGTTGCTGGAATGGGAGCCGATTTATTTGGATCCTATGTAGCGACAGTATTAGCAGCGATGGTATTGGGGAACTATATAATTAGAGATATGGGAGGTTCTATAGATATAGAAAAGTATGGTTTTGGAGGAATTGGCCCTATTCTTTTACCTATGTCGATCGCAGGTGCAGGAATTATCATTTCTTTGATTGGAACGATGCTTGTTAAAATTAAAAGCAACGATGCAAAAGAACCTGAAGTAATGAAAGCTTTAAATATTGGCAACTGGGTTTCTATAGGTTTGGTTGCAATAACGTGTTTCTTTTTAGTTAATTGGATGCTGCCGGATACAATGAAAATGAACTTTTTTGGAGAAGGTTTAAAAGAAATATCTTCTATGCGTGTATTTTATGCAACACTTATTGGATTAGTTGTTGGTGGGGGAATTTCTTTTTTTACAGAGTATTATACAGGATTGGGCAAGAAACCAATTTTAAATATTGTTCAACAATCAAGTACAGGTGCCGGAACAAATATAATTGCAGGATTGGCAACAGGAATGATTTCTACTTTCCCATCTGTTTTATTATTTGCAGGTGCTATTTGGGCCTCTTATGCTTTTGCAGGATTTTATGGTGTAGCGATTGCGGCTTCTGCTATGATGGCAACAACTGCCATGCAATTGGCCATCGATGCATTTGGGCCCATATCAGATAATGCCGGTGGAATTGCCGAAATGAGCAAGCAAGAACCAATTGTAAGAGAACGTACGGATATTTTAGATACAGTGGGTAATACAACCGCTGCAACGGGAAAAGGATTTGCTATCGCTTCAGCGGCATTAACAGCATTAGCACTTTTTGCTGCTTATGTTACTTTCACTGGAATTGATGGAATTAACATTTATAAAGCACCCGTTTTAGCTATGTTATTTGTAGGAGCTATGGTACCTGTAGTATTTTCAGCATTGGCTATGAATGCAGTTGGAAAAGCAGCCATGCAAATGGTTGAGGAAGTAAGACGTCAGTTTAGAGAAATTCCGGGTATTATGGAAGGTACCGGTAAACCAGAATACGACAAATGTGTAGCTATTTCAACAAAAGCATCATTAAAAGAAATGATACTTCCAGGAATATTAACTATTGGCTTTCCATTGGTAATCACATTTGTACCAATGATTTTTGGAATGGATAAAATGAATATAGCTGAAATGCTTGGAGGTTATATGGCTGGTGTTACGGTAAGTGGTGTTTTATGGGCTATCTTTCAAAACAACGCCGGAGGTGCATGGGATAATGCTAAAAAATCGTTTGAGGCTGGTGTAATGATAAATGGTGTAATGACGTTTAAAGGATCCGATGCTCATAAGGCCGCAATAACCGGAGATACTGTTGGTGATCCCTTTAAAGATACTTCAGGACCCTCTATGAATATTTTAATTAAACTTACTTGTCTAATTGGCCTTGTTTTAGCACCTATATTAGGAGGACATACAGCTACTACTGGAGGTGATCATTTGGATACTATGGAAGTATGGTTTGATGAAGATGGAAATAAACATGAAATAAAAGGTGATCGTGAATTGTTCTTTTCTGAAGAAGGAAAAAACGATATTTATATTAAAAAAGAAATTAAAATAGAGATTGAGGAAAATGAAGATGGGACTGCTAAAGCTACGGTAACAACTACAATCACTAAAAATGGTAAATCAGAAACAACCAAACAAGTTTTTGAAGGTACCCTTGAAGAAGTAAAAACAAAAATTAACGATCTAGAAGATGTTGATGTAAAGGATGGTAGCAAGAAAGTGATTGAAAAAGTAGTTGAAGAAAAAAAAGAAAACTAAAATTAACTTTATCCTATATTATAAAAAACCATTCGCGTAAGACGGATGGTTTTTTTATATAATAAAAGAAATAACTTTAATAATGATTTACTTAAATAACCCGTGAATTTCGGCATCAATACGGTTAATAACCTCTCCTAGATGTTCGGGGTTGTCCACAAAGTTGATTTTATCCACATCAAAAACGATAATGTTTCCTTTATCATATTTATGTATCCAAGCTTCATATCGTTCGTTTAAACGGCTTAAATAATCAATGCTTATAGAATTTTCGTACTCTCTACCCCTCTTGTGTATTTGTTCCACCAAATTAGGGATAGAACTTCGTAAATAGATAAGTAAGTCTGGAGCCTCAGTGACACTTTCCATTAAATCGAATAAGGAACGATAATTTTCATAATCACGATTTGTCATTAATCCCATTGCATGAAGGTTTGGTGCGAAGATAAAAGCGTCCTCATAAATGGTTCGATCTTGTATTATGGTCCTTTTGTTTTTTCTAATATCGAGAATTTGCCGGAATCGACTGTTTAAAAAATACACCTGAAGATTAAAAGACCAACGCTCCATTTTGTTATAAAAATCGTCCAGATATGGGTTATCTTCCACATCTTCATATTGGGCTTTCCATTTATAATGTTTTGCCAATAATCGGGTAAGTGTCGTTTTTCCTGAGCCAATATTTCCTGCAATCGCAACGTGCATAGGGAGTATTAATTTGGTTTGGTTAAATTAAAAGTGTGTATATAATTTCCGTCATAAATATAAAGGAAATCTTGCGTAAGCTGCAAGTCTTTTATGTTTATTTCGGGAAGAGGTATTTTTTTAGGATTAATGGAATTTTCAGAAATAAAAAATAGTTTATTTTCTTTTATTGCAATGATATTTTCATTTTGTTGGACTATTTTTTCAAAGCCATTAGAGTCTTTTTCAAAAATTAAACTTCCGTATATATTAAAACTACGCAGTTTATTTTCGGTAAGCACAAAGCAATAATTAAAATTACTTGTCTGAGACAACAATTTTCCGGGAAAAGGTTGTGACACAACCGATTCTCTTAAAGATCGATAATTAAACAATTCTAATTGCTGGGTGTTTATATTAAAAACCCACAGGTTATTATTTCCTGCTAAAGTTGCAGTACTGATATTTTTAAACTCTGAAAGCCTGTTGAAATCAATACGTTCAATTTCATTTAAATTATTATCAAGAAAAACCACGGTATTAAAATCGGCATAAAAAACAACTACATTTAATGGATTAATAATATCTACCGAATTTATTTTACCTAATTGAAACTCATTAAAATTAAATAGGTTGCTTTCAGATTCTTTATATAATACTTGATTCCTTATATAATAAGTATTGTTAAATGTATCTAAGCCTAAAAAAATATCTGCATTTAAAGGCGTTTTTTCTATAAAGGATAATTCTTGCGACCAAACAAGACAAGGAATAATAAGTAAAAGGAAATTTTTTATCAAAACGTTACAAGGTACAAAAACTTGCCAGTATACATCTGCTTAACAAATAAGTTTATAGCCGTAACCTCTTACATTCACAATTTGAATGTTTTCATCTAAGCTAAGTTTCTTTCTTAATTTTGTAATGAACACATCCATACTTCTGGCATTAAAAAAGTCGTCGTTACCCCATAGTTTTTTTAAAATAAAGGAACGATCCAACACTTCATTTTTATTGTTGTAAAGGTGAAAAAGTAAATGTGCTTCCCGATGTGTTAACATCTTTAGTTTGGAATCTTCCCCATTACCATCGGGATTAAAAAGTAAAGTTTGTTTTGGAAAATTAAAAATGAACTTTCCAATAGGTAGTATTTTGGTTTTCAATTGTAAAGAAGATCTATCGATCAAAGCATGAATTCGAACGATAAGCTCTTCCATACTAAACGGTTTTTTTAGATAGTCATTACCGCCTATAGAAAACCCTTCTACCACATCTTGTGTTTGCGATTTCGCTGTCAAAAAAATAATAGGAACGGTAGTGTCCTGCAATCTAATTTCTTTAGCTAAGGTAAAACCATCCTTTTTAGGCATCATAACATCCAATACCAAAATCTGAGGTTTTATAATCTGAAATTGATTGAGAGCCTCTTCACCATTAACACAAAGGGTTACTTTAAAATTCCGGGTTTCGAGGCTTTCTTTTATAATTTGCCCTAATGAGGGTTCATCTTCTGCTAATAGTATGGAAATTTGATTATCCATTTGGTAATGTTATAATAAAAAATGTATTGTCTTTTATCAAAACTTTAATAGTTCCTTTATGTTTTTCAATTATATTTTTGGTGTAATATAGACCTATTCCAAAACCTTTGACATCGTGAGTATTTCCTTTTGGCACACGATAAAATTTTTCAAATATCTTGATGGCGTGTGTTTTGGTAAGCGATGTTCCATTGTCTTTTATAGTGATTTGAATTTCAGAATTAGATTGCTGAAGAGATATCTCTATCATATCTCCACCATATTTTAAAGCATTATCCACTATGTTATTAATGGCATTTTCAAAATGAAAGCGATCTACTTTTTTTATACATTCTGAAACATTTGAAGTAAAAGAAATTTCTTTCCCGTTTAATAAATCCTCCGGAATGATTGATGCTTTTTCTAAAATAGTAACGAGATTGGTTTCTTCAAGATTAAGCTGCAAATTGTTACTGTCTAATGTAGCTGTTTCCAATAGCTTTTCTACCATTATTGATAACTTTTCAACTTCTTGTCTTGACATTTGAACATATTTTTTACTTTTTTCAGTATCATTCTCTCTGTTAAAACGCTGAATTCCTTCTAAAGCTACACTTATGGTAGCCAGAGGGGTTTTAAATTCATGGGTAATGTTGCTAATTAAGTCGTTTTTAATTTCTGACAATTGTTTTTGTTTCTGAATGATTTTCAGAAGATATAACAAACTAGATATGATACTGGTTACCAATAAAAAAGAAAGAAAAAGACTGGTTGCATTTCTTCTTAAAACAGTACGGGTAATATTATCGTAATGCATTACTAAATTACTTCCATCTATTAGAAAAGAAGACCCGGCATTTGCAGTAAGTACTGAAGATTCCATGCTACTCTCTCGAAGTTGTTGATCCTTTCCCCAATGGTTGGTATAACGCAGTCCGTAAGTTACATTGATGCTTTTCCGATCTAGTTCTTGTTGAATCAAACTATCTATTACTGTTAACGATAAGGAGTCTTCAGAAAAGGAAACTACAATTTTAGAGGTCAACATTTCAAAAGGGTTTGAAAATCTATTTTTAATAATGTCAAATCTTTTATTTGTAACATGTGCCGTCCTTTCATTTATTTTAATATTAAAACTATCTGAAGAACGGGTTTTAAAAATCGCAATTTTTTTAACATTAGAACTGTCATCAAACAATATCTCTCTATAATCTACATTAAGAGAATCAATATTTGTAAAGATATTGCCCCAACGAATCCCCATAAAAATACTGTCTCCGGGAATAGAATCTAAAATGAAAGCAAGAGTGTTTTGTTTTGCTAATCGTGTATAATAAGAATCCAATGCATTATCAAGGCTTACTTGTACATCGGTGATGAGTTGTTGTTTTTCAGAAAGATAATTCTTGTAGCTCCAATACCCCTGAACACATAAAGTAAGGAGTATCACTAAACTTATAAAGTAAAGAATCCGTCTGTATCTAATTCCGTTCATTGGTCAAATGTAGGGACTAAATAACATTAATACCAAACCGCTTAACACTCGTTAACACTCGTTAACATAAATAGTGGTATTACTTCCGCATCTTTGTTGCAACAAATAATTTAAAAATCATAAAAATTTTTTACTCATGAAAATACTACTCTATGTATCCCTAGTACTTTCCTTATTTTTTACTGGATTACTTTCAGCACAAGAAATTAAAGGTATTGCAACCTATAAAACTCAAAGAAAGATGGAAATAAAACTGGACAGCACTCAAATGAGTGATGAAATGCAAAAGCAAATGATGGCCATGTTAAGAAAGCAATTTGAAAAAGAATACACTTTAAAATTTAACAACCATGAATCTATTTACAAAGAAGCAGAGAGTTTAAACAAACCAAGTGGTATGAGTAATGGTGGGATGGAATTGGTTTTGATGACTGCAGGAGGTTCAGATGTGCTCTATAAGAACATAAATGAGAACCGCTTTGTAAATCAGAATGAGCTTTTTGGAAAGGTATTTCTTATAAAAGATACCCTGGAAGAAATTAATTGGGATCTTGAAAAAGAAACCAAGAACATTGGGGAATATACTTGTTTTAAAGCAACTTTTAAGCGTATGGTGCCGAGGCCAACTATGTCAATAAGTACTGATCCTGAGGAAGATTCTGAAGAACTTGTAGAAGAAGAAATAGAACAAACCGTAACAGCTTGGTATACCCTACAAATTCCTGTGAAACACGGACCAAGTGAATATGGTGGTTTACCCGGACTCATTTTAGAAATAAGTGATGGTAGCCAGACCATATTATGTAGTAAAATTGTTTTAAACCCAAATAATGGTTTAAATATAAACGAACCTACCAAAGGAAAAAAAGTGACACAAGAGGAGTTTGATGTTATTATGGAAAAAAAGATGAGAGAAAACCGTGAGCAATTTAATTCTGGGAGACGTGGTGATGGGATGAATTTTGAAATAAGAATTGGAGGATAATTTTTTCTTAAAGAATTAAACCTTTTTTAAGAATGATAGTCAAAAGATATTGTGAAAAACCTGTAATTTGGTACAATCTAATATCTTAAAACTATTTACTATGAAAATTATAAGTACTGTTCTCCTTGCACTATTGTCTTATGGCGCTATGGGTCAGAATATTAGCGGACAAGCCTTTTACCAATCCAAGACAACCATTGATATGAATAATATTGGTGGAAGGAATATGGATGAGGGGATGAGAACGATAATTGCAGATCGTATGAAAGATATGTTGGAAAAAACCTTCATTTTAACTTTCAATAAAAACGAATCAATTTATATAGAAGAAGAAAAGCTGGAAACAGGATCCAGTGGGAGTGGTAGATTTAGTATGATGATGAGCAGTTTTGTTGCAGGGATTCAATATAAAAATTTAGATACGAATCAAATTCTTGAAGAGCGAGAATTCTTTGGAAAACAATTTTTGATTAATGACACGATTACCAATTTAGATTGGAAACTTGAAAAGGAATCGAAACAAATTGGACAATATGTGGCTTTTAAGGCAACAGCTTTAAAAAAGATCGATGAAAACGATCTTGGTATGGCACGAAGACGTAACGATAATAATGAAGATGAAAATGAGAATGAAAAAAAGGAAACTGAAGTCAAAAAAGATAGTATAAGTTCAGATAATAATGATCCCTTCGATGACTTTGAAGTACCTGAAGAAGTTTTAGTAACAGCTTGGTACACACCCCAAATCCCGGTTAGCAATGGTCCGGGAGAGTATGCCGGCTTACCGGGTTTGATACTGGAATTAAGTTATTACAGGACTACCATTCTTTGTTCAAAAATTGTGATGAATCCAAAAGAATCCACAGCTATAAAAGCTCCTAAAAAAGGAAAAGTAGTTTCCAGGGTTGAATACAATAAAATTGTAAAAGAAAAAATGGACGAGATGCGTGATAATTTCAGAGGAGGGAACAGAAGAGGTCGTGGAAATTTTAGAGGATAGCTCCATAAAAAATCAATCAAAAAAATGAATAAACTTATTTTGGTAGCCGTGCTACTTTTTTCAATATCGCTTACAGCACAAAATATTAAAGTTAGAGGAGTGATTAAAGATAGCATTGGTAATCCATTGGAATTAGCCAATGTAATTGCAATAGAAAAAGAAACAGGTGCTGTTGAATCCTATGGAATTACAAATTACCAGGGACGATATAAGTTAGATCTTCCGGTAAATAATACCTATATTTTAAGGGCCAGTTTTTTAGGTTATGAAACATTAGAAAAAACGGTTTCTATTCCTCAGGATGGTGTGGATCTCCAACAAGATTTTACATTGAATTCCAAAGCCTCTGAACTTGAAGGTGTTGAAATTATTTATGAGATGCCGGTTACCGTCAGAGGTGATACCATAGTATATAACGCTGATTCTTTTACTACTGGTGATGAACGCAAATTGGGGGATATTTTGAATAAGTTGCCAGGAATTGAAGTAAATGATGACGGCGAAATAGAAGTTGAAGGAAAAATAGTTAGTAAAGTAATGGTAGAAGGCAAGGATTTCTTTGACGGGGATTCTAAATTGGCAACAAAAAACATTCCTGCAGACGCTGTAGATAAAATAGAAGTATTGAGAAACTACAATGAAGTTGACCAAATGCGGGGTCTTGGAAATGATCAGGATAATATTGCTATTAATATAAAACTAAAGGAAGGAAAAAAGAACTTCTGGTTTGGGGAAATTACTGCAGGAGGAGGTATAGCAGAGGAAGAAGGAAAGTATCTGGTACATCCTAAATTGTTTTATTACAGCCCAAAATACAGTATTAATTTTATTACGGATTTTAACGATATAGGAGAAGTTCCTTTTACTTGGCGGGACTATTTTAAATTTACCGGTGGTTTTAGAAACTTCAATAGAGGAGGGGGTACTAACTTTTCTATAAGTCAGAGTGATTTAGGATTTGCTTTAACACAAAATAATCGTGCTAATGAGATTGAAACCAAATTTTTAGCAGGGAATTTTAGCCTGGATGTGTCAGATAAATGGGATTTAAGTGGCTTTGCAATCCTTTCAGACAATAAAACTAATATGGTTACTAATTCTATACGTAATTATATTGTTTCCAATACTACAGAAACAACGAGCAGTATTAACGATCTACGCACCCAATTAGGCATGCTTAAATTAAGCAGTGTATTTAAACCCAATAGTAACTTTCAATTAGATTACGATGTGCTTTTTAAAACTTCAAAACAAACCGAAAATGACCAAACGCTTTCTTTGTTTGATGAGGAAACAAATAACATTTTAGAAGAAAAAGAAAATAACCCCATTTCAGTAAATCAAAACTTAAACGTGTATTATACGGCGAATGATAAAAATATATTTGCGGGACAAATTCAGCACTTATGGCAAGATGAAGATCCTTTTTATAATGCGATTGTTGATCTTTTACCTTTTGGTGGAATTTTACCTGTAGATACCCTTCAAAACCGTTTTAACATCAACCAGGTAAAGAATATTAAAACGAATAAACTTGATGCAAAAATAGATTACTACTATGTTATCAATAACAAAAGTAATATCAATTTTACCATAGGAAGTACTTTAAGTAGCCAACAATTTAATTCTAATATTTTTCAATTATTAGATAATTCGACTCGGGTGGATTTTACAGAAACTCCTGAAATTAACGATGAAAACCTTCCGTTAGTGAATGATGTAAACTTTAATTTTACAGATGCATTTATTGGGTTTCACTATAAATTTAAAACGGGAAAATTTACGATTACACCGGGTACTACCTTACACAATTACAATGTAAAAAATGAACAACTAGGAAGTACAATTACGCAAAACGATTGGAAAGTACTACCAGATCTTAATATAATTCTACAACTAAAGAAAAGTGAAAATCTTCGATTTAACTATTCTATATCTTCAGAATACACAGATATTAATAATTATGCCGAAGCTTTTGTTTTTAATAATTATAACAGAATGTTTCGTGGTAATCGAAACCTGGAAAATTCATTGTCTCATTCCTATAATTTAAATTATTTCAGCTTTAATATGTTTAATTATACAAATATTAGTGGGTCATTAAATTATTCAAAAAGAATAGAAGCTGTGAAAACCAATTCTGTTATTGTAGCGATAAATCAAGTAAGTACACCAACAAATATTGATAGTAATTTTCCCGATGAGACCTTTTCGGCTTTTGGACGATTTAGTAAGACTGTAAAGAAAATTCAATTTAGACTTAATGTTAATGTAAGCTATAGTAAGTCCAATAATATCATTAATACCAATATTACTGAAAGTACAAGTTTCACTCAAAATTACAGAGCTAGTTTACGTTCTAATTTTAAGGATTGGCCCAATTTTGAGGTGGGTTATAACCGAATAATCAACGATTACGATAACGGGGGCCTCAATCAGATTTTCTACACAGATCGTCCTTTTGCAAATGTGGATATTAACTTCTTAAAGCATTTTACATTACATGCTGAGTGGGACTACTATAACTATAAAGATGATGCTAATACAATCGAAAATCAATATTCTTTTATCAATGCTAACCTTTATTACAAAGAAAAAGAAAGCTCCTGGGAATTTATAGTACAAGCAACCAATATATTAGATACAGAGTTTACAAATAGTGATAGCTTTAACGATGAATTTAACACCACTACACAATATTTTGTTCTTCCCCGAATTGTAATGTTTATTGTGAAATATGATTTGTAGAAAAAGTTTTCTTTCCTAATTTTTCTGACTAGATCATACAATTCAATTAGTTTCTTATCCTTTTCTGAAAACTCAAGGTGTATCTTTTTAGTTTTGCTAACATGATTTATAATTTCAGATGAATTGTAGTGGACGGCACCAGAAAAAGTTGAGACGATCTCCTTAAATAATTTTCATGTGCTACTTTGCCGAGGAAATCTACATTATTACTCATAACATACCGCCACACAGCTTGGTTAATTGGTGTGTAGTCAGAATAGATCTGAGGTTTAATATATTGCTTCAAATGAGGGGGTAGACGATCTTGAATTTGATTGGTTTCAATTAGGTTTTCCATGGCCATTCAAAAATAAAAAGATTCTTAATATATCTAAGGAATACTTATAAAAAGTGAAGCATGTAAATTACTATCTTGCTGCTTCTATGAAAAAATTATCCCGTAAACAAGAAATTATTAATGTGGCTTCTAAGCTTTTTAAAGAAAAAGGTTATAGTGCTGTCACGATGCGGGATATAGCGAAATCGATGGGCATTAAGGCGGCAAGCCTTTATAATCATATTAATTCAAAGCAGGAAATCCTTACTTATATTATAATTTCTTTAGCTGAAGAATTCACTCAAGGAATGAGCTCAATTAAATTATCTAATAAAAATAGTATAGAAAAACTTAAGCAAATTGTTTCCCTACATATAAACATTACAATCAATAACACAAATGGGATGGCATCTTTAAACAACGATTGGATGCACTTAAAAGACCAGAAAGATTATTATTTAACTTTAAGAGTTAATTATGAAAACAGTTTTAGAAATATAATTAATAAAGGAATAAAGAAAAAAGAAATAATAAATTTAAATCCAGACATAATGTTATTTTCAATATTATCAACATTGCGTTCCTTATATCTTTGGATACCAAAGAAAGAAGATTTAGATCCAAATGAATTGGCTACAAGTTTAAGTAATGTCTTGCTAAATGGAATAAACCGTTAAATTCTAAATATTTGCTATCTTTGTAGAGTTAACTAACAAGTGTTAGTTTGTTAAATTAAAAATTAGTGACTAAATTTCATACCATAGAGGTAAAAGATATTTATAAGGAAACCGATAATTGTTCTGTAATAACTTTTGATATACCCAAAAATCTTTCAGAGGAATTCAGCTTTAGACAAGGACAGCATCTTACCCTAAAAATCGATATTAATGATGAAGATATTCGTCGTTCTTACAGCTTGTGTTCTAGTCCTTTAGATAAAGAATGGAAAGTAGCAGTAAAACAAATCCCCGAAGGTATATTTTCTACATACGTTAACAATACCTTGAAGAAAGGGGATTTATTAGAAGTTATGCCTCCAAGTGGCACGTTTGGGGTTGATGTTTCAAAAGAGGTTAAAAATTACCTTGTTTTTGTAGCTGGTAGTGGGATCACACCAATTTTTTCAATGGTAAAGACCCATCTTGCCTTAGAACCTCAATCTGCATTTAAACTTTTTTATTTGAATCGCACAGTAAAATCTATTATCTTTAAAGAGGAGATAGAACAACTTAGAAATCAGTATTTTGGAAGGCTGGAGATTTTCTACTTATTAACCAAAGAACGTCGCGATATAGAATTATTTAATGGAAGATTTACAAAGCAAAAGTTACACCTGATCTTTGATAAACTTGTAACTGTTTCTGAAATGGATGAATGCTTTATCTGCGGCCCGGAAGAAATGATTTTCTTGATTCAGGAAGAATTGATAAAAGCAGGGATGTCTAAAGAAAAAATTCATTACGAATTATTTGTTACAGGACTTTCCGAAGAAGATAAAAGAAGAACAGAACGCCTTTCACATCAAAAAATAGAAGGAGTGGAAATTACCATTGTTGATGGAGGAAAAGAATTCCATTTTACAATGACCAACGATTATAATAATATTCTCGATGCGGCCCTGGGAGCCGGCGCCGATTTACCTTTTGCCTGTAAAAGTGGGGTTTGTAGTTCTTGTAAATGTAAACTGTTGGAAGGAGAAGTTGAAATGAAAGTAAATTATTCACTGGAAGAGGAGGAATTAACTCAAAACTTTATTTTAAGTTGTCAGGCCGTACCTCTTTCAGACAATATAAAAGTAGACTATGATGTATAGTTGTTATAAACTATAGAAACTATGAATGAAAAAGACATTAAGAATTTAGAAGAAATATTTGAGCAACGCATAGCACGAGATGAAAAGATTGAACCGAAAGATTGGATGCCTGAGAAATATAGACAAACACACATTCGTCAAATTTCACAACATGCACACTCCGAAATAGTTGGAATGCTTCCTGAAGGAAATTGGATTACCCGGGCTCCAACCCTGCGCCGAAAAGTCGCATTATTAGCTAAAGTGCAAGATGAAGCAGGACACGGACTTTATTTGTATTCAGCAACCGAGACTTTAGGGATTACCCGTGAAGAATTATATGAACAACTTCATAGTGGAAAAGCAAAATATTCTTCCATATTTAATTATCCCGCTATAACATGGGCAGATATGGGGGCTATTGGTTGGTTGGTAGATGGAGCGGCTATTATAAATCAAGTTGCATTGTGTACTACTTCTTTTGGACCTTATGCGCGTGCTATGGTTCGTATTTGTAAAGAGGAAAGTTTTCATCAACGACAGGGTTTCGAAATATTATTGACCCTTTGTAATGGAACTGAAGTGCAAAAAGCCATGGCTCAAGATTCACTTAATCGTTGGTGGTGGCCTTCTTTAATGATGTTCGGCCCCCCTGATGCTGAATCTACACATACTGAACAGTCTATGAAGTGGAAATTAAAACGTAAATCCAATGACGATTTACGACAGCAATTTATTGATCAAACTATACCACAGGCAGAGATATTGGGAATTAAGGTTCCAGATCCAGATTTGAAATGGAATGAAAAAAGAAAAAGTTATGATTTTGGCGAAATTGACTGGGAGGAATTTTGGCAAGTGGTAAAAGGTCATGGACCCTGTAATAAAGAACGTATAAATGCCCGAATTGATGCCTGGGAGAAAGGTGTTTGGGTAAGAGATGCAGCTTTAGCATATGCCGAAAAGCAATCAGATAAAAAATTAAACAAAGCAGTTTAAAACAAATTATAAATCATGAAAAAAAATTGGCCTCTTTGGGAAGTATTTGTTCGGAGTAAGAATGGTTTAGAACATCGTCATTTTGGAAGTCTTCATGCATCTGATGAAAAAATGGCACTTGAAAATGCCCGTGATGTTTATACTCGTAGAAATGAAGGCGTGAGTATTTGGGTGGTAAAAAGCATTCATATAACTGCTACTAACCCAAAGAATAATGGAGAATTATTTGAGCCTGCTAAAGATAAAATATATCGCCATCCAACTTTTTATAAATTACCCGATGAATTAAAACATATGTGATATTTACATCATTTTGAACTTGTTGCAAAATCTCATAATATGAAATATGAAAAATAAAAATCTATATAACTACATCCTTGGTATAGCAGATAATTCCTTAATTCTAGGGCAACGTCTGGGCGAACTATGTGGCCATGGTCCCAATCTTGAAACCGATATCGCTTTAACCAATATTTCTTTAGATTTATTAGGCCAAACAAGAAACTACTATCAGTATATAGCTCGGTTACACGATAAAGAAAAGACTGAGGATGACATAGCTTTTTTACGATCTGAAAGAGAATACATAAATGTATTATTGGTTGAACAACCAAATACTCATTTTGGTTTTGTAATGGCTCGACAATTTTTCTATGATGTTTTTCATTTAATGCTTATGGAAAAATTACAGGAGAGTAAGGATGAAACCCTGTCAGCAATTGCTAAAAAGGCAATCAAAGAAGTAAGTTACCACTTTCGTTTTTCTTCAGATTGGGTGAAGAGATTAGGAGATGGCACCAAAGAAAGTCATTATAAAATGCAGGAGGCGGTCGATGAATTATGGCGTTTTACAGATGAATTTTTTCATCTTACTGAAGCCGATAAAGCAATGATTGAAGCTGGAATTGGAGTAGATGTATCTAATTTTAAGGAAGCCTATTACATTAAAGTCTCAGAAATATTAACTGAAGCAACACTTAGTATAGGAGCAAGTAAATATTTTCAGAAAGGTGGTAAACAAGGAATACACAGTGAACATATGGGATTTATTCTAACCGAATTACAATATATGCAACGAACCTATCCCAATATGAAATGGTAAATAGTAATTTATTACACAAATGCAGATAAAAGGATTAAAGAACAAAAAATTTTAAATGACAATAGCGACTGAACAAAATATTGATCAGAAATTAATCTCTATTCTGGATACGGTTACAGACCCTGAAATTCCAGTATTAACGATCTTGGATCTGGGAGTTGTACGCGAAGCTTATGAAGAAAATGGGCTAATTAATATTAAAATAACACCTACATACTCTGGCTGTCCGGCAATGGATATGATATGTGATGATATAATAAAAGCCTTTGAAAATAAAGGTAAACTTGCCAAAGTGACGTTAATACTTTCTCCGGCCTGGACCACCGATTGGATTACACCAAAAGGTAGAGAAGCATTAGAAAAATATGGTATTGCACCCCCCCTGGAAGCTTCAGCAGATAAAGATGCCTTGTTGGGAGATAAAAAAATAGTGAAATGTACCCAGTGTGGTTCTATCAATACAAAAGTTATTAGTCAGTTTGGATCAACGCCCTGCAAAGCATTATTTCAATGTCGGGATTGTAAAGAACCGTTTGATTATTTTAAATGTTTGTAATGAATTCTATTTGTTGACAGTCTGAAAATAATTGAGAACAAAACAAAATGAGAATAGTAAATAAGTTTTAAGCTATGAGCAGTGATTCTATAGAATTAAAAATTAAAAACAACATAGGGTATATCACACTAAATAGACCCGAAGTGTTTAACAGTTTCAATAGAGAAATGGCTTTGAGTCTTCAAAAGAATTTAGACATTTGTGAATCTAATGACGAAGTAAGAACCATTGTAATTACTGGAAACGGAAAAGCCTTTTGTGCTGGGCAAGACCTAAATGAAGTTATTTCCCCCGAGCTCAATCCCGGATTTAAAAAAATTTTAGAGGAACATTACAATCCTATAATAACCAGAATCAGGAAAATAAAAAAACCCATAATTGCTGCTGTAAATGGTGTTGCCGCGGGAGCAGGAGCCAATATTGCATTGGCCTGCGATGTGGTAGTAGCTTCAGAAAATGCAAGTTTTATTCAGGCTTTTAGTAAAATTGGTTTAATTCCCGATAGTGGTGGTACTTTCTTTTTACCCAGATTGATAGGTTTTCAGAAAGCATCTGCGTTAATGATGTTAGGGGATAAAGTTTCAGCCAATGAAGCCGAAAAAATTGGAATGATTTATAGGGTATTCTCTTCAGAGAATTTTGAAGAAGAAGTACAAAAACTTGCAGCTAAAATGGCTCAAATGCCAACCAAAGCATTAGGTTTAATTAAACAATTGCTAAATGAAACAATAACAAATAACTTGGAAGAACAATTAGAATTGGAATCAAAATTACAAATAGAGTCAGCTCATTCTAAAGATTATTCAGAAGGAGTCAAAGCTTTTGTAGAAAAACGAAAACCTAAATTTATTGGCAGATAATCAGCAGCTAAAATAATTATTACCCTTGTAAGTGTAAGGGGTTTGTTATACTATGAATATGATAAATCAAATAAATAAAGTTGGAATAATAGGAAGTGGAACCATGGGTATCGGTATTGCACAAGTAGCAGCTACTTCCGGATGTACTGTAAATTTATTTGATACCAGTAATGAGGCCATAGATAAAGCAAAAAGGAGTCTCGAAAATATCTTAGACCGTTTAATTGAAAAAGAACGAATCAATACCGAAGAAAAAAACCGAATTCAAGCTAATATCAACTATGTGAATTCGATTAAAGACTTAAAAGATTCTGATCTTACAATTGAAGCCATTGTTGAAAATCTAGATATAAAGAAAAAAGTATTTTCAGATTTAGAGAGCTATGTTTCAAAGGACTGTATAATTGCTTCAAATACATCGAGTTTGTCCATTGCTTCTTTAGCCTCCTCGTTAAAGCATTCCGATCGTTGTATTGGAATTCATTTTTTTAATCCAGCTCCACTCATGAAATTAGTGGAAGTGATTCCGGCGATTCAAACTTCAGAAACGGTTATAAAAAGATCAATTGAAACATTAGAAGATTGGGGTAAAGTTGTTGCAGTGGCGAAGGATACTCCGGGATTTATTGTAAATCGGGTAGCACGCCCCTATTATGGTGAATCACTAAGAATTTATGAAGAAGGAATAGCAGATTTTGCTACTATTGATGGGGCAATGAAGACTATTGGCGGATTTAGAATGGGCCCTTTTGAATTGATGGATTTTATAGGGAATGATGTTAATTATACAGTAACTGAAACAGTTTTTAAAGCTTTCTATTACGATTCTCGGTATAAACCCTCGTTCACACAAAAACGCATGTCGGAAGCCGGTTATTTAGGAAGGAAAACAGGGAAAGGTTATTATAATTATGATGAAAAGGGAAAGATAATTTCTAACGAAAATGAGAATTCTCATAACACAGATTTATCTCAAACAATATTTAATAGAGTATTAGTAATGTTAATTAATGAAGCTGCAGATGCTCTGTTTTTAAATATTGCCACATCAGAAGATATAGATAATGCTATGACAAAAGGAGTTAATTATCCCAAAGGATTACTAGCTTGGGCAAATGAGAAAGGAATCGATTGGTGTGTTGATAAGATGGATGAACTCTATGATGAATATCACGAAGATAGATATCGGTGTTCGCCATTATTACGTAAGATGAAAAAAGAAAATAAAAAATTCTTTTAAATGATTAAAGGAACCGATATACCTAATAAAATGCTAAGCTTAGATCCCTACAGTCAATGGTTGGGTATAGAGATTTTGGATATAAAAATAGGCCGTTGTAAGGTGGGATTGGTTATAAGGAAAGAAATGCTTAACAGTATGGATAAAGCTCACGGTGGAATTACCTATTCATTGGCAGATACGGCCTTTGGTTTTTCAGCAAACACTCATGGAAAATACGCTGTCTCTATTGAAACTTCCATTAATCATATAGAAGCATTGTATGAAGGCGATTATATTATTGCCGAATCAGTAATAGAAAAAGTGAATAAAAAACTGGGTTTTAATATAGTTGAAGTAAAACGTGGAGAAGAAATAGTAGCCCTATTCAAAGGGGTGGTCTATAGAACAAATAAAGACTGGGAATAATAAATATGAAAGAAGCTTATATAATAGATGGAATAAGAACACCCATAGGGAACTATAAGGGAGCACTGAGTACAATTCGTACAGATGACTTAGGAGCCTTAGTTATTTCGGAAGTTGTAAAAAGAAACCCGATTATTCCTATGGAAGCTTATGATGATGTAATAATGGGCTGCGCCAATCAAGCAGGGGATGATAACCGCAATGTTGCGCGAATGTCGTTATTATTGGCAGGATTACCTTATACAATTCCCGGTGAAACTGTTAACCGACTTTGTAGTAGTGGCCTTTCGGCCATTATTCACGCAAATAGAGCTATAAAAGCAGGCGATGGCGATTTATTTATATCTGGTGGTGTAGAGAATATGACTCGTGGGCCGTATGTAATTTCGAAATCATCAAGTGCTTTTGGTAATGACTCAAAAATGTATGATTCTAGTTTTGGGTGGCGTTTTGTGAACAAAAGAATGCTGGAACTCTATGGAACAGACAGTATGGGAAATACTGCTGAAAATTTGATTGAAAAGTATAATATCTCTCGTGATGACCAAGATACTTTTGCCTATTGGAGTCAGATGAAAGCTAGCAAGGCACAACAAAATGGAAGGTTGGCTAAGGAGATTGTTCCGGTTGAAATTCCCCAAAGAAAAAAAGATCCAATTATTTTCAAAGATGATGAATTCATCAAACCAGAAACAACTAATGAGATATTGGCAAAACTTCGCCCTGCTTTTAAAGAAAATGGAAGTGTAACCGCAGGAAACTCTTCGGGATTAAATGATGGTGCAGCCGCTACGATTATCGCTTCAGAAGAAGCTGTAAAGAAATATAACCTGAAGCCTATAGCAAGAATAGTAAGTTCTGCAGTAGTAGGAGTAGAACCCAGAATTATGGGTATTGGTCCGGTAGAAGCATCAAATAAAGCTTTAAAAAAAGCAGGGCTAAGCATGGATGATATTGAAATAATCGAATTAAATGAAGCATTTGCATCGCAAGCATTGGCATGTATTCGTGCCTGGGGTTTAGAAGATAACGATCTACGCATTAACCCTAATGGAGGTGGAATTGCGATTGGCCATCCATTAGGAATGACAGGGACACGTATTGCTTATTCCGCTGCATTGGAATTACAAGAAAAAGGAAAAAGATATGCATTGATAACAATGTGTGTGGGTGTCGGACAAGGGTACGCGGCGATTATAGAAAATGTGAACACGTAAAATTTCAATTTAAGAATTATGAAAAAACTAGAAAGTTATATCAACGGCAATTGGGTTTCTGGAACAGGAGAAGGAGTCCCCATGCATGATGCCGTTACTGGAGAAATAATTGCACTGTCTGATACTGACGGATTTGATTTTGATGAGATTCTAAATTACGGCAGAATAAAAGGAGAAGCATTACGGAAAATGACTTTTCAGGAGAGAGGTAATATGCTTAAAAAATTGGCATTTTATCTCATAAAGAAGAAAAAACATTTTTATGATGTTAGCTACCGAACAGGTGCAACCAAAATTGATAGTTGGATAGATATCGAGGGGGGATTTGGCAACCTTTTTGCCAATGCATCATTACGAAAATTGTTTCCTAATCAGTCGTTTCATGTAGAAGGAGATCCTATAGATTTATCACGTGGTGGTCATTTTATGGCACATCATATATTGGTACCAAAAAGAGGGGTTGCGATCCATATAAATGCTTTTAATTTTCCTGTTTGGGGTATGTTGGAAAAATGTGCGGTAAATTGGATGGCTGGAGTGCCGGCAGTTGTTAAACCTGCTACAAACACTTCATTTTTAACCGAAGTCGTTGCAAGAGAAATAATTGCTTCCAACTTTTCGACGTTTGGGACATCAGCATCACACCTTATGCGGCCCTAGGCATCAAGCGTGATATCGCCTTTGGGCATTGCCAGGCATGTCAGGCAGCTGCCTGGCTCACAGTCGAATTCTGATTCTTGAACGTATTCGATCTTTCCATCTCGTAGGGCGACCTTGCAGGTTCCACAGCTGCCGGCGCGGCATCCGGAGTCGATAGGGATGCCGTTTCGTAAGGCGAATTCCAACAAGTTACCGGCCTGCGGATCCCATGCAATGTCCTTCTTGGATTTTGTGAACGTGATCTTTGCCTTGACTGCTCTTGCTGCCTTTTGAACACTGGCGGCCCCGAACGCTTCGGACTTGATGGCGGTCTGCGGAACGCCCCAGCCTTTGAGACCCTCGGTGAGGGCGGCCATCATCGGGGGCGGGCCGCAGATGTAGAATTCATAGTTGTTGGACGGCAGCTTTTCTTTGAGCAGGTCGATAGTGATCCGTCCGGCGCAATGGTAGTCGTGGCCCTGCGTGTCCGTAGCGGCTTGGTCGCTGTAACAGGAGCATATGTGAACATTGTCAAAATCGCGCCTGATGCGGTCCATGTGTTCCTTCATGATGTGTTCTGCGCGATTGCGGACACCATAGAACAGCCATGTTTCGCGGTTCTGGCCACTTGCGACAATGGCGTTGAGCATGCTGAGCAGTGGGGTGATGCCCACGCCGCCGGCGAGCAGGACGACGGGAACATCCCTCTTGAGATCCAGCACAAATTGCCCGGCAGGGGCCTTGACATCGAGAATGTCGCCTTCATTGAGATGGTCGTAGAAAAACGAGGATGCCAATCCCGGGGGCGCCTTGGGTTTGTCTGCCGGCGCCGAAATTTTCTTGATCGTGACGCGGTAGTGGTCGGCCGATTCGCGATAACAATCCGAGAGCGAGTAGCAGCGAATGACCGGTTTTTTTTGCCCCGGAATGGAAAGCTTGAAGGTCAAGAACTGACCGGGTTGATAAGGGGGCAGCGGCTTGCTGTCGTGTGGCACCAGCTGAAAGGAACAAATACCGCTGTCGCCCTCGGGTGTCTTTGTCTTGACCTCAAACTTCCTGTAGCCTTGCCACGAGAGTTTGTGCAGGCGTTGGCGGTGGGCCAGTTCTTGTTTCGCCGAGTCAATTTGTGTTTGCAGGCATTTAAGGGACAACTCCTGCTGCCTTGAATGATTCGCGTGCCGGCGCCAGGATGAGATGAACAGCAGCACGGCTTGAAGCAGCAGAAAAGCCAGCAGCACGACGGCGATGGTCTGCATGATGCCTGTCATTGCACCGATCTCGACTCATGAGAGATCAGAAGCGAAAAGCCCATTCCATGCGCACTCCAAACGAAGGTTCTTCTTCTTCTTGCACCCCGGCAAAAGCATCGATTTGTAACAGTGTATGCTGGCCGAAGGCTTGTTGGTAGCGCAATCCGATCGCCGCTTGATCCTCATGCACGCCGTTGGTGTCTTTGCGGCCGCCGATCTCGAGGATCAACTGCTTGCGGTGCTCGTGGTCAAGAAACCGCTGATAGCCGAAACTCGCCCCATAGGCATCTTCTGCCTGGTTGCTGAGCACCGAGCCGTAGCGGCCCAGGCCTACGGCTGAGAACAAGATGCCGGTGCGGCCAA
>JADFOK010000037.1 GCA_022562895.1 Bacteroidota bacterium | reverse complement strand
TGTGTTGGATTTGGGTAAATAGAGATGCTTTCCAGAATCGTGTCCGGACTGCTCAGTATATTCTCCTCTTCGAACAATAGGGTAAATCTTCCATTAAAGGTTCCCATGACACTCTTAAACTCATAATTCCCTTGATTTAAGTTGGTAATGGTCTGCTCCTGGTTGTCTATTAAGTATACCGTTGCATTGTCCAGATGTGTTCCTTCTTTACTTATGATAGCGATGGTATATGATATATCTGCGGCTACCTGACTGGCAAATCCCATGGGGATCTTTATACCACTCTCAAAGGCCTCCCTGGTTTGAATTCCCAATTGCTCAGTGCCATCTTCCAGATGTGAATAAAAGGAGATGACCGTGGCCAATCGATTGCTGTCATATCCGGGATCTAACTCTGGTGTGGCTTTTGGATTAAAGGCCACTGCGGTATAACTGCCAATCTCATAGTCTGTATTGGATACCTTTAACAAGAGGCGATCTATATTTTGTTGTTCCTCAGGGTTTCTTAAGGTGGTATTTCCCGATGTCAGGCGCATGGTATTGGTAAAGGTCACCGTTCCTGCTCCAAAGGCTTTGATACCAAATCCCTGTCCTGTAGCAATAACACCATTAGGGGTTGTGCTGGTTCCGGGGTCATTGGCGGCCGGTAAAGGCATCGACAAATTAAACATAGAGATATCGTCCATACTAAAGTTGATACTTCCTGCTCCGGGTATACTGGAACTCGGTGGGGTTAAATGCTCCCAGAAATAGATTTCATTGACAAGGGCATTATCATTAATAAAATCGGTTCCTGACAGGGCTGATGCATATGGATTTGCAAACACGTTAGGGGTACCGTCAGGATTGGGTCCTGCTCCATTATAGACAACGGTACGACTCACATCTCCATTATTAAGGGTTCCCTGGCTATAGGTCATACTGAAGGTGGTATTGGCAGGGTCTGTATAGGAGGATTGAGGTCGTACAATATATCCTTCGCCCGGGTTTATGGGATTGCTTCCCGTTAACTGATTCCAGAAATCTCCGTTGTCATCGGCGAAATTGGTTCCTCCTGCCGGTACTCCCGGGTGAGGTATAAAATTAGCGGGAGTATGATACAGCACTAAAAAGGCACTAGTAAATACCCCATCTCGGGTCTCTGCGGTCATAGGACTTCCCAGGATCATAAAGTCTCTTGTTTGCAGAACAGGAGTGGTCAACTCTACATTAATGGTACCGTTATTTGTCACTAATGCCTCATTAACTACTTGTACTACATTGCCTTGGTGTTCTACTATCAAACTTCCGTTAACAGTGATATCTGTTTGAACATTCAAATAATCTCCTGAAGCTATAGTAAGAGTGCTTCCTGAACCAACCTCACATAAACAAGCATCTATACTAGTATTTCCACCTAAAGAGGTATTATAATTATCATTAAAAATAGCTACTGTAGTTGGGCCAGGTGTTCCATTGTCCCAGGCACCACTTGTATATTGTGTTACGGAATTTCCAAGTACATTCACATCGAAAGAACAGCTTACAGAAGTACCTGAAGAACTATCTGTTGTAACAAAAGTGTTTGTAGTCGTTCCCAATGGATATGTAGAACCCGTTGTTATACCTGTGGTTTGCACAGTTGTTAAATTATTACTTTCGGTACCTTGTACAGCGATCAATACAGAATTTGCACCTAAGTTAAAACCGGATAGGTCTGAGTATGGTAATCCACTTATACAACTTGTGTAACCTATGGTTGTGTCGTTTGGATTATTTAAAACACCTGAATCGTTATATCCAATCATAAAATCCTGAGAAGCAGGTGAAATCACTTCTATTGTAAATGCAGTACCTGCCGGTAAGAATACATCCATAGGAACGGTATGCACAAATCCTGAACCTGCTGCTACAGCATCTGTAACGGTAGCATATGGAGTAACGGTATTAGAAATAGGCACCGTATATGTAGTAATTGCACTTGTTATGGTATTATCTAAATATAGATTAACCGTAATATTCGCACCTGTTGTTGTATTGATTGCAACATCAATACCAGTTACCAAATAATCTCTTATTACTCCTTCAGTTGTTAGATTGAAACGTCGTAAGTGTCCAGAAATTACTCCTGTACAATCCACTGAGGCATTATTTGTTTCATCAGTGTTTTGGGTAATTCTGTTACTAGTGCGTGCAAAACAGCCATCGCTTGGTCTAGGAAAGATGAAATCAATATCCGGGTAACAAGTTGTAATCTCTGCTGGGCAGGTAATACTTAGGGTATTATTGCCAACATCTATTGTATCGATAGCAACTTCAGAAGAACCTGAACATATATTTGTTATTGTATAACTAATAGTAACGATTCCTACCCCATTGACAGTTGGGTCAAAACTATAAGTAGTACCATTTCCGTCATCGGTCACACCAATTCCACTATACACTCCTCCTATAGGTAGCCCCCCACCAAGTCCCGTTTGAACACCACTTGTAACACAAACTGTACTTATAGTGTCCAGGCTTGGTGAACCAACTCCTGGTGGAAGATCAAAGGCTTCTGTTCCATCAATTCTACTATTTGTTGATCCTTGTAAAGCACTAAAACCTAAACCTCTTCTAGCAAATGCTTCCCAAATAATACATTCATTAACCCCGCCATATAAAGCAACATCTGCTGCCAAGATAGCATCACGGCCATCAATAAATCCCGGGCTACAGGGTTGTAGTTTTAGCCCTTCGGTTACCAAAGCCAGAGAAACGTTGTTTCCACCTGAACCTGTGTATAAATCAGAATCAAAACCATATTCAGTAATTAAATCCCAGGTCATCTCCCAAAGCATTGTTGCCCACACATAACCCACACCATGGGGTACAGTAATAGTCCCTGTATTTTTAAGGGTGTCATAGGTGGACCCATTAACAGCAAAATTTGTACTATAAGGTGTAGGCCTAATTCCAGGGCCATTTGCCCCTTCTCCAATTAACCAGGTTCCTATCCCTCGAGAATCGGCCGCTGCATCTCCTGTATTCATTGTCATCATTAATGCATAATAGTCACTCCATCCCTCACCCATTTGCTCTGTATTATTCAAGCATCCTGAAGCTGCCGGACCCCCGGTTAAACGATTAGAAATTCCATGGCCATATTCATGTACAATTACACCATTATCCAAATCTCCATCCCGAGTTCCGCATACATACATTTGCATTCTTGGATTGGATCCGTCTGATGGGGTAGCAAAGTTTGCATTACAAGTTCCTGATCCATCCTGAGCTTCAGAGAAGACACCATCACTTCCAGAACCCCCGTTTCCATAGTTGTTTTCCTGAAAATTTCCAGAAGCCTCGTTAAAACCATAATGGTAGGTGAAATCATGAATAATATTAGTCCAATAGAATAGATTGGTAACAGCGGCATCTATACTACCTCCGTTATTATTAACATTTAAATCAAGGGTAAAATCAAAGTTCAGGCTCACTCCTCCAAAGGCACGTTCCGTATTATCCCCAGAACCTGTACCGGTAATTGGATTTGAACTATCGTCGTAAGCATCACAGTTGTTTCCAATAGTATAATTCGATTCAGCACCAGGCATTCCATTAGTATCATGCCATCCAAAGGGAGATGCTGTTGTGTCATCTGGATTTGCAATTGAAGACCGCGAACCATGATTGGGTGATTCAATTGGGATAGGAAATACATTATACGTCCCTACAAGGACTTCGGCTTCTGATTCTAAAATATTTAAAGTTGATTCTTCCTCAGCTCCATATGTATGATCGAAATGCTCTCCTTCTACAAAACAATAAACCGTCCAATTATTCTTATCGATAATAGTTCCATTTGTTGCATCTACCCTGAAGTTCCACCAATCGGAACTTTTCAATTCCTGAATAGACAACTCCCACACTATTTGGGTTCCTATTCCTTCTCGATAATAATACATCAATTTAACAGGAATATCTATTCCCGAAATACCAGCATTACTGTATTTAGCTTGTTGATTAATACCTCCTTGCCTTTCCACCTCCTGAAGGTTTGAAATAACATAACCCATTTGCTGTGCTACCCTCGTAATAGCCTGCTCTGCTGATATACTTTTCATTGCACTTATTACAGTTGAATTAATATTATTAAGAAAATTATTGTGAGATGCAATGACCCTCCCGTTTCCGTTTAAATGTAGACTAGATTCTGTACCATATACTTCAAGTCCATTTAATGCTTGTCTAAGGTAAATATGACGAATACCACTTATACTACTTATATGCTCCGAAGTTATTATATATTTTAAAGAGCTTTTGTCATAAAAGATCTCTTCCATCGTTAATTTTGAAGTTGAAGTTTCCTTAACATTCTTGCTTTTAAATTGTGCTGAAAGTTGAAAACTCAGAAAGCAAACAAATGCCAGAGCAAGGAAAATTTCCCTTCTTGATATTAAAACGATTTTAGTAATAAAGTTTAACTCCATAACTAAATTTTTAAATTCAAATAGTACTATACTGTACTCTTGGGGTTATATCTTTGTTGAAGTTACTGAATAATTTATAAACTAGCTACAATTCAGAAATTTGAAAATATATTTTCTTTTAAGTGTTTTTTTTGTCGATAAAGTACAATATGAACAGACATAACCCTATAAAAATGAAAAACTTTTAAGTAGATATATTGAAGGTTTTTTACAAAATTTTAAAGAATGTTAAACCGGGTTTTAATGATTTTCTTGGTTATCAAATCATAATCTGTATTATTTTTTGAAGGTAATTATTATCCTCCAAAATCATCAAAACGAATATTCTCATCCGGGATTCCATAATCTTCTCCCATTTTTTGTACCGCCTGGTTCATAAGAGGCGGCCCACAGAAATACAATTCAATATCTTCAGGTGCATCGTGTTTAGATAAATATTGATCTATTACAGCTTGATGAACAAAACCTGTAAAACCATCTCCCTCAGGATCATTAACATCTTTTTTATTTACCCAATTATCTTCCGGTAGAGGTTCAGAAAGGACCAGATAGAATTTGAAATTAGGAAATTCTTTTTCTAATTTATAAAAATGGTCTAAATAGAAAAGTTCACGTTTAGATCTACCTCCATACCAATAACTTACTTTACGATCTGTTTTCAAGGTTTTAAATAAATGATATAAATGCGACCGCATGGGTGCCATTCCTGCACCGCCGCCAACATAAAGCATTTCGGCATCAGAATCGTTTATAAAGAACTCACCATAGGGTCCCGAAATAGTTACTTTGTCTCCTGGTTTTCTTGAAAACATATAAGAAGAAGCAATCCCTGGATTAACATTCATCCATTGGTTTTTATCTCGGTCCCAGGGGGGTGTTGCAATACGTACGTTAAACATAATTTCACGCCCTTCGGCTGGATAAGAAGCCATAGAATAGGCGCGTTCTACTGCTTCGTTATTCTTCATAACTAAAGGCCAAAGTCCAAACTTATCCCATTCCAATTGAAATTTATCGGGTGTTTCATGTTCTTCAGGATGTGCGGTAATGTCAATATCTGAAAAGTTTATTTCACATTGTGGAATTTCAATTTGAATATACCCACCAGCTTTATAGCCCATATCTTTATTAATTTCCACTACAAATTCTTTTATAAAAGATGCAACATTTTCATTTCGAATTACGGTAGCTTCCCATTTTTTAATTCCAAAGACTTCTTCAGGGATTGTAATTTTCATATCCTGTCTTACTTTTACCTGACAGGACAAACGAATTCCTTCTTTTAATTCTTTACGCGTAAAGTGAGGTGTTTCGGTGGGTAAAGCTTCACCCCCTCCTTCTAAAACATGACACTCACATTGAATACAAGTACCCCCTCCCCCACAGGCAGAAGGAAGAAATATTTTTTCATTTCCCAGAGTGGTTAGTAAACTTGCACCCGAGGATACTATGATTTCTTTTTCGTTGTTAATTGTTATTTTTACGGGACCCGAGGGATCTAATTTTTCTTTGGTGAAAAGCAATAATGAAACCAAAAGTAATGTCAATATTAAAAAGGCAACCACAGTTGCAATGATTACTCCTAATGTGCTTACAGCTAAAAACATACTATTGGTTCGTTATATTTGAAACTTCAACTACTTGAGTTGAATCAATATTTTTTTGATTAATTTCTTCCGTTTGAATACCAGCTTGATCATTTTCAGATGGAGCGGTTCCCTCATCACCTTGTGTTAACATACCTCCAAAACTCATAAATCCTATTGCCATTAAACCCGTAATAATAAAAGTAATTCCTAAACCACGAAGAGGAGTGGGCACATTGGAGTATCTGATTTTTTCACGAATAGCTGCAATTGTTAATATGGCTAGAAACCACCCAATGCCAGAGCTTACTCCATAATTAAGTGCTAATCCTAAACTTTCAATTTCACGGGACTGCATAAATAAGGAGCCTCCTAAAATAGCACAGTTAACCGCAATAAGAGGTAAAAAGATTCCTAATGAGTTATATAAAGCTGGAGAGAATTTCTCAACTACTATTTCAACCAATTGTACCATTGTTGCAATGGTTGCGATAAATAATATAAAAGAAAGAAAACTTAGATCATATTCTACATATTCTGGGCCTAACCAGGATAATGCTCCATCTTGCAATATGTATTGATCTAATAACCAGTTTAAGGGCACGGTAACTGCAAGTACAAAAATCACCGCTGCGCCTAAACCAACTGCCGTAGAAACTTTTTTAGAAACAGCAAGGTAAGAACACATCCCAAGAAATGTGGCAAAAACCATGTTGTCTATGAAAATTGATTTAAAAAATAACTCTACGTGTTCCATATATAAAAGTTTTTAGTTAAGGATTTAGGTTATTGTACTTTTACCTATTATTGCCTTACCCAATTTTATTCTTCTTCTATTAAAGCCTTATTTTTTGAACGTTGTACCCAGATAATTAATCCAACAATAATTAATGCCATGGGCGATAATAGCATAAATCCATTATTCTCATATCCAAATGCATACAGTCCTGTTTTACTAATAGGATCTCCTAAAACTTTAAAACCTAATAGCGAGCCCGAACCTAATAGTTCTCTAAAAAATCCAACTATAATTAATATAAGACCATATCCTGCTGCATTCCCTATCCCATCAAGGAATGAACGCCAAGGTCTATTTGCTAAAGCAAAAGCTTCAAAACGTCCCATAATAATACAGTTAGTAATAATTAGTCCAACAAAAACAGAAAGTGTTTTACTCAATTCATAAGCAAAAGCTTTCAGTATTAAATCTACTATAATTACTAAGGCAGCAACTACGATTAATTGAACTATAATTCTAATTTTTGAAGGAATAATATTTCTCAACAACGAGATAACAACATTACCCAGACCAAGTACAAACATAACAGAAATGGCCATCACTATAGAAGCTTCCAGCTCTGCTGTAATCGCTAATGCCGAACAAATACCCAATACTTGAATTGTAATTGGGTTGTCATCTGATAATGGATCTAATATTAATTTCGTGTCTTTTTTTGATAAAAGTGCCATAAATTAATTGCTTTTTAAAGTTTTAAAATAGGGTACATAAAGTCTTATATCACTTTTAATCATTGCTGTTACACCATCGCCTGTAATGGTTGCTCCCGCAATAGCATCTACCCTATTATCATCTTTTCTTCTATTGAGAGGGTCATTATTCCCTTTTGCAACTGTAATACCTTTAAAAATTCCATTAGAGAACATATGTTCACCAATAAAATCATCCATAAAGAAACGTTGTTTTATATTGGCACCAAGTCCAGGGGTTTCTGCTTTGTGATCGAAAAATGCGCCTTGAACAACCATATTTTCATCCATAGCGACATAAGCCCAAATAGCATCCCAAAGACCTTTCCCTCTAATAGGTACTATATAAAATGTTTTACCTTCTTTTTTTCCAACAAATAATGGTAAACGTCTTTGGTATGATTTATTTTTTGCTAATTTCTTCTCTCTTCTTACATCAATTAAATATGCCATATCGTCTTCAGTTACTTTATCACCTTGAATAACTAATTGTTTTGTTATGTATTGTGAAAATATATCGGCAACTTTATCTGTTGAGATAAATGTAATACTACCATCCTCATTATCATTAATACCCATAGCATACAAAATATTTTGTTGCTTTTCGAAACGTTCATTTTCGGTAATTCTTTCTTTTAAGGATTGTGCTGTGAATGCTAAAATTGACCCTACAACCAGTACCATGATTACTGCAAAGATAAAGGTATAACTATTTTTATCGGTATTTTTTCCCATCATTAAGTTGTTTTAACTTTTAATCTTTTCATTCTTCTTTTAATATTTCCTTTCAACACATAATGATCTATGGTAGGAGCAAATACATTCATAAGCAATATCGCCAGCATAACACCTTCAGGATACGCTGGATTAAATACTCTAATCAGAATTGCAATAAAACCAATAAAAAAACCATAGAACCATTTTCCCTTATTGGTTTGAGAAGCAGTTACAGGATCTGTTGCCATATAGACTGCACCAAAAGCAAATCCGCCAATGAGTAAATGGTGCCAAAACTCAGTATTCATTAATCCGTAGAATTTACTTCTGTCAGTAATTAAATTATAATCTACAATCCAATTAAATATAAGCCCCATAATAAGAGCTCCCAATACACAGGAAAGCATAATTCTCCAACTTCCTATTTTAGTAAATATTAAAAATAACCCTCCAAACAATATCAGCAATGTGGAAGTTTCACCTACTGATCCTGGAATAAATCCATAGAACATATCCAGTACGTCAATATCTATTGGGTTATTTTGTGCTAAATTACCTAATATAGTCTCTCCTGATATGGCATCTGGTTGGCCGGTTTTTTCAACAGCTCCAAGCACCCATACTTTATCGCCACTCATCCAAGTAGGATACGCAAAGAAAAGAAATGCACGTATGGTTAAGGCTGGGTTTAAGATATTCATCCCTGTTCCTCCAAAAACTTCTTTTCCTATTACAACCCCGAATATTACAGCAACTGTAAGCATCCATAATGGAATATCAATAGGTACAATTAATGGCACTAACATTCCGGTAACTAAAAATCCTTCTTCAACTTCGTGGCCTTTTATAACTGCAAAAATAAATTCAACTCCAAGTCCTACTCCGTATGAAACCAATACCAAGGGTATTACTGCCCAAGCTCCTATTGTAAAGTTTTCCCAAGTAAGGAAATTTTCAAAAAGAGAAGGTTCTCTTATTATTCCGTTAACCGCATCGATAGCGGCAAAGTGTTGATATCCTGTATTAAAAATTCCGAAAATAAGACAAGGTATCAACGCCATAATTACCATGTTCATGGTGCGTTTTAAATCGTCTGCTACACGTATATGAGAACCAGAATGTGTTGTTTCATTAGGAAGATATAAAAATGTGTGAAGAGCATTAAATGCAGGAGCCATTTTTGTGCCTTCAAATTTTTGTTTTAGCGTATGTAATTTTTGTTTCAATCCCATAGCATTATCCTATTTCCTTGTACATTAAATCGAGACCATTTCTAATAATCTCTTGATGAGGTTGTTTAGATACACAGATAAATTCGGTTAGTGAAAAGTCTTCAGGTGCAACTTCATACATTCCTAATTGCTCCATCCCGTCTAAATCTTTTACCATACAAGCTTTTAAAAGTTGAAGAGGGTAAATATCTAAAGGAAATACTTCTTCATAATTTCCAGTTACTACAAATGCCCTTTGCTCACCATTGGTATTTGTGTTTAAATTATATTTTTTCTTCTGAAATAACCAAGAAAATGTAAATGCCCTTGTAATAGATTGTTTATTAAATACCGGTTTTGCCCATCCAAAGAACTCATAATCATTTCCTTCAGGTATAGAAGAAACTGTGTTGTGATAATACCCCAAATGACCTTTGAGTGAAATCTTAGTTCCTGTTAGTACATCACCACTTATAATTCGTGCTTTTTCATCATTAAGACCTGAATCTTGTATAAATGTAGAAACTTCGGCACCTATAATCGTAGAGTAATATTTTGGATTATTAACAGAAGACCCTGATAATGCAATTATTCGTTCAGCATTATACTTTCCGGTTAATAATAATTCACCTATAATAACCAAATCCTGCGGAGATATAGTCCATACAGTTTCCCCTTTATTAACAGGATCTATTTTTCCAATTTGGGTACCAACATTTCCAGCAGGGTGCATCCCTGAAATACTGTGTAGTGTAATGTCTCTTAATTTTCTAAAAGCATTTTCACTATTATTCCCAATACAAACATGTAATGTTCCTTTTGTAATTTTGCTTAATGCTGTAACCGCGGCTTGTAGTTCTTTTTCTTTTCCTTTTAATGTAAAATCATAATCAGCAGCTAAGGGTGCTGTAGTAAAAGCTGAAACAAAAATTGCTTTTGGAGTTACCTCTGGATTAGCAATTATATCGTAGGGTCTTTGCTTAATAAATGGCCAACAACCCGAGGCCAATAAATGATTTTTAATTTCTTCAGGGTTCATAGAATCGGGGTTTAATACCCCAAAATCCTTATAGGAATCATGTTGTTCTGCTTCAATTATAATCTCTTTAATAACACGTTTTGCACCTCTAACAATATTAACAAGAGTGCCACTAACAGGCGAAACAAATTTTATTTCTTCCTGTGATTTTGAATAAAATATTACATCCCCGGCTCGTATTTTTGCACCTTCTTTTACCACCATTTTTGGTATTATTAAGTGGAAATCTGAAGGTCTTATAACGAAGGTTTTAGATCGCGGAGTTTTGGAAAGAGTTTTGTCCGCTTTGCCTTTGAGGTTGATGTTAAGACCTTTTTTAATCTTAATGTCTTTAGACATAGAATACTTATATTAAAGTTCTATTTAAATTGCCGTATTGCTTACGGGTGTGCAAATTTAAAAATTTTCAGTAGCTTGTCATAATAATTATTACTATTTTCTTAACAAAGTGTCTAGCACAGTTCAAGAACAATAAAAAGGCCCGAAAATTGTTTATATTTACCTTCGATAAATCTTCATTTATGTTTAAAAACATTCTAGGCGTTTTATTAATAATAAACGCTACTTTTTCCATAATTGCACAGGTTGAAGAAAGAGTTGAACCAGAATACATTAAGACAATTCAGTTTAAAGGAAATACAAGGCAAAGCCAACTGCCTATTCTTAATTTAGGGGATAGACTACGACTTACTTTTGATGCTATTAACGGAGAAGAAGCAGATTTTTATTATAAAATTACACATCATGATTTCGATTGGACACCAAGTGATCTATCAAAGGGTGAATATCTAGAGGGATTTGATGATGTTAGAATTTATGATTATGATAATTCATTAAATACACTTCAAATATATTCACATTACAAGCTTACAATTCCTAATCAGGATACTCGTAAAATTACTAAAAGTGGTAATTATTTAATAAGTATTTATAATGATGATGGTGATCTTGTATTTTCAAGAAAATTTATAGTAATAGAAAATATTGTTGGGGTTTCTGTAGAGATCAAGCGATCAAGAGATTTTAAGTATATAAATTATAAACAAGTCGTCCAGTTTATAATAGATTCTCCTAAGCTTTTACTTATAAATCCAAAACAAACAGTTAAAACATTGGTGTTAAAAAACAGCAATTTAAAAACCGCAATAACTAATTTAAAACCTCAATACACCATTGGATCAAAACTTATCTACCGCTATGACAAAGAATCTTCATTTTGGGGTGGTAATGAATTTCTTAATTTTGATAATACGGACTTATTGGGGGCAACCTCAAGTATAAGATTTGTAGAACTTACCGACCTTTATAACAACTATTTGTTCACCAATTCATCCCGAAAGGATCGCCCCTATACTTACAATCCTGACATTAATGGAAATTTTGAGGTTCGAATCCTTTATGCTAGAGATATAAACATAGAAGCAGATTATGTGTACCTACATTTTAATCTTCAATATTTTGATGATATCGGCGATAAAGAATTACATCTCTACGGAAATTTTAACAACTGGACCATAGATGAAAGCACCTATATGGAATATGACCAAGAAAGTGATACTTATAGAAATACCCGCCTATTTAAACAAGGATTTTACAATTATAAATACGTCTTAGTAAATAGAGATGGCAGCCTAGTTGAAGGTGCTGTAGATGGAAATTTTTGGCAAACCGAAAATGAATATATGGTTTTGGTATATTTTAGAGATTTAGGTGCTCGTTTTGATCGAATAATTGGAATAGGAAAAGCTAATTCTACATCTATAACTAACAATTGATTTGTTTTTTGTAATTTTTCTTTAATTATCTCAATAAAAGCAAACGACAAGAAAGGAAAAAGAATTATTTAATAAATTAATGTCTTTATTTCTAAAAAAAGAATAAATCAAGCCCTCAAACTTCAAGAAACAGGATATTTAAAAGTGTAGTATATTTACTTGATGGATACTAACAAAATAGCCAAAATATCAAGTAAAAATGTTACTAAATATCGTGGTGCCGAATGTCTTAATTGTGGTCATCCTTTAGAATTAAGCGATAAGTTTTGTTCCTATTGTTCTCAACTCAATACCACTAAAAAACTTTCTATTAAAGATTTTTTTGATGAACTTTTTTCAAGTATAATATCTTACGACTCACGTTTTAGACAGACTTTAGTAACACTCATTTTTAAACCCGGTAAAATCACAAAAGAATTTGTAGAGGGCAAACGGAAAAAATATGCAAATCCCTTTAGGGCATACTTAAGTATATCTATTGTATTTTTCATTATATGGGGCACTATTTATAATTTAGAAGACATTCAATTTGATGAACAGGAAGCTATTAAAGAACTCAGTGAAAAGGGTATAAAGTTTAGTCTTGATGGAATTCCAATAAATAATACTGCAGTATTAGATTCTATTATTTCAGAAAAAAATTCTAATCCATTTTCATTAGATTCTATTTTTTCAAATGTTTTTAAAAAAGATTCATTACATACTTATATGGACCGGTACATTTCTGAAGAATTTTTAGACACTCTTGGGTTTTTCAGTCGTTTTAGAACGCGATTTATCTTGTATATGGATTTTTATAAGGAAACTCAAATAAAGAGCTCAAAAAAGGCATTAGACAGTTTAAATCACACCTCCACTGGATATCATAAATGGATTTATAAAAAAGCTGTAGATTCAAATAATTTGGGACAGAATATGGGAGATATTTTATCATATTTTACCAACCAATTACCTTTTATAATTTTCTTTTTCTTACCCATTTTTGCATTTTTTGTCGGGATTTTATATATCAGGAGAAAATTTACCTATACCGATCATCTTATTTTTCTTTTTCATACACAAACCATGTTCTTTATACTATATGGAATTGGAATTATAATAGATGCAATATTTAAAATAGATACGGCAACTACTATTGCAAGTTTTGTCTTTTTATTTTACTTGTACAAAGCCATGCGAAAATTCTATCAACAAAGAAGAATAAAAACTATTGTTAAATTTATGCTCTTAAACACAATATTTTTTATATTAGCCGTCGTTGGTACAACTATTGCATTTGCAATTTCATTTGCAACCTATTAATTATGGTTCAACAAGTTACACAGGGAATTAAAGTTTCTGTAGAAACTCATTTTATTGGCACATTTTATAAAAACTATAAAATGGTATATGCCTTTAATTATACTGTAATTATTGAAAATCAAGGAAAAGACACTGTACAATTAACTTCACGCCATTGGCGAATTAGTGACTCATTGAACAATATAGAAATTATTGACGGAGAGGGTGTAATTGGTAAAAAACCCATATTAAAACCGGGCAAAATACATTCTTATAGCAGTAGTTGTTTATTAATCTCTCCTTTTGGTTCTATGCGAGGTCATTATAATATGGTTAACTATACTACAACTCGCAAATTTAAAGTAGCTATTCCTTCTTTTAAGCTGAGTGCACCATTTGCAATAAATTAAGACAAGCTGAACCAGATATTTTTTAATATTATGTTATTCATAAGGTCTTTATGCTTATTTTTTGAGTCAGTAAATCTTCATAACGCATAGAATAACTAGTATCTTTTTTTGAAAAACCTGTAATGCTCTTAGTCAAAACAAAAGTTCTGTCCATAACAAGATTTGTTTCTTTGTTTCCATCGCCTGCTGTTTTGTGAAAATTAATAATATTTTCTTCGGAAAATATTTCGGTTTTATTTAAAAACTCTAAAAACCAATGTTCTCTTTTTTTCTTTACTTCATCAGAATACAATAAAGAAGAAGACCAAATTGTGGGTTTTAAAGGCTTTTTAGAAAAATGTTTTGTATTACCATCCCAAACCAATTCATATAATTTAAGTTGATTTTCCCAATTCACTAATACTATGGTAAATGGTTCAATATCCTTAAAATTATAAGTTTCTATTTTAGTATTTATATTTTCCGTAGTTAATAAATCTGTAACGATAACACCTCGACTCATTCGATAACTGTCCTTAGGCTTATGTGAAGTAAAACCCCCATTTAACAGACAAATTAATCGCTTAAGTTTGCTTGCACCAATCCAAGTTCCTCCAGCTACTTCATCCTTGGGAAATAACAACTCCATCTTATTAAACTTATAAACCTGAGGGTGTAATGTTCTGCGATAGGGAGATTCATCCCGATTGGATGTTAAAATAAAATCATTTTTATATATGGGTATAAAACTAACCGTACACATAGTAATCTAAATGTCTGTTTTAAATATGGAAACTTACAAAAAAGATTGATATTAAGCTATACAAAATCCATAGTGAAATTTGTACATTTGTATCTTGTCTGTCAACAAATGCAGATCTTAAGAAAATTATTAAAAAATACACCCATGGGAAAAGGATTTTTTGAAGTTCCGGAAGCTGTAAATGACCCCATAAAAAACTATGCTCCAGGCTCTCCAGAACGAAAAAAAGTGTTGGAAACCTATAAAGAAATGTTTAATAATACCATAGATGTGCCTTTGTACATTAATGGAGAAGACATTAAAACAGGTAACACTGCTACTATGTCACCTCCTCACGATCATAAACATATTTTGGGAAACTATCATAAAGCAGAAAAAAAACATATAGAAATTGCCATCTCGACAGCTCTAGAGGCACGTGTATCATGGGCCACTATAGCTTGGGAACAACGTGCAGCAATATTTCTTCGAGCTGCCGAACTTATAGCAGGTCCGTACAGGGCAAAAATTAATGCGGCAACTATGTTAGCTCAATCTAAAACTATTCATCAAGCAGAGATCGATGCTGCATGTGAATTAGTAGATTTTTTGAGATATAACGTTCAGTATATGTCTGAAATTTATGCCGAACAACCCAAATCTACTTCAGATACCTGGAATAGATTAGAGTACCGTCCGCTTGAAGGATTCGTCTATGCTATTACACCTTTTAACTTTACAGCAATTGCAGGAAATTTACCTGCTAGCGCAGCACTTATGGGTAATGTTGTTGTGTGGAAACCCAGTGATAGTCAGGTTTATTCAGCCAAGGTAATAATGGATATATTTAAAGAAGCGGGAGTACCGAAGGGAGTGATAAATATGGTCATGGGAGATCCTGTTATGATAACCGATACGGTTTTGTCAAGTCCAGATTTTTCTGGAATTCATTTTACAGGTTCAACCAATGTATTTAAGGGTATTTGGGAAAAAATTGGAACCAATATTCATAATTATAAAACATATCCGCGTATAGTTGGAGAAACCGGAGGAAAAGATTTTATTGTCGCACACAAAACATCTAACTATAAACAAGTAGCTACTGCTATTATTCGTGGAGCTTTTGAGTATCAAGGTCAAAAATGCAGTGCTGCAAGTCGCTGTTATATTTCTGAAAGTATTTGGGAAAAAGTTAAAACAAAACTGATAGAAGATGTAAACTCATTTAAAATAGGATCGCCTGAGGACATGTCGAATTTCATTACTGCAGTTATTCATGAAGGATCTTTTGATAAAATAGCATCTTATATAAATCAAGCAAAGGAAGACAACAATGTGGAAATTATTGTAGGTGGTGGTTATGATAAAAGTAAAGGATATTTTATCGAACCTACTGTAATTGTAACCAAAGATCCAAAATACACAACCATGTGTATCGAATTATTTGGTCCTGTGGTTACCATTTTTGTTTTTAAGGATGATACTTGGGAAGATACCTTACATTTAGTTGATGAAACCAGTGAATATGCATTAACAGGTGCTGTTTTTAGTGAAGACCGTTATGCTCTGGAGAAAGCTCTTAAGATATTGGAAAACGCAGCTGGTAACTTTTACATTAACGACAAACCTACTGGTGCATTAGTAGGCCAACAACCTTTTGGAGGTGCCAGGTCAAGTGGAACCAATGACAAAGCTGGAAGCAAACTTAATTTATCCAGATGGATTTCACCTAGACTGATAAAAGAAACTTTTATTAGTCCAACAGATTATAGATATCCATTTTTAGACTAGAAGAATATTTAATTTTAAAAAAAGCGTCCAGGGTTATTTGGACGCTTTTTTAATTTTATTAATTAGTTGAAAATTTATTTTACAATAATCCTTGCAGTTTTATAAATGTTAGATTCTAAACTACCCATTTTAATTAAGTAAATGCCACTAGAAATACTTGACATATCTAGATTTAAATAATATCTGTTACCTTCTTTAGATATATTATTAAATGATATTTGTTGACCTAACATATTGAAAACACTTACAAATGCCTTACCGGCATAACTTGTAATTAATGATATATCAAACCTATTATCTGGTAATGTTGTAACGATTAAATCTGATTGGTCTATTGATAAATCATCAATACCTAAAATTCCATTATTAGCTGAATAATCTTCTGTTTCTCCATATTGTGTTACTTCACAGGCATCATTTGGTACAGGGGCATTCCAATTGGTTTTTGCGCGCATTATGTGCTGACCAGGAGTAGCAT
>JADFOK010000016.1 GCA_022562895.1 Bacteroidota bacterium | reverse complement strand
CATATGGCAGTAGACAATAAAACGATCGGTCGATTTCATTTGGACGGAATTCCACCTTCACAAAGGGGAATCCCACAAATTGAGGTGACATTTGATATTGATGCTGATGGTATCATTAAAGTAAGTGCTGTTGATAAGGCGACTGGAAAATCTCAAGATATTCGAATTGAAGCTTCTTCTAGTTTAACCGAAGAAGAGATCAATAAAATGAAACAAGATGCTGAAGCCAATGCGGAAGCCGATAAATTGGTAAAAGAAAAAGCTGATAAGCTCAACGAGGCAGATGCTATGATTTTCCAAACTGAAAAACAATTGAAAGAGTTTGGTGAAAAACTATCTGACGATAAAAAGAAACCAATCGAAGAGGCTTTAAAAGAGTTGAAAAAAGCTCATAAAACTAAAGAAATTGAGACCATTCAGCCTGCTTTAGATAAGATCAATGAAGCATGGAAAACCGCTTCTGAAGAAATGTATAAAGCTCAAGCAGATGCCCAACAAAATGGTACTCCAGGAGGGGGAGGGGATGCCGGTAAAGAAAGTGAATCAACAGATGAAAACAGTGATGTTGAGGATGTTGACTTTGAAGAGGTAAAGTAAGCAGGATTCTTAATAATAGTAAAAGCGACCTATAGGTCGCTTTTTTTTGTGATTATTTTTAAACTTTTTCTAATATGATATCACTATTCAATAAATCCAGAGCTTAAATCGAAAATTAAAGAAATAAAATTTAGTGGCACCAGTTAATGGCGCAGATGTTTTTAAAAGAAATATTTTAGTTTTAAGTTGTTAATTAAAATTTAACATACTTTTAAAACCATATAAATTAGTTTTTATACCTTTGGTCGTTAATGAAAGAATTTTTTAAAAATATAACCGCATTATCCTTAGCCTGTTTGGTGCTACTATCTACTATGTCGTTTACCATAAATAAACATTTTTGTGGTGACAAACTGGTTAGTACGTCTGTAGTGCTTAAAGCGGACACCTGTGGAATGGAAATGCAAAAAAATTCACTAAACGAAAGCTGTAAAATTTTAAAAAAGAATTGTTGTAAAGATGAATCGCAATTTTTTGAAGGACAGCACAATCTAAAATTAGATTTTTCTGATCTAAACCTTCAACAGCAAGTATTCATTGCTTCTTTTGTATATTCTTACATTGACTTATTTGAAGGATTTGATACCAATATCATTCCTTTTAAAGAATATTCTCCCCCTATTGTCGTCAAGGACATACAGTTACTTGATGAAGTATTTTTAATTTGATATTTATATAAACACTTCTTGCTCCTCTATGATTGAGAGGAGTAACGAATTAACGACAACGTAATCTCATAAGAGTTTGTTATGTTTTTGTTTATGTCTTGTTTTTAGTATTTAAATCAAATTAAAAAACTGAATTATGCTCGATAAAAGCATTAAATATTTAATAGAAAATAAACTTGTAGCTGTTTTGCTGCTTGTACTATTTATTGGTTGGGGAATAAACACTGCACCCTTTGATTGGGATACGGGGAATTTTCCCAGAAATACGGTGGCTGTTGATGCTATCCCCGATATTGGCGAAAACCAACAAATAGTATTTACTAAATGGGACGGTCGATCGCCACAAGATATCGAAGATCAAATTACCTATCCTTTAACTTCTTCTTTAATGGGTATTCCTGGAGTTAAAACCATTCGAAGTTCATCGATGTTTGGTTTTTCCAGTATTTATATAATTTTTGAAGAGAATATAGAATTCTACTGGAGCCGTAGCCGTATCCTTGAAAAACTTAACTCATTACCAAAGAACTTGTTGCCTAATGGTGTACAACCTGGTTTAGGACCCGATGCTACAGGACTCGGGCAAATATTTTGGTATACACTCGAGGGGCGAGACGAGAACGGAAATGTTACCGGAGGGTGGGATTTACAAGAATTACGAAGCATACAGGATTACTATGTGAAATTTGCACTTTCTTCGGCTTCGGGTGTTTCTGAAGTTGCTTCTATTGGTGGTTATGTTAAAGAATACCAAGTTGATGTCGATCCCGAACTTTTAAAAGAATACAACATTTCATTGCAACAAGTAGTAGATGCCGTTAGAAAAACCAATAAGGACATTGGTGCGAAAACAATCGAGATAAATCAAGTTGAATATCTGGTACGTGGTTTGGGCTATGTTAAATCTGTTAAAGATATTGAGAATGCGGTGGTAACTTCAGAGGAGTATACATCTGTGCTTATTAAAGATATTGCAAAAGTGTCTTTAGGTCCTGCCGAACGTAGAGGTATTTTAGACAAAGAAGGTGCCGAAGTTGTTGGTGGTGTTGTGGTTGCACGTTACGGAGCTAACCCAATGGAAATAATAACCAACGTAAAAAATAAAATTATTGAAATTAGCACCGGACTCCCTTCAAAAGTATTAAAAGATGGACGCATTTCGCAACTAACCATTGTACCGTTTTACGATAGAACAGAGCTGATACAAGAAACATTGCAGACCTTAGATGATGCGCTATCTATGGAAATATTGATTACAATTTTAGTAATCGTTTTAATGTTGTTTAATCTGCGGGCTTCGATATTGATTTCGGGATTGTTACCTGTTGCAGTGCTCATGGTGTTTATTGCCATGCGAATGTTTAATGTAGATGCAAACATAGTAGCACTATCGGGTATTGCTATTGCCATTGGTACTATGGTAGATGTGGGGGTGATACTTTCAGAAAATATTATTCGTCATATTGATATCGACAATAAAAAGTCACCTATAAACACTGTTGTTTATAAAGCTACTAAAGAAGTATCGGGAGCTATTATAACGGCAGTTATGACGACTATAATTAGTTTTATTCCGGTATTTTTAATGATAGGTGCTGAAGGAAAATTATTTCGCCCTTTGGCATTTACCAAGACCATGGCAATAACAGCATCTCTTTTTGTAGCCTTGTTTTTAATTCCTCCTTTTGCATCTTGGTTATTTGGTTGGAAATCACCTAAGAAAAAATTCGGTCTCCTACTTACTATATCCATTGCAATTTTTGGATTGTATGGAGTGATAAGTGGCTATTATCTGGGATTTATGCTAATTGGTTTTGCAGTTTCAGGCCTGTTAAAGTTCAGGGAAATTATTTCTGAAACCAGGAAGAATAGTTTGAATATACTATTTGCTGTAATAGCGATAATTGTACTATTGAGTGTTTATTGGAGACCACTTGGAGTAGATTTTTCAATTGCTTCAAATCTTATTTTTGTAAGTAGTATATGTTTTGGATTATTAGGTGTATTTAGTCTTTTCAAAAGATATTACGTGCGAATCTTAAATTGGGCACTAGAAAATAAACTTCTCTTTTTAAGTATTCCAACACTGATTATAATTTTCGGAATAAATATATGGAGCAATACAGGAAAAGAGTTTATGCCTGCTCTTGATGAAGGATCTTTTTTATTGATGCCTACTTCTTTACCACATTCAGGAGTATCAGAAAACAAACGAGTGCTCCAACAATTGGATATGGCAGTGGCCTCCATCCCTGAAATAAAGACCGTTGTTGGAAAAGCCGGGAGAGTAGAAAGTGCTTTAGATCCAGCACCCCTTTCAATGTACGAGAATATAATTATTTACAAACCTGAGTATATGTTGGATGATGATGGGGATCGTTTAAAATTTAAAGTAAATAATGATGGTCTTTTTGAAACAATATCAGGGGATTTCATTCCTTCAGGAACCAAAATCAAATCCAACAAACTCATTGTAGATGGGAATGGTAAATACTATCGTAATTGGAGAAAACATATAAATTCGTCAGACGATATTTGGCAGGAAATTATAAAAGTTACTAAATTCCCTGGAGTTACCTCTGCTCCAAAACTACAGCCTATACAAACACGTTTGGTAATGCTACAAACCGGAATGCGTGCACCCATGGGGATTAAAGTGAAAGGTCAGGATTTAAAAAAAATCGAGGCCTTTGGATTAATTCTCGAAGAAATTTTGAAGAAAGTACCCGGAGTAAAAAAAGAAGCGGTGTTTGCAGATAGAATAGTAGGAAAACCATATTTACTGATTGATATCGATCGTGAGAAAATAGCTCGTTATGGGCTTTCAATTGAAGATGTTCAGACTGTTTTGGAAGTAGCCGTAGGAGGAAAAATACTTTCAGAAACAGTTGAAGGAAGAGAGCGATACGGAATACGTGTTCGATATCCAAGAGAACTACGTACAAGTCCTGAAGATTTAGAAAGTATTTATATACCCACAGCAAATGGGAATCCTATTCCATTAAAGGAATTGGTGACCATTAAATATGAACAAGGACCGCAGGTAATAAAAAGCGAAGATACCTTTTTAGTTGGATATGTATTGTTTGATAAGGTTGATTTTGAAGCCGAAGTAACCGTTGTAGAAAGGGCTCAAGAAGCAATTCAAGGAGCTATTGACAGAGGTGAGATCACAGTTCCAAAAGGAATCAGTTATCAGTTTACAGGAACCTATGAAAACCAGTTGCGGGCAGAAAAGACACTTTCGGTAGTGGTTCCTATAGCTTTGATAATTATTTTCTTGATCCTATATTTTCAGTTTAGGTCGATTACTACATCTTTAATGGTATTTACCGGAATTGCAGTTGCTTTTGCTGGAGGATTCATTATGATTTGGTTGTATGGAGAATCGTGGTTTTTAAATGTTGATATGTTTGGAATTAACCTACGGGAAATATTTCAGATGCATCCTATAAATTTGAGTGTCGCAGTTTGGGTAGGTTTCATTGCCTTATTTGGTATTGCTACAGACGATGGTGTGGTTATGGCTACTTTTCTAACTCAAACATTCGATAAAAATTTGCCACAGACAAAACAAGAAATTAGGCTGTCTGTAGTTGAAGCAGGCAAAAAAAGAATTCGTCCTTGTTTAATGACTACAGCAACTACAATTCTGGCATTATTACCAATACTAAGTTCTACAGGAAGGGGAAGCGATATAATGATACCAATGGCAATTCCTAGTTTTGGAGGCATGGTCATAGCATTAATTACACTTTTTGTTGTTCCGGTATTATTTAGTTGGAAGAAAGAACTTTCACTTAATAAAATAAACTATGGAAACTAAACATATAATTTTGAAAACAATTTTTATTCTTTGTTCTTTATTCTTTTTTCTTTCTGTTCAAAGTCAACAATTAGAAACGCTTATTGAAGAAGCTTTAGCGAATAACCCGGAGATTCAAAAGTTTGAATTGCAATATCAAATTACTTCAGAAAAAATAAATGAAGTAAATACAATTCCAAATACCGAAATAGGTGTTGGTTATTTTGTAAGCGAACCTGAAACCAGAACAGGAGCACAAAAAGCAAAAGTATCGATAAAACAAATGTTACCTTGGTTTGGCTCTATAACGGCAAGAAAAAGTTATGTGAGTTCGTTAGCCGATGCTAAATACGAAGACATTGTAATAGCTAAAAGAAAACTGCTAGCTTCTGTATCTCAATCCTATTACAGTTTATATGCTATTAATGCAAAGCAAGATGTATTAGCTGAAAATATAAAACTTCTCAAAACCTACGAAACATTAGCATTAACATCCGTTGAAGTTGGTAAAGCATCGGCAGTAGATGTATTACGATTACAAATGAGACAGAATGAATTAGAACAATTAATGAAGGTGTTAGGGCAAGATTATTTAGCTGAACAAACCTTGTTTAATAAACTGCTGAACAGAGATAAATCTAATGTCATTGATATTGTAATCGATTTGGCTATTCCTTCGGAAAGCACTTTAATTAATTCTGAAAATTTACAATTACATCCGGAACTTACTAAATATGATAAGCTCTACCAATCTATTGAACAGTCAGAATTATTGAATCAAAAAGAAAGCAGTCCAATGATTGGATTTGGATTGGATTATATAGCAGTTGCCGAACGACCGAATATGAGTTTTAGCGATAATGGAAAAGATATCGTAATGCCAATGGTTTCATTGTCTATTCCCATTTTCAATAAGAAATATAAATCAAAGACCAGACAAAATGAGTTAAGGCAACAAGAGATAACGGCACAAAAACAAGAACGACTGAACAAATTAGAAACGTTACTTGACAAAGCTATTAATAATAGAATTTCTGCAAAAATAAGTTACGACACCCAAACTAAAAATTTAAAACAGGCTCTTGTTGCCGAACAAATTTTAATTAAAAGTTATGAAACAGGCACTATTGATTTTAATGATGTATTGGATATTCAGGGACTACAATTAAAATTTCAAATTAATCAAATTGAATCTATCAATGGCTACTATTTGCAAACAGTTATTATAAACTATTTGAGTAATTAGAAAATTAACAATGAATAATTTAAAATATATAACACTATTAATATTAACTGTAAGTCAGTCAATTTTTAGTCAATCTAAGGAAGGTAATATAGACAAGCTCCCTGTTAAAGAGTATACGCTCACACTTAATGAAACTATTGTAAACAAGGCAGGAAAAGATATTAAAGCAATGACCGTAAATGGAAGTATTCCTGGTCCTGTACTTGAATTTAATGAAGGAGAGTATGCGGTTATCTATGTAAAAAATGAGATGAGTGTAGAAACATCCATTCACTGGCATGGACTTTTATTACCTAATTTTTATGATGGGGTTCCATATTTAAACACACCACCTATTGAACCCGGGCATACACAAAAATATGAATTCGAAATAAAACAGGCAGGCACCTATTGGTACCATTCTCACACCATGCTGCAAGAGCAAAGCGGTGTATATGGCTCTTTTATTATTTATCCAAAAAAGAAAATTTTAGATTATGATAAAGAACTGGTATTGATGCTATCGGACTGGACTAACGAAAAGCCTTTAAATGTATTGCGTAATTTAAAGCGAGGTACCGAATGGTACAACATAAAAAAAGGAACCGCTACTCCACTTAACAAAGTGATTGCAAGAGGAGCTTTTGGAGCGCAGCTCAATTTTTGGAGACAACGTATGGAAGGTGCTGATATAGCCGATATATATTACCCAGCTTTTTTAATTAATGGACAAGAAACCACAGAATACCCAGAGTTTAAAGCCGGAGAAAAAGTACGCTTGCGTATTATTGATGGTGCGGCGTCTACTTCTTTTTGGATGACCTTTGGTGGAGGTGATCCATTGTTAGTTTCGGCCGATGGCCTTGACATTGTACCCGTTAAAAAGAATAAAATCTTTATTGGAATCGCAGAGGCATACGATTTCATCGTAACCATTCCGCAAGAAGGTAAAATAGAATTTAAAATCACAGCCCAGGATGGTTCAGGTTCTGCTTCCGTATTTCTTGGAGAAGGTAAAATTTTAGCGTCCCAAGATATTCCAAAACCCGATAAAATAGGAATGATGAAAACGATGGCTAAAATGGATATGAAAATGGGAGCCCATGCATTAAAATTTCGACCAAATAAAGACGAGCGTAACAAAATGAAGAACGAGTACGGTATGCAAATGGATGTTGATATGAGTAGTATGAAGATGAATGAAATAAAAATGGATAACTCCAAAACGGAAGGAAGGAAAATGGACCCTTTGAAAAATGACCAAAAGGAAATAGATCATTCTAAAATGGATCATTCTAAAATGCAAGGAATGAACATGCTTAAAGATTCTACAACGGCAGAAATGAAAATTAATGCTATGGATAATGGTGGAATGCAAATGAAAGGAATGAATCTGTTTTCTCAATATAATTATGACTACTTGAAATCTCCCGAAAAAACAAGCTACCCAAAAGATGTACCGGTAAAAGAGATTCTTTTAAATCTAACAGGTAATATGCAACGCTATATCTGGAGTATGAATGGTGTCCCTTTATCGGAAACCGATAATATTAAAATAAAAGGAGGAGAAGTAACTCGTATAACACTTAACAACCTAACCATGATGCATCATCCAATGCATTTACACGGTCATTTTTTTAGAGTAATAAACAAAAATGGAGAGTATTCGCCTCTAAAACATACTGTAAATGTTCCGCCAATGCAACAAATTACTATTGAGTTTTATGGAAATGAATACGGCGATTGGTTTTTTCATTGTCATGTATTGTATCATATGATGGGTGGGATGGCACGTGTTTTTAGTTATGACACACCACGCGATGTTCGTTTGAAAGGATTTCCTGCATCCAATATTGTAGCCGAAACTAATAAATACTATTCTTGGGGAATGGTGGATGCATCATCACATATGAGTCAATTTAATTTTATATCATCAAACATAAGAAACCAATTTAATGTTTTTGCTGAATATGGCTGGAATGAAAACTTCGAAATGGAAGCAACGTTTGAAAGATATTTACATGATTATTTAAGAGTTTTCGGAGGTGTTAATGTTGAAAATGAAGTTGAGGATAGTCTTGACAAGGTTTCATCAACTGCTATAGTTGGGTTAAGATATTTAACGCCTTATTTATTCAATTTAGATGTGAGAATTGATAGTAAATTACGTCCACAGATAAGTTTAAGCAGAGAAATTATGATTTTCACAAGAACTTTTATTTTTGGTAGTTATGAATATCAGGCAGATTTTGGTTGGATTGATGATTTGTCTACAGGAGACAATTTCAATAAAGATGTGACTTGGAATGCCGGCATTGAATATATCCTATCCAAAAACTTTTCATTAATGGGAAGTTACAATAATCGTTTTGGTACAGGTGGTGGAATATCGGTAAGGTTTTAACATAAACAATAAATTAATATTAACAAATAATCAAATTAAAAATGAGAACATTAAAATTAAGATTAGGAATACTTACAATAGCAATATTAGCTCTAACTGCAATGTCGTGTAAAGACAACAAAAAAGAGCATAACAATGAAGATGGTCATCATACCGAAATGGTAGTCGATAATGAAAATAATTCAGATATGAATCACGATAATAGTGATGGTCATCACGAAGAATCTTCAGAAAAAGTAGATAGAAATGTTGAAACAAGCACCCTGAAAAATGCAGCAACTACTCCAATAATTGATGCTTACATTCAAATAAAAAATGGTCTGGTAGCAGATAGTAAAGAGAATGCTGCTCAAGGAGGCGAAGCATTACTTACTGCATTTACAAGTTTTGATATGAGCAAATTATCTGGTGAAATCCATAGGGAATATATGGAAATTTATGAAAGTGCAAAAGAACAGGCAGAACATATTGTAAAAAGCCCTATAGACCATCAGAGAGAACATTTTGAAGTGTTAAGTACAGATATCATCGACCTAATCGCATTATTAGGAACAGAAAAAACATTGTATCAAGATTTTTGTCCAATGGCTAATAGAGGAAAAGGGGCTATTTGGCTAAGTGAAACCAAAGAAATCAAAAACCCATATTTTGGGAGTAAAATGATGAAATGTGGTGAAGTGCAAAAGCAAATTAATTAAGTGAAAATAGGAAAAAAAGTAGCAATAATATTATTAGTTGTGTTTTTGGGAATCCAGTTTGTTCCAACAAAACGGAATCAAAGTGATAACATTTCAGCATCAGATATTATGATTGTTTATAAAGTACCTGAACAAATAGAAAATAAAATTAAAGTGTCGTGTTACGATTGCCATAGCAATAATACACAATACCCCTGGTACAATAAAATTCAGCCTGTTGCCTGGTTTTTGGAAGGACATATAAAAAAAGCAAAAGAAGAACTGAATTTTAGTGAATTTGGAGATTATTCAAAACGCAGGCAAAAGAATAAATTAAAGTCAATTATTAATCAAATTAGAGATAATGAAATGCCTCTGTCATCCTATACTTTTATGCACAAGGATGCGGTACTTTCTGAAAGTGAAAAATCAGAACTAGAGAATTGGATAAGCAATTTAAGAGATAGTCTTTAATAAAATGAAATGATCATGATAAAAATTTTCTCACACAATGAAATTACTAATAGCGCACAACATGCCTGTTTGCCGAAATGCCGTCACTATAATACGCAGGCATGTGTACGTTAAAGACAATAAATATAAACATGAAACAAAAAAGTGTAGAAATAACAGTAAAAAACATGGTTTGTAGCCGTTGTATTAAAGTGGTTAGAGAAGAATTGTCTAAAAAAAACATTGATTATACACACGTAGATTTAGGAACTATTTATTTTAATCATTTAATTTCAGAAAAAGAAAAAGAAATACTTACACGTACTCTTGAAAAAGAGGGTTTTACATTGGTTGAAGATCAAGAAGCAAAGGTCATAATCCAGATTAAATCTTTAATTATAGAAAATATTCATCACGGAAAGGAAAAATCAGCAGATCAAATTTTTTCGGTTTTTCTAACTTCAAATATTGGAATTGAGTATTCACAAATGAGTAAATTATTTTCAGAAATAGAAGGAAAAACCATAGAACATTATACTATTCAACAAAGAATTGAACGTGTAAAAGAACTCTTAATTTACAATGAATTAACATTAAGTCAAATTTCATACGAACTTAATTATAGTAGTCCTCAGCATTTGTCAAGACAGTTCAAACAGATAACAGGATTAACACCAACAGCTTTTAAAAAAACAGGAAGACGAATAAAATTAGATACAATTTAACCAATATTATGCACAAACAAATTCTGAAGTAAAAGGAAATTTGCCGATTAAAACAAATAGAATTTTATTAAGAAAAAATTATGAAACACACGTATAAAATATCAGGAATGACTTATGTTGGTTGTAAAACTAATGTCGAGAGTGCTTTGGGTAATTTAAAAGAAATTACCCAAGTAACAGCAGATTTAAAGAAAGGAGTGGTAGAAATTGAAATGTCATCACACATTTCTATCGAAAAATTACAAGAAACCTTATTAAAAGAAGGATTGCATTACACTATTGATTTACCGGGTCACAAAAATATGCATTCACACAACCATCATATGCATCAACAAGTAAAGGATGGAAACGGCATTTTTTATTGCCCAATGCATTGCGAAGGTGATAAAACCTACGACGAGGCAGGAAGATGCCCTGTCTGTGGAATGGATTTAATTGAGCAACCAAAATTAGTTATAGCTTCACAATATACCTGCCCGATGCACCCGGAGATTATTAAAGATGAAATGGGTTCTTGTCCAATTTGTGGAATGGATCTGGTTCCTATGGAACCTGTTGAAAGTGAGGAAAATAAAACCTATCAAAAACTACTTACAAAAATGAAAATCTCCGTTTTATTTACGGTTCCAATTTTCATAATTGCTATGGCAGATTTAATTCCGGGTAATCCTTTGGGTAAAACGTTTTCACAGGAGTCTTTGAATTGGGTACAATTACTATTATCCCTTCCAATCGTGTTTTATACGTGCTGGATGTTTTTTGAACGTGCCTGGAAATCTATTATAACCTGGAACCTAAATATGTTTACCCTTATAGGAATAGGTGCTGGTATAGCTTTTCTTTTTAGTATTGTCGCATTATTATTTCCAGATATATTTCCTGATCAATTTAAAACCGAAAGTGGTACTGTTTTTGTTTATTTTGAGGCCGTTACGGTTATTTTAACCTTAGTCTTATTAGGGCAACTTTTAGAAGCCAAAGCGCATAGTCAAACCAGTGGCGCTATTAAAGAGTTACTAAAATTAGCACCTACAGAAGCAACTTTGGTAACAACAGATGGCGACAAAGTAATTTCAATTCACGATATAAAAAAAGGAGATTTATTGCGTGTAAAACCCGGCGATAAAATCCCGGTTGACGGGATAATCACCCAAGGCCAAAGTAGTATCGATGAATCTATGATTACCGGAGAGCCTATTCCTGTAGATAAGGGGGTGAGTGATACAGTAAGTTCAGGAACCATAAACGGGAACACATCATTTGTAATGAAAGCTGAAAAAGTAGGTTCAGAAACGTTGCTTTCTCAAATTATACAAATGGTAAATACTGCAAGTAGGTCAAGAGCTCCAATTCAAAAATTAGCAGATAAAATCTCAAAATATTTTGTACTTATAGTAATTGTTGTAGCAATTATCACTTTTATTATCTGGTACACCTTTGGTCCCGACCCTTCTATGGTATATGCCTTTGTAAATGCAATTGCTGTGCTGATTATTGCTTGTCCCTGTGCTTTAGGCCTGGCAACACCAATGTCTGTCATGGTAGGAGTTGGAAAAGGAGCTCAAAATGGTGTATTGATAAAAAATGCAGAAGCTTTGGAGAATTTAAATAAGGTCGAAGTTTTAATTACAGATAAAACAGGAACAATTACTGAAGGTAAACCATCGGTAGAGAAGGTAGTTGATTTGTCGAATAATAATGACAAAATGCTATTACAATATATAGCTTCACTAAATCAATACAGTGAACACCCTTTGGCAGAAGCTGTTGTAAAATATGGAAAAAGCAAAAATGTAGAACTGATACCTGTTGATGATTTTGAAGCTGTTTCCGGAAAAGGAGTAATAGGTACTGTTGCAAGTAAAAAGATTGTTTTAGGAAATAAAAAACTTATGGAGCAGATGGATTCGCATGTTTCAGAGCACATAGAAAATGAAATTGTCGCCGAGCAAAAGTTGGGTAAAACAGTATCTTATATTTCCATAAACGGAAAAGTTGAAGGCTATGTCTCTATTACCGATGCTATCAAAGAATCAAGCAAGCAAGCAATAACAAAACTTCAACAAGAAGGAATAGAAGTGATTATGCTTACCGGCGATAATAATAATACCGCAAAAACGGTAGCTGATCAACTAAACCTTGCCAACTATAAGGCAGAGTATTTGCCAGAAGATAAGTTAAACTTTATTAAGGAGCTACAAGAAAGAGGTAAGGTTGTTGCTATGGCGGGAGATGGAATAAACGATGCACCTGCATTGGCTCAGGCAAATATTGGGATCGCTATGGGAACCGGAACTGATGTGGCTATTGAAAGTGCCGAGGTAACTTTAGTTAAAGGTGATTTATTAGGTATTGTAAAAGCAATAAAATTGGGTAAAAAAGTAATGAAAAATATTAAACAAAATTTGTTTTTCGCCTTTATATATAACGTATTGGGAGTGCCTATTGCAGCAGGAGCTTTATACCCTGCTTTTGGTCTATTACTTTCACCAATGATTGCTGCAGCGGCCATGAGTTTTAGTTCTGTTTCGGTGATTATAAACTCTTTGAGATTAAGAAATGTAAAATTATATATATAGTAATAATTAAATAAATTAAAATGAAGTATTTAAAAATAGTAAGTATCGTAGTAATCCTTTTGGCTTTTGGATGTAAATCTGAAACCAAGGAAAAAATGAATTCAGAAATGAATCATGAAGAACATCAAATAGAAAAACCAGAAGATTCTACCAAGAAAAAGCCTTTAAGTCCACACACAGCAACTATGAATATGATTGGCGGCGCTCATATACATATCGATTATTCTTCGCCGGGTGTTAGAGATAGAATTATATTTGGAGGCTTAGTACGTTATGATAGTATATGGCAATCTGGTGCACATATGGCAACATGGTTAGAAACGAATAAAGATTTACTAATAGATGGAAAAACACTTCCAGCAGGAAAATACGGTTTCTTTACAATACCATCAAAAGGAGATTGGACTGTTATACTTAATAAAAATTGGGAGCAGCATGGAAAAGACGAATACGACCAAAACGATGATGTCTTAAGATTTACTGTAAGCCCGGAATTGTCTGAAAACATACAAGAACATTTGGAATATAAGGTTACAAAAAACACAAACACTAGTGGTAGTATATCATTATCATGGGAAAAAGTTACGGTACAATTTCCTTTTGAGGTTAAACAATAACATAATCCAGAATAGTTATTATATAACACATTTAAATAAATTAAGATGAAAAAATATAGCATTTACATCGGAATTTTAACAATTGGTCTCCTATTAGGATGGTTAATTTTTGGTAGTTCAAACAAAGTAGAAGAACATAATCATGAGACTACAGAATCTACTACTGAACATTGGACCTGTTCCATGCATCCGAATATAGATTTACCTGAATTTGGTTCTTGTCCAATTTGCGGAATGGATTTAATTCCAAGGACTGAAACCGACGATGGATTATCGATAAACTCCTTCAAAATGTCAAAAAATGCCATAGCATTAGCAAATATTGAAACAATTGTGGTTGGTGAAAGTTCGACTCTTACAAGTAGTTTAGTATTATCAGGGAAGATTCAGGAAAATGAAAAAGAAAATGCCATACAAACAGCTCATTTTGCCGGAAGGATAGAAAAATTATATATAAGTTCTACAGGAGAAACTGTAAAAAGCGGACAACTCCTGGCACTTATTTATTCTCCGGAATTAGTAAGCGCTCAAAGCGAATTGCTTATAGCACTTGAAATGAAAAGTTCTCAGCCTAATTTGTATAATGCAGTACGAAATAAATTAAAGCTTTGGAAACTTTCTGAAAAACAGATAAATAAAATTGAGTCATCTAAAAAAGTAATTACTAATTTTCCAGTATATGCAAATGTTACAGGAGTGGTAACTATGAAAATGGTGGAGGAAGGAAATCATGTAAAAGAAGGAGAAGAACTTTTTAGAATAGCAAACTTAAATACCGTTTGGGCTGAATTTGATGCTTATGAAAAACAACTTTCTTTAATTAAGAAAGGAGATGAAATAATCATAACAACCAATGTAAATCCTTCTGAAGAAATAAACGCTATTGTGTCGTTTATAGACCCTATATTAAACTCAAGTACAAGAACTGTAACTGTAAGAGCCGAGCTTAATAATAAAAAAGGAACTCTGAAACCGGGTATGTTTATAAAAGGTGTTTTGAAATTTAAAATTTCTAATAATATAGCGAAAACATATATCACGGTACCTAAATCGGCTGTGTTATGGACTGGGAAAAGATCTGTAGTGTACGTGAAGTTGAAAAGTGAAGAACCCGTTTTTGAAGTTAGAGAGGTTATATTGGGCAGTGAAATAAATGGCGGTTATAATATATTATCAGGTATTAAAAATGGGGAAGAAGTAGTTACAAATGGAACATTTACTGTAGATGCAGCAGCACAGCTCTCCGGTAAAAAAAGTATGATGAATAAAAATAATAAATAAATAATGTTTAAAATAATATCTATAAAAATGAAAAAAATAATTGTAGTGATTGTAGTAGTATTTGCTTTAGGAGTAACAATGACATCTTGTAAAGATGAAAATAAAGAAGTTAAAGAAGAAATAGTTAAAGATTATGAAGAAGATGTTGAAATAAAAGAAGATAATGATATGATAGCAGCAGTTTATCAATGTACAATGGATTGTGAGCATGGTAAGACTTACGATAAACCCGGTAAATGCCCTGTTTGTAGTATGGATTTAAAAAAGAAAAAAACCGAAGACGATACTGAGGAACATGATCACGACTGATAAATATTATATTTTATTTTAAATAAATAATCCTTCAAATTATATCTTGTGAGTTAATTTAATTGGAGATTTTAGTTAGAAAATCGGTATTCACTTCGTGTATCCCTTCAAAAACATGAATATTTAAATGATTTCCGAACAAATGTTTCCCTTTTAGAAGTTCCTCTTTTTTACGGGCTTTATTAATGTATTGATCTTTATTGCCATAGAGGAAGGTCACCTTTACAGAATCCTTAAAAAAGGAAAAGTCTTCAGGTTTCAATTCCTTGGGTATACCACCGGAGTGCAACACAATATGATTACATTCAATTTTTCTACTTGCAATCCAGCGTGTAGCAATAGAAACGCCTTGAGAAAATCCTAATACAATAAAATGTGGCATTTGCTCAGGTTTTTCTGCTTTATAAACTTCATCGATATAATTCAATACATTTTTTGTTTCTTCTAATGTATTTTCTTTTGTTAACCAGGTAGCACCTACATGTTTAAAGTCACTTCCCTGATAATATTTTGATTGTGCCTGTGGTGCGATAATAAAATTTTCTATAGGGTTAAGATGCAAAAAATATTTAATAAAGAATTTACTTAAATATCCCATACCATGAAAAACGAACCAAACATTTTTTGTTTTATCTGTATATGTATTAAGGGTAGAATAGGTATTTGAAGTTGTATAAATAACTTTCTTTTCTAATGCCATAGTAAGTTTTCCATTTTGTATTTTTACAAATGTAAATTAATAATATGAAGAAATCCAAAGAAGAAATACTTGCCTCATGTAATGCCATCTGTAAAAACACATTAATGGAAACTTTGGGTATTGAATTTATTGATGTTACAGAAGATTCTCTAATAGCAAAAATGCCAGTAACTTCACGGGTGCATCAACCGGATGGTATTTTGCATGGAGGAGCATCTGTCGCATTAGCCGAAAGCATTGGAAGTGCGGCAGCAATAGTTTTTATGGGTCCTGAAGTTGTAAGTATTCGTGGAATAGTGATTTCTGCAAACCATGTAAAAAGTGTAAAAGATGGTTATGTATATGCAAGGGCAACAGCATTACACAATGGGCGTACTACTCAATTATGGCAGATAAGGATCACAAATGAAAACGATGAACTCGTCTCTATAATAAAGCTTACTACTATTGCATTTTATCAATAAAATTTACTATGGAATACACGCTTCTTTTAGAAAAAATAGCTGATCATTATAATAAGAAACTACCAATTGTAGTTTTTTCTTTACCGGATAGCGAATCAATATTAGTTTATTTGCAGAATGATAAAAAGCTTTATACCACTGAGGATTTTAAAGAAAAAAGTTTTGTTTTTGCACCTTTTAATTATAGTGATAAGGCTATTTGTATTCCGGAGGAAAAAGGAGTAGTTCTTGAAGCTGATATTCACAAGGAGAATATTTTGCAGATGAAATTAGTTATAGCTGAAGATATTTCTGAAAAAGAAAACTACCGCCAATTAGTAGAGAATACCATTAATGCTATAAATTCTAGCAAAATATCTAAAATTGTAGTTTCTAGAAATATTAAAGTTTCCTTGGATTCTTTTCAAATTACAAAACTTATAGAACGTTTATTTAATTTATACCCGACAGCTTTTAGTTATGTTTGGTATCATCCCAAAACAAGCCTATGGTGTGGAGCCTCTCCCGAACTTTTAGTGAAAACTGAGGGACCCTCATTTACAACTATGGCACTAGCCGGAACTCAAAAATATAAAGAAAATATTGCACCAAAATGGTCATATAAAGAAATAGAAGAACAACAATTGGTAGTAGACGATATTTCCACCCGATTGCAAAAAGTTACTGCAGTAGTAAAAATATCTAAAACCTATAATCACCGTGCAGCTTCTTTGATACATTTACGTACAGATATTACTGGGATACTTAAAAAAAGAAAGACAACACTATCTAAAATAACGTCAACGTTGCACCCTACTCCTGCAGTTTGTGGCACTCCTCAAAATTTAGCTAAATTATTTATATTAGAGAATGAAGGTTATAATCGGGAATTTTATACAGGATTTTTAGGACCTATTTGTGAAAAAGATTCTTGTTCAAAACTGTTTGTAAATCTACGCTGTATGAAAATTGAAAACGATTCAGCAAAATTATTTGCAGGTGCAGGTATTACTAAAACATCTAAACCCAAAAGTGAGTGGATAGAAACACAACATAAATTAGAAACAATGTTGCAGGTACTACAACCAATGCTTTAATAATCCTGCTGGTCTTTGTATCTTTGAATAATGAAATTTTCTAATAAAATTATATCCCAAACCATTACACAATTATGTCATTTAAAAGGGATTGACCATGTTGTAATTTCCCCTGGTTCCAGAAATGCTCCATTGACCATTGGGTTTTCTGAAAGTCCTTTATTCACAAATTTTAGTATAGTTGACGAGCGAAGTGCTGCTTTTTTTGCATTGGGTATGGCTCAACAACTCAAGAAACCCATTGTATTAGTATGTACTTCAGGTTCCGCGTTACTCAATTATTACCCAGCAATAGCCGAAGCATTTTACAGCAATATTCCCTTGATCGTGATTTCGGCAGATCGTCCGGCTGAATTAATAGACATTGGTGACGGACAAACTATTCGCCAAGAAAATGTGTTTGAAAATCATATCCTTTATAGTGCAAATTGTAAAGAAGGAAAGAAGCATCAAGATTATAATGAAAGGGTAATAAATAAGGCTTTAAACTCTGCTTTTGAATTACAAGGCCCCGTTCATATCAATATTCCTTTTTCTGAACCTTTATATGAAACCGTAGATGAAATTGAGATGCAGTTTAATAATATTCCGGTTTCCATTTCTTCAGATGATTTTTCTGAAGATATATCTTCTTTTGTTCAACAATGGACCAAATCGAAAAAGAAAATGATTTTGATTGGGGTAATGGATCCAAATAATATTGAACACCACTATTTAGATATACTAGCAAAGGATAAAAGTGTTATTGTTTTAACAGAAACAACTTCAAACATACATCATGAATCATTTTTTCCTTCAATAGATCAACTTATTGCCCCTTTGGAAGAAGATGATTTTAAAGATTTACAACCCGATATCCTTCTTACGTTTGGTGGAATGGTAGTATCAAAAAAAATAAAAGCATTTTTACGAAATTATTCCCCAAATCAACATTGGCATGTAAATTCAAAAAATGCATTGAACACCTATTTTGTTTTGAAGCATCATTTTAAGACTTCCCCTAATGAATTTTTAAGGAAATTTCTTCTTCCTAGCAAAATTAAAGAACAGAAAACTGAAAAGACTATAATTAGTTATCAAGCCAATTGGCTCAAGATAAAAGAACACAGACAAAATCGTCACAGATCCTATGAAAAAGAAATTCCATTTTCAGATTTTAAAGTTTTTTCAGAAATATTTAAAAGTATTCCCTTGAACATTCAATTGCAGCTTAGTAATAGCACCACAATACGCTATGCACAACTCTTTAATTTGGATACGAGTTTAAAAGTATTTTGCAATAGAGGTACTAGTGGAATTGATGGGTGCATAAGTACTGCTATTGGTGCCGCTCAATCATCACATCATCCTACTGTCCTAATAACAGGAGATATTGGTTTCTTTTACGATAGCAATGCATTATGGAATAATTATATTCCCAATGACTTTAAGATAATTGTAATTAATAATAAAGGAGGCGGTATTTTTAGAATTTTACCGGATGCTAAAAAAGCAAAACATTTTGATACTTTTTTCGAAACTAAACATAATTATACTGCAGAACATATTTGTTCTATGTTTGGATTTAAATATTCATTTGCAAACGATGAATTAAGTCTTAATATTGAGTTAAACTCTTTATTTGAAATTTCTGAAAAACCTAGGCTTTTAGAAATATTTACCCCCTCAAATGTTAACGATAAAATTTTGCTTGATTATTTTACTTTTATAAAGTAGTCTTATAAATAAAACACTTTAACTTATATATTATCTTTGTGGTATGTTCGAAATAGGAAAACACAACACACTAACTATATTACGAGATACAGACCCGGGCTTATATCTTGGGAATGTTGAGGAGTCTGATGAAGTAGTATTACTACCCCATAAATATAAACCAGAAAGTTATAATATTGGAGATGAAATACGTGTTTTTATTTACCTTGATAATGAAGAACGACCTGTTGCCACAACTTTAGAACCATTTGTCTTATTAAACACTTTTGGGTATTTGCATTGTAGCGATGTCACAAAGCATGGTGCTTTTATGGATTGGGGGCTTGAAAAGCAGTTGTTTGTTTCTTTTAAGGAACAAGCAAGACCTATGAAAATTAACAACTGGTATATTGTGTATTTATACCTTGATGAGAAAACCAACAGATTGGCTGGCTCTAGTAAAACCAACCAGTTTTTACAAAATGATACCCTAACAATTCAAAGATTTGAGGAAGTTAATATTTTGGTTACACATTTAACTGAGAAAGGTGCTAATGTTATAATTAATGGGGTACATAAAGGACTTATATATCTCGAAGATATTTTTGAAGATATCCGTACCGGAGACCGTATTAAAGCCTTTGTTAAGAAAATACGGGACGATAATAAAATTGATATAGTTATACAAACACCTGGATTTAAAAGCATAGAACCTAATGCTCAGTATATTTTAGATGAACTAAAAGCTACAGGAGGTTTTCTGCCACTACACGATAAATCTTCTCCTGAAACCATTAAAGAAAATCTTGGATTAAGTAAAAAAAGCTTTAAAAAAGCGATTGGTAGTCTTTATAAAAATAAGCAAATTGTAATTAAAGAAGATGGTATAGAGTTGCTCTGAGGTTTGTTTAATTAATTCCCATATCCAGATTGATTGAGTGTACTTCTTGCACAGAAATAAAATGGATTTAGGTTACGTGCATCAATATATACGGTATTCTTAACTCCATAGTTTTTAAATGAAGTATATGGAGTATTTAATACAGTATTTAATACAGTATTTAATACAAAATTAAAATTTCTTGTTTTAATGGGATTAAAATTTAAAGTTTTAATCTTTTTATAATTGTTTGCATACCTGTTTTTATTCAATACCGAAAACATATCTACAGGATTTCTATAATTTTTTTCATCCATAGTAGATACCGGTAGTTTACTTATAAATGGTGAAAATTTATATAGAGCAATGGTGCTTAAATCACCAATTTCAGGAAGGGTTTTTGTGGTTATAGTAAAATATTTGGTATCAAAATCGTATTGTGCAGATGCGGTAAGGGATATCAATATTACTATTACAATGAAATACTTTTTCATTACAGATTTATAAATTTCACTTTAAAGGTTTGAACAATAATCAAGCCAAATTTAGATATTCAATTTGTTCGCTGTAATTTTTGGTACGGCATCTTTGTGAAGGGTAATACTTATTGTTTTTAAACGCATATAAGCTTCACTAAAATATACATATCCGCCATGATTAGTTCGTTCAGGATCTGTTCCCCAGCTATTTTTTACCTTATAATATTTGGTGCCATTTTGATCTCTTAGTATTCCGGTAATATGCATTAAATGGTCATCGGTTGTATTAAAGTTTTCAAATTCCTGTTGGCGATATTCTTGAGTTATATTTTTTTCAGGGTACACCCCTTGTAAAGCTTTACTATTGTTTATTGAATTAAAAGGAATGACAGCAATACCATCTTTTGAAGAAAAAGTTCGTTCACTTACATCGCAATCTAATTCTACTGAAAAACCATTTTCCAGCGCATTATCTATTGTATTTATCATTTCATCTAAAGGGACATTGTAAAAGCTACCATTGCTAAAGTTATCCGGAATGTTTAAAATAAATTTTGAATAAAACTTTTCATGGTTAAATGAAGTAATATTTACATAATCATCAACATTAATTTTTGTCATTTTTAAAAACGACTGAGGGGTGTATTGTTTGCCCTCAAAATTAAAACTGCTAATGTTTTCACCTAAATACTCATCCAAAACTGCATCGATAGCATTTCTCCAGTTTTTACTAAGATTTTTTCCAGGGTTTTTAATATATGTATCGAGCATAGCACTAATAACCGCAACCATTTCAGCATGGTTATGAGATGTATTGTCAGCAAGCAATCCACTGTAAGAATCAACAGGCACAAGACCATATTCTCTAACTGAATTCAATACATCGTGAGCAAGCCCTCCTTCACTGAACTGCGCTTTACCTTGGCGCATTACAAAATTCTCAGCTTTTTTAGGATAGGTATTTCGTACGTTATACATTTCAGAAAGGTCAATTTGTTTTCCGGTGAGACGAATAATTTCAGATTCCAGAAATGAAGATGTCGAGAAACTCCAACAAGTACCGGTCCTGCCCTGACTTATTACAGGAGTAGCTTCCAGATCGATCACTTCGGTAAATTTATAGGCCTCTTGAGCGGTTAATGATAAAATTGTGAATACAATTCCTAAAAAAACAAGCAGAGTACGCATAGTCTAATTTTTAATTGATGAATCAAAAATAAGATGTTTTATCTTAACTCTTTTCTATCTTTACGTTAAAATATAGAAGATGAAATCACCAAAGTGGAAAACTGCCAAAGAATATACAGATATTACCTATAAAAAATGTAACGGAGTGGCACGTATTGCCTTCAATCGCCCCGAAGTTCGCAATGCCTTTAGACCCAAAACAACAAGCGAGTTATTAGATGCATTTCACGATGCACAAGAGGATACTGATATTGGAGTTATTTTATTTTCTGCCGAGGGTCCATCCCCTAAAGATGGGGTGTATAGTTTTTGTAGCGGTGGGGACCAAAAAGTACGTGGACACAAAGGCTACGTGGGAGAGGACGGATATCACAGGTTAAATATATTGGATGTACAACGGCTTATTCGATTTATGCCAAAGGTAGTTATTTGTGTGGTTCCGGGCTGGGCAGTAGGAGGAGGGCACAGCCTTCATGTGGTTTGCGATTTAACTTTAGCAAGTAAGGAACATGCAATATTTAAACAAACAGATGCCGATGTCACTAGTTTCGATGGTGGCTACGGATCAGCATATCTTACCAAAATGGTAGGACAAAAGAAAGCACGTGAGATCTTTTTTCTCGGTAGAAATTACAACGCGCAAGAAGCCTATGAAATGGGAATGGTAAATGCTGTAATTCCGCACGATGAGTTGGAATTAACTGCTTATAAATGGGCTCAAGAGATCCTGACAAAATCCCCAATTTCTATAAAAATGCTAAAATTTGCTATGAACCTTACCGATGATGGTATGGTTGGACAGCAAGTCTTTGCTGGTGAAGCAACTCGTTTAGCCTATATGACTGATGAAGCAAAAGAGGGTCGTGATGCGTTTTTGGAAAAACGGAAACCAAACTTTAAAAAAGAATGGTTGCCTTAATTTATTCTTATTTATAAGCTTCTTTATGAACATTAGCTACAGCACGTCCACTGGGATCATTTATATTTTTAAAACTTTCGTCCCATGCTAGTGCTACCGGTGAGCTACAAGCCACCGAAGGTACTGAAGGCACACTCAAGGCTGCAGTATCACTCGGGAAATGTTCAGTAAAAATTGTACGATAATAAAATTCTTCCTTACTTTTTGGTGGTTGGATTGGGAATTTATAATGAGAGTTTGCCAGTTGTTCATCTGTTACTTCTTTATCAACCATTTCTTTTAATGTGTCAATCCAACTATAACCAACACCATCACTAAATTGTTCTTTTTGTCTCCATGCAACACTTTCTGGAAGCATATCCTCAAATGCCTTTCGAAGCACCCATTTTTCCATTCGTTCTCCGTTAATCATTTTATCTTGTGGGTTGATTCTCATGGCCACATCCATAAATTCTTTATCGAGGAAAGGAACTCGTCCTTCAATTCCCCAGGCGGCTAATGATTTGTTTGCTCGAAGACAATCATACATATGAAGTTTATCAAGTTTCCTAACAGTTTCCTCATGAAAATCTTTTGCAGATGGAGCTTTATGAAAATAAAGATAACCTCCAAAAATTTCATCAGCTCCCTCTCCCGAAAGCACCATTTTAATTCCCATGGCCTTAATAGCGCGCGCCATTAAATACATGGGAGTGGAAGCCCGTATGGTAGTAATATCATAAGTTTCAAGATGATAAATAACGTCACGAATGGCATCAATTCCTTCCTGAATTGTAAACTTTATTTCATGGTGTATTGTATCTATGTGTTCTGCAACTTTTCTGGCTGCTACTAGATCTGGAGAGTCTTCTAGGCCTATGGCAAATGAATGTAATTGCGGCCACCAAGCAGCTTCTTTGTCTCCACTTTCAATTCGTTTATCGGCATATTTTTTTGCAATCGCGGAGGTAATAGAAGAATCTAATCCTCCGGAAAGTAATACCCCGTAAGGAACATCGCTCATTAATTGGCGGTGTACAGCATCTTCTAATGCTTTTCTAATATTTTTAATATTGGTTTTATTGTCTTTTACCGCATTATACTCTACCCAATCACGTGTATACCATTTTACCAGTTCATCATTTTTACCTTGTAAATAGTGACCGGGAGGGAATAGTTCAATTTTTGTACAAACGCCTTCCAATGCTTTTAATTCTGAAGCCACATAAAAGGTACCGTTTTCATCCCAGCCTATATACAAAGGGATAATCCCCATATGATCACGAGCAATAAAATATTCATCCTTTTCTACATTATAAAGAGCAAAACCAAAAATACCGTTGAGTTCATCTAGGAAAGAAACTCCTTTTTCTTTGTAAAGAGCAAGAATAATTTCACAATCGGATTTTGTCTGAAAGTTATAGTTCCCATCAAATTGCTTGCGCAAGTCCATGTGATTGTAAATTTCACCATTAGCCGCCAATACCAAGTTTTTATCTTCAGAAAACAACGGTTGTTTCCCGGAGGTAGGGTCTACAATAGCGAGCCTCTCGTGAGCCATGATCGCTCTGTGGTTACTAAATATTCCACTCCAATCCGGGCCCCGATGACGGATAATTTTTGCCATCGTCAAAATTTGAGGGCGTAATGTTTCAGTGGGCTGTTTTATGTTAAAGGCGCATACTATTCCACACACAATATTTATTTTTTTGAAAGATTAAATGTATTATTAATGGTTTGTAACTAAACTATCTCAGCTTCGGATATTTATTTGGATTGGATTCATGCATTATCTCATACACTTTTTCAAAAACGTCTTCAACTTGTGGTTTTGAAAAATAATCTCCATTGGTTCCATAAGGTGGACGATGCTGTTTTGCAGTTAATGTTTGAGGTTTACTATCTAAATGTTGATAACCGTTTTGTTCGTCTAATATTTTTTGAAGAATATATGCCGAAGCTCCTCCGGGAACGTCTTCATCAATAATAAGTAACCGATTTGTTTTAGAAACACTTTTTACTAGTTCTTGATTAATATCGAGAGGTAAAAGTGTTTGTACGTCAATTATTTCGGCATCTATACCTACTTGAAGTAATTCTTTTGCAGCATCTTCAACAATACGAAGTGTACTACCGTAGGAAACTAAAGTAATATCGATTCCTGATTTTATTGTTTCTATAACACCAATTGGGGTTCTGAATTTTCCAAAGTTAGCAGGCATTTTTTCTTTTAATCGGTATCCATTTAGACATTCAATTAATAAGGCTGGTTCATCGCTTTCTAATAAAGTATTATAAAATCCGGCTGCTTTAGTCATATTTCTTGGAACAAGAATGTACATTCCGCGTAGGAAATGTATAAGCCCCCCCATTTGTGAACCACTGTGCCAAATACCCTCAAGTCTATGACCCCGAGTACGTATTATAAGTGGTGCTTTTTGTTTACCTAGAGTACGGTAACGAACTGTTGCTAGATCGTCACTCATAATCTGTAAACAATACATTATATAGTCTAGATATTGTATTTCGGCTATGGGTCGGAGACCTCTCATTGCCAAGCCAATGCCTTGGCCTATTATAGTTGCTTCTCTAATTCCTGTATCGGCAACACGATGCTCTCCATATTTGTTTTGTAATCCTTCAAGGCCTTGGTTTACATCACCTATTGCACCACAATCTTCTCCAAAGATTAGGACTTCCGGGTAATTTTTTAAAATAATATCGAAGTTTTCCCTTAGTATTATCCTACCATCCACTAATTCACTATCGTCGTTGTAAGTTGGTAAAACTTCTAAAATAGAGGTTGCTTTATTAGCTGTTTCAGAATATAAATGAGTGCTGTATTTTGGTTGATTGATGTCAAAATAGTTTACAATCCAATCTTGAAGTTGTTTTTTTTCTACTGTGTCTTCTTCAATTACATAACGTAAAGCTTTTCGGGCAACCTTTATAACTTCTCTTTTTAAAGGTTCTTTTTCATCAGAAAGGTCATCGCTTAATTTTTGAATAAATATTTTGTTAGGACTACTTTCAGCTAAATTATTGAGTAGGGTTAAAGCTTCTTCTTGTTCTTTTTTTTGGGGTGCTATAAAAGCATCCCAAGCTGTTTTCCTGCTATCACGTACTTCTTTTTTAATATTTTTTTCAAGTTCAGTAAGATCCTCATCTTTAGCAATATTATTGGTAATCATCCATTCTCGCATTTTAGCAATACAATCGAAATCTTTTTCCCATTCAAGCCGTTCTTCACTTTTATAGCGTTCATGAGAACCACTTGTAGAATGTCCCTGAGGTTGTGTAAGTTCATTTACATGAATTAGAACCGGTACATGCTCGTTCCTGGCAATTTCAGCTGCTTTTTTATATACTTCTATAAGACTAGGATAGTCCCAGCCCCTAACACGAATAATTTCATAACCAGTTTCTTCTTCATTGCGTTGAAACCCTTTTAATATTTCTGAAATATTTTCTTTTGTTGTTTGATGTCGTGCATGTACTGATATTCCAAATTCATCGTCCCAAACACTCATTACTAAAGGAACTTGTAAAACACCAGCTGCATTTATAGTTTCCCAAAATATTCCCTCACTGGTACTGGCATTTCCTATAGTTCCCCAGGCTACTTCATTTCCATTATTGGAAAAGGTAGATTTATTTTTAAAATCTTTTATATTTCGAAAGACTTTAGATGCTTGTGCTAGCCCTAGTAATCTTGGCATTTGCCCAGCTGTAGGTGAAATATCAGCACTACTGTTTTTTTGAATAGTAAGATTTTTCCAGGTTCCATCATCATTTAAACTGTGAGTTGTGAAATGACCTCCCATTTGACGTCCGGCACTCATTGGATCAGCTTTAATATTAGTATGGGCATATAAGCCTGCAAAAAATTGTTGGATAGTAAGTTCTCCAATGGCCATCATGAAAGTTTGATCTCTGTAATAACCACTTCGCCAGTCTCCATTTTTAAAAACTTTTGCCCAAGCTAATTGGGGAATTTCTTTACCATCCCCAAAAATGCCAAATTTTGCTTTTCCAGTAAGCACTTCACGACCTCCCAACAAACTACATTCGCGACTGGTTACAGCTATTCTGTAATCATTTCGAATTTCTGCTTTAAAATCTTCAAAAGATAATTTGCTATTAGTTTGTGGGTTTATTTGCATACAATTAAGAAGTAATAAGAGAATGTAAAAGTAGTGAAAAACTCCAAACACTCCAATACGGTATAATGTTAAATAATTAAACTATTATCAATAAATCTCGTTAATATTTGATAATATTCAAATAATTATACATATTTTATAAATCGTTAAGAAATCAACAATTAAATAAATTTATTTAATACCACTTACGGGTAAATAGTCCAGATAATGTTTGAAGGTCTAGGGTGACAATAAATCTTATTTTTTGATCATAATTTGCTTGTCCGGGTTCCCATCCTAGGGTAGAATATAGAGGGAAATACAATTCAAAATAATCAGCGACAAAACTTAATCTAACACCACTATCAAAAACAGCATTTGTGCCTTGCTTTTTATTATGAATTAGACCGACATCACCATAGGCATAAATCCATTTCCATATATTTGTACTTGCATTTACCGTAGTTATCCAACTATTGGAAAAAGAGGGTTCTATTTGTGATTTAAACCCGCCCTCTGATATGATTAATTGTTGACTAAAAAGACCAGTATCTTCACTTCTTCCGTAGTAATTATAATCAAAGAGATAATCTGTTGGGCGATCTAGGGCAAAACTAAAGAAATCATCATTTATATCGGTTTTGTTATAAAGGAAAAGACCTGCGTAAAGCCGAATATTTATCTGGCGATTATTTAAAAATAGCTTACGATATTCTAAGGTAGTTGAAACTTTACTAAATTTTGATGAAAGCTGATAATCAAATGCACCTCTAAAATAGTTTATGAGATTGGGATTAAAATAAACATATTGTACATTAAATACATTATAATTTGGTTCCTGATTTGGTTCTTCAGGATTTGGGTCTCTATAAACGTTAACATTTCTTATGTTAATAAATCGTTTTTCATTATTTCGTAAATCTTTATTACGAAATGCAAATATCATATAGGGACTATATCGTTTATAAAATAATCCCTTATTATAAGAAAAATAATTACCAGAAACCCCAAACCGCATATAGTATAGTTTTCCATTTTCAATTCTATTGGTATAGATTAATGATGCTTTTCCAATTATTGTTTTAGATTTGAAACCGTATTGGGGCTCTATATTATAATGTATTGCTTTTGGAAGAATCGTTTTATTATATATTTTAGGACCCAATGCAAAACCATCATAAAAATTGTATCGAAAAATGGGCATAAAAAATATTTGATTGTATTTTGGGTCCTCGATGTCTTGAAATAACCGAAATTGTATAGGCCTATTAAGTAACCCTTTTATATTTTTATAATTGTTACGTTGGTTATACTCAGGGATAATTGCTTCGAAATTTAGAGCTAGTTTGCGAACATTTTTTGAAGCTACAGTTACCGTGGTAATACTATCTATGGGGAGTATCCATTGTTTAAAAATAATCTGATCTTTATTCAAACCATATAATGATACGGGTAATGTGTTATTCCTCTTGTTTTTTATTTGAACTTCTAGGGAATCACCTCTTACAATTACTTTTTTAATTTTAAAGTCTATATGGGATCTTGAATTAATATAGTCTTCAAAAAACCAGTTGACGGGTAAGTTGGTATGGTTTTCTAAATTTTTCTGAAATACAGAAGAATGAACAGGTTTTAAATTATTTTCAGAATAAAATTCTTTTATACTTACTAATACCACTTCTTTTCCAAGATAATCGGAAAGGTATTGTAATCCTGTTCCAGCATAATAATCACTTGCAATATTTTTATTAAACTTTACTAATGAATCTTTTGGCGTTGTTAAAGATTGATTCAAATTATTACGAGCCATATTTAAATATAAAAAAGGATATTGGTCATTAAATTCCATTTTTGAAGCATGTGCCCATCTAATCACCCAAAAATTACTAATACCACCTATAATTTTCATATTTGGATAATAGGTATTCACATATTCCATCATTAAATAAATCTGTAATGCTCCTGTTAACCAATAATCATTTCTGGGATTGAAGAATAATGTGTTTTCTATATAAGTACGGCTAATGGTTTTAAGTTGTTCTAAATCATACTCAAATCCATCTGGAAATGGACTAATAAAATTTGGAAGTTGGTTAAGCCCATACACAGGACTGTTTTTATAATCTGCTTTACTAATTACAATTTTTTTAAAAGGGTAGGGACCTAAATTCTCATCTAAGAAATGAATAACCCTATCTATAAATACAGCACTGATTGATGAAGATACTTTTTTATTTTCCAAATTAGTTATAACCTCAACTTTGTCGGTTACAATACTTTCAAATGTTGAATGTTGTAGTAATTGAATTTTGGAAATTATTCTTTTTTCCCCCTTTAGAATTATTGTTTTTATTCTTTCTGAATTAGTTTCAGAAATCATATCAAAATCTGAAATAACAGTATATTCTACTGGGATTTGAAATGTTATATCAAATGTAGAAGGAGTAAGATAGAGGTCTAGCGTATTTTTATTGCTATATGCATGCCATTTACCATCGAAAACAGCAGGGGAAAGATACCAATATTTGAGCTTATAATCATTATCATTAGTCACCCCGTAGCGAGTAAATTTTACATTAGGTAATGTGACATTATAAACTATTTTGATTGTGTAACTATCACCTGGTTGTAAAGGATGGTCTAAATCTACTTTAATTATATCTACTGCTTCTTCACGGTCCCAATTAAGAGATACAGAATTTTCATTTACAATACTAATTATGTCTGTTTTGCCCCTATCTTTTTCATTTTCGAAATGAAATGAACTTATATAATTTTCAGCAAAACGTTTTGCCAGGGGTGTGGTTTTACTAGAAAAACTATTGGCCCAATCGTTCAAATACAATTCACTCAATGCTATATCCGAGTTATTTTTATATACAATTTCTTGAACTATATATAACGATTTATTTTCTGGGTCTAGCGTAGCATTAATGGTTATATGGTGCTGAGCATGCATTAAGAATCCAACTAGAAAATATACAACTGTTATGTAACTGCTTAGCTTCAATTAGTTTTTAAAAATTTAAGAAGACTGTTAATTGATGACAGCTTGATTTTAAAATAACACATACCATTTGCAGAAGTAGAATCGTTTATAGTAATATTTTCTGATTTTACTTTCTTTTGAGTCATATTTTATTGCTCTAAAACATTTTGGAAAGTAGTCCTTTAATCATTAAAAAGGGAGGTAAATTAAAAGTTAGGACTTAATTCAGACTTATCGTAGAAATTATTTAATATTTCCAACACCTCATCTTCATGGTCTACAATATGTATCAAATCCAGGTCTTTTGGACTTACATTATGGTTATCCTCAAGAAGTGTACCCTTTATCCATTTTATAAGCCCTGCCCAAAATTCGGTTCCAACTAAAATAATAGGAAACTTATCAATTTTATTAGTTTGGATCAATGTTATGGCCTCAAAAAATTCATCCAAAGTACCAAACCCACCAGGCATTACAATAAACCCTTGAGAATACTTTACAAACATTACTTTTCTTACAAAGAAGTAATCAAAGTCTATACTTTTATCACTATCTATATATGGATTGTCGAATTGTTCAAAAGGCAATGTTATATTAAGACCTACCGATGTACCTCCTGCAAGATGTGCCCCCTTATTACCTGCTTCCATAATACCGGGTCCTCCTCCAGTTATGACACCGTAGCCATTTTCGGTTATTTTTTTGGCTATGCGTTCTGCAAGCTTATAATATTTCTGATCTGGTTTAGTTCTTGAGGACCCAAAAATAGATACACAGGGCCCAATTCTACTTAGTTTCTCATAACCACCAACAAATTCACCCATGATTTTAAAAATCGCCCAAGAGTCATTTATTTTTACTTCATTCCAGTTTTTTGGCTTTGCTTCGTTTCTCATACTAATATCATAAGTGCTAATGTAATTCTTTTTTAAGAAAATGTGCAGTATGACTCTTTTTGTTCAATATAATTTCTTCGGGAGTTCCAAGAGCCATGATTCTACCTCCTTTTTTACCCCCTTCCGGACCAATATCTATAATGTAATCTACTGTTTTAATTACATCGAGATTGTGCTCGATAATTAAAACCGTATTTCCTTTATCTACAAGTTTGTTTAATACTATCAATAACACCCGTATATCTTCGAAATGTAGACCTGTAGTTGGTTCATCAAGTATATAGAAGGTGTTACCAGTGTCTCTTTTTGATAATTCGGCTGCTAGTTTAATTCGTTGTGCTTCGCCGCCAGAAAGCGTAGTAGATTGCTGACCTAAAGTAATATATCCCAAGCCCACATCTTGTATTGTTTTAAGTTTACGGTATATTTTAGGAATGAGTTTAAAAAACGGGCAAGCTTCATTAATGGTCATTTCAAGAACATCGTAAATTGATTTCCCTTTGTATTTTATTTCTAATGTCTCCCGATTAAATCTTTTTCCTTGACAGTTTTCGCATTCTACATAAATATCGGGAAGGAAATTCATTTCAATTACTCGCAAGCCTCCACCTTTACAGGTCTCACACCGTCCTCCAGCAACATTAAAACTGAATCTTCCCGGCTTGTATCCCCGAATCAACGATTCAGGCATTTTGGCAAAGATATTTCGTATTTCTGAAAACACACCCGTATAAGTAGCCGGATTTGAACGAGGAGTTCGTCCTATTGGAGATTGATTAACATCGATCACCTTATCAATATGCTGTAATCCTTTTATTATTTTATGAGGTAAGGGTTTTTTAACTCCATTAAAAAAGTGCGCATTTAAAATAGGGTAAAGAGTTTCATTAATAAGCGTTGATTTTCCACTCCCCGAAACACCTGTAACACCTATCATTTTACCCAAAGGAATATTAATGGATATATTTTTAAGATTGTGGCCAGATGCACCTGTGAGAGTTAATATTTTTCCATTACCCGTTCGTCTTTTTTTTGGAATGCTAATCTCTTTTTTTCCATTTAGGTAAGCAGCCGTTAATGTATCATGTTTTTTTATGGTCTCGGGAGTTCCTACAGATTCTATTTTACCTCCATACTTTCCTGCCCCGGGGCCAATGTCTATAACATAATCTGCACTCTCGATCATCTCTTTATCGTGTTCAACAACAATGATCGAGTTTCCCAATTCCTTCAATTTTAAAAGAGATTTAATGAGTTTTTTATTGTCGCGTTGGTGTAGTCCTATACTGGGTTCGTCTAATATATATAGTACTCCAACCAATTGTGAACCAATTTGTGTAGCCAATCTTATACGTTGTGCTTCACCACCTGAAAGTGATTTTGAACTTCGATCTAATGCCAAATAAGTAAGTCCTACATCAATTAGAAACTGTAGGCGGGTTTTAACTTCTTTAATGATTTCTGAAGCAATTAATAACTGTGTTTCTGAAAGTTTCTTATCTAATTTTTTAAACCAATTTGCCAAATCTTCTATATCCATTTGAGTTAATTCGGCAATATTTTTGTCATTTATCTTAAAATTAAGAGATTCCCTTCTAAGCCTTGTACCATTACATTGCGAACAAATGACATTATCCATATATTCCTTTGCCCAACGGCGTAGAGATTTAGATTCATTAGCCTCAAATGTATTTTGAAGAAATGTTACCACACCTTCGAAATCTATTTTATAATTTCTTGTAATTCCCAGAGTTTTTGATTCAACATCAAACTTTTCATCGCTTCCGTAAAAAATTACATTTACTGCTTCTTCAGGTATTTTATCAAAAGGATCGCTGAGTTTAAATCCATAACGATGTGCTATTAATTCCAGTTGCTTAAATACCCAATTATGTTTTTGTGATCCCTGTGGAGCTAAAGCACCCTGATTAATGGAAAGTTTTTTATTAGGAATGATTTTATTCAGATTTACTTCGTAAAGTTCACCCAGACCTTTACATTTTAGACACATTCCTTTGGGTGAGTTAAACGAAAAATTATTGGGCTCAGGGTTAGGGTATGAAATACCACTTGTCGGGCACATTAAAGAACGACTAAAATAGCGAACCTCATTGGTTTCATTTTCAATTACCATAATTATATCATCACCATGATACATCGCTGTAATTATGGTTTCACTTAAACGTTTTTTTTGATTATCGTCTTCAGAGATTTTAAGCCTGTCGATTAAAATTTCGATATCGTGCGTTTTATATCGGTCAACTTTCATCCCGTTTACCAATTCTAGAATTTCCCCATCTATACGAACTTTTAAAAATCCTTGTTTGGCAATCTTTTCAAATAAATCCCGATAATGACCTTTTCTCGTGCGAACCACAGGTGCCAATATGCTTATTTTTTTACCACGGTAGTCTTTGAGGATTAACTCTTGTATTTGTTCATCGGTATAACTAACCATTTTTTTACCGGTATTATAACTATAAGCATCGCTTGCCCGAGCATAAAGCAAACGTAGAAAATCGTAAATTTCGGTAATTGTGCCTACGGTAGAACGAGGGCTTTTGCTGGTTGTTCTTTGTTCTATAGCAATAACAGGAGAAAGGCCTTCTATTTTATCAACATCGGGACGTTCAAGGCTTCCAAGAAACTGTCGAGCATAAGCCGAAAATGTTTCGAAATAACGACGCTGTCCCTCTGCATATATAGTATCAAATGCCAATGAAGATTTCCCACTACCTGAAAGTCCGGTAATTACTACCAGTTTCTCTCTTGGGATTTTTACATTTATGTTTTTTAAATTATGAACTCTTGCCCCAATAATTTCAATAAATCCTGCATTTTTTGCCATAATTTGCAAAGGTACTTAATTGAATTGAAAATTATTGGTTAACGGTACTACGAATTGAATTTATTTAAATTAATGGCTAATATTTGAAAAATATTAGTTATTAATTTCTTTGGAAAGGAATTGGTAAAAAGTAGTAGCTATAAAAAATATTATGCTTATAACAAATGCAAAACTTATTATAAGAATCAATATTGGTAAATTGAACAATAAATAACAAAGGGGCAATAAAACACCAAAAATTACTAATAATAAAAATATAGAATATAAATAACGTAAAATGTTTGGCAATTTGGAGTCTGTTTCTCCTATAAGTTGAAATAATTTTGGTAATACATCAGTAGTCATATAGTCACCTAATTTTGATAAGAATACTTCATTAAATGATGAATCTTCAAAGGTGTCTGAATCAATACTATTAGCAATCGCAATAATTTTATCCTGATGTCTTTCATATACCGAATTTATATCTAATGTCTCTTTATATATACCATATTTATAACCAAAATAATATAACAGTCCAGAACCACATTTGTGTTCTAACCATTTTTCAATAATATCTTTACTATAGATTTTCGGGTAATAAACATTTTTAGGAATACTCTTTTCTTTTGGTTTTGTCATCAATAGAGATTTTAATTCGAGATAAAGATTTTCGGTATCTCCGTAATGATGACTTTCCTGAAGAAACTCTATTGCTAATTTCGATTTTCCTTTGTAAAATTCTTTAACATCAAAAAAAGTAAGACCCTCAAATTCTTCGTCAATGTATTCTTTTAAACCCGGTAACCACATTTTAGATTGAAGTAATATTTCTATAATATTTCTAAAATTGTGCATCTTTTTAATTACTGTACTAAGACTGTCAATTATATTAAGTCTTGTTTTTTTTATTCCAATTACCGAAGAAGCCAAATAAACCATTATAATTGCTGCTAAAAAACCGCTTATACCAATGAAAATCGATGTGAAACTGGTAAGAAGACTTATAAAATCTGGTGTATTATTTGTCTTTTGCCAAAGTAGAAAAACTAATGTAATACATAGAAGCCCACTAATCGCCAATGGAATAAGGGCATACAAATCCTTAATGAAAGGTTTATTTCTCATTTTATTATCATCAAAAGAAGAGGTTTTGGTTGTAAATACTTGCTAAACCTTAATTTTTAAAGATTTCTCAAAAACCGTTGGTTATTTATTCGATTCTGTAAAATAAGAGGTTGTATCACTGTAAGTGATTATTATAAACAGTTATTCACCTCCAATACCACCTACTTTAGTATATGATCATTAATAAATGTTAAAATCTGTCGGTTCAAAAATAGGATTTTTCTTAATGATTTGTAGTATATTACTTACAAATCGTTTAAATGCACCTTTTTATCGACAAACAACTAGATATTTGTTAAAATAAATATTAGAAACCAACGGCGGTATCATCCCCTCTTCGATCTGCTCCACCTTCTAGTTTACCATTAGGTAAAATTAAAATACCATCCACTTTACTTGTAATTTTTGTTTTCTTCTCATCAATAATATATCCTTTTTTTTCAAGTTGTTTCAATATTTTTTCAGAAAAAGAATTGGGTTCAAATACAATAACATCTGGCAACCATTGATGATGAAAACGAGGGGCATTGATGGCATCTTGCATGCTCATATCAAATTCATATACATTTAAAATAATTTGTAATACCGAAGTTATAATGGCAGATCCCCCCGGGGTACCCAGATTCATCCAAAGTTTTCCATCTTTTTCAATAATAGTAGGTGTCATCGAACTCAGCATTCGTTTTTGAGGTGCTATAGCATTTGCCTCACCACCGGTAGCACCATACATGTTTGCAGTGCCTGGCTTAGCACTGAAGTCGTCCATTTCATTATTTAAAAAGAAACCCAACTCATTAATATATAATTTTGACCCATAAGCCGCATTAAGAGTGGTAGTAACGGAAACAGCATTACCAAATTGATCGACAATTGAGAAATGGGTAGTTTCTGGGCTCTCGTAGCCAGGAATGACACCATAAGTTAAGCTTTCAGAAATTGTTGCTTTTTCAAATGAAAAGTTATCCATTCGAGCTTTTAGGTAATTATTGCTCACCAATGTATCAGATGGTATTTCAATAAAATCTGGATCTCCAAGATAAAAGCTTCGATCTGCATAAGCCCTGCGTTCTGCTTCAGTGATTACCTGTATTGTTTTTAAACTGTTATGTCCATATTCATCTAATGAGTATGGCTCAATTAATTTTAATATTTGTGCCAAACAAATTCCCCCACTTGAAGGAGGTGACATTGTAATCACTTTTAAATCCTTGTACCAAAAGACAACAGGTTCACGCCATTCTACCTCGTATGCATTAAGGTCATCCATAGTAATAATACCATTTTTTGATTGAATATATTCTACGAGTTTTTCACCGGTAATTCCCTGGTAAAATTCGGACCTTCCATTAATTGCAATTTGACTTATTGTATTGGCAAGCGCTATATTTTTAAATGTATCTCCCGGCTTGTATTCTTCAGTAAAAATGGAAGAATCAATATTTACTTCCTTAAAAATGTCACGATATTTCAAAAATCTTTCTGATTGTTTTTCAGTAATGGTAAATCCATTTTTAGCGAGTGCTATTACAGGTTCCAGGATTTCTTCTATAGGTAATGATCCCAGTTTTTCATGTACAGCAAAAATCCCTGCAATTGTTCCCGGTACTCCAACCGCAAGACCCCCAACTTTACTTTTGTCTGTTATAAATTCACCTTCTTCATCTAAATACATATCCTTAAAAGCTGCTATTGGGGCTTTTTCTCTAAAATCGAGTGCGCCATATTCAGCATATTTTGTACGATATACCATAAAACCGCCACCACCAAGATTACCAGCATAAGGATAAGCTACTGCCAAGGCCATTTGAGTGGCAATCATCGCGTCAAAAGCATTACCTCCCTTTTTTAATATTTCTGAACCAATTTTTGAAGCTTCAATTCGTGCTGAAACAACCATTGCCTTTTCAGTAATAAGACCCTGTATAGGAGTATTATCAATAAATTTAGAAGATTTCTGTTTACAAGAAACGGCTAATAGTAAAATAAAAATTAAAATAAGTTTTTTCATAGTTCTTTTATTTTATTTTTTGAAAAGGTTTTCAGTTCTTCAAAAAAGCAGGTGAATTCTGTTTCAAATTCTGTATAATATCGTTCAAGTTCGATGACAGCTAAATTCATTTTAGACCGCTCCTTTGTTCGACGATTCATTTGGGTTAATATGTTGCTAATTCCCTCAACGGTAGCATAGCTTAATAGCCAATTGTCTGCTATCATATAAGGCATCATTCGTTGAATACGTGTAGGTAGTATTTCAAAATATTTCCTTAGCATTTCGTAAAATTCACCAACGTATTCGTCTAATGGTTGTGAGTGATAATTCTTCCAATTTTTTGCCAAAAAATGATCGTATAATATATCGACTATGACACCGCTGTAATGTCCATAATTTTCGTGTAAACGTTTTGTACTTTGTCTAACAGTAGGATGTTGATCTGTAAAACTGTCTATTCCTCTGTGTAATAGGATTCCTTTTTGAATTTGAAGAGGATATTTTTTGTATTGTTTTCCTTTAATACCATCTGCAATAAAGTTACCAATGGTAATGCCTTCATCCTCTCCTGAGAGGTAAATATGTGCCAAAAAATTCATAATGGACAATTTACAAAATGTGTCGAAAGTTTTATGATTTTAAAAAGTATCTTTGTAATAAAAATGAAAATGTATGACTTTAATAAAGTCCATTTCTGGAATTAGAGGCACCATTGGTGGTATACAGGGAGATAACTTAACACCTATTGATGCTGTTAAATATGCAGCATCCTATGGAAGTTGGGTACGTAAACAGCGTCATAAAGACAAGTATCTTGTTGTAGTAGGGCGTGATGCTAGGATTTCGGGAGAAATGATTCAACAATTGGTGATGAACACCCTGGTTGGTATGGGGATACATGTTGTAGATGTAGGATTATCTACAACACCCACAGTTGAAATGGCAGTTACCCTGGAGAGAGCCGATGGCGGAATTATTTTAACAGCTAGCCATAATCAGATGCAATGGAATGCATTGAAATTACTCGACCATAATGGAGAATTCCTAAATGCTAATGCCGGACAGCAAATACTGGATATTGCAGAAAACGGAACTATAGATTTTGCAAAAATTGATTCTTTAGGGAAGATCACTAAAAACGAAACTTATATTGATTTGCATATCGAAGAAATATTAAACCTTTCCTTAGTGAATGTTAAAGCTATTAAAGAATCTAATTTTAAAGTAGTTGTAGACGGTGTAAATTCTACCGGAGGAATTGCAGTACCATTATTATTAGAATCTCTGGGGGTTCATGCAATAAAACTTTTTTGTGAACCAACAGGTCATTTCCCACATAACCCCGAACCATTAAAAGAGAATCTAACCGACCTTATGGAAAAAGTAGTCTCCGAAAAAGCCGATTTTGGTATTGCAGTAGATCCCGATGTAGATAGACTTGCATTTGTAGATGAAAAAGGGGAAATATTTGGTGAAGAATATACCCTTGTTGCAATAGCAGATTTTGTGCTTAAAAACACACCTGGCAATACGGTTTCAAACATGTCTTCATCACGTGCACTTAAGGATATTACTCAAAGGTATAATGGCAACTATACAGCAAGTGCTGTGGGTGAGGTTAATGTGGTCAGCAAGATGAAAGAAACCAATGCGGTGATTGGTGGTGAAGGAAATGGCGGAATCATCTATCCCGAATTACATTATGGAAGAGATAGCTTGGTTGGAATCGCTTTATTTTTGAGTTTTTTGTCGGATGAATACATAAAGGTTAGTGAACTTCGGAAAAAATATCCCTCCTATTTTATGAGTAAAAAGAAAATACAATTAACACCACAGATAGATGTTGATGTTATTCTAAAGAAATTGCAGGATAAATATGCTGCTGAAGAAATAAACACCCTGGATGGTATAAAAATAGATTTTGCTGAAAATTGGGTACACCTAAGAAAATCTAACACCGAACCTATTATTAGAGTTTACACAGAGGCAAAATCTCAGGAAAATGCCGATACATTGGCAGATCGTTTTATTACTGAAATAAATAAGATTGTAGAATCATAATTTTTTGAAGATATAAGTGGGTTATTAATAACCTTTTGAATCTTTTTCTCTGTGTTTCCATCTTTTATGTGACCACAAATAATATTGTGGTGCTTCCTTTATCTGCTTCTCAATTTCATCTAAAAACAATCTTGTTATTTCATAGTCTTTATATTCAGAGGGATATTTTGCTAAGGGAACAAATGAAGCCGAATAAAATCCTCGTTTAATTTTTTTTACCTTTAAATAAACGATCACAATATTCAATCTTTTTGCCAGCTCTTCAATTCCTGTAAAGACAGGTACATTGATATTCATAAAAGTATCTCTATGTTTAAATGATCCTTTTTTCGGGGATTGATCTGCAACAATTAAGGTAAGTGTTTTGATATTATTTTTAGCATTCCTAAATGAAATGGGAACAATTTTTTTGTTAGATATAATGGTGCCTCCAAATTGACCTCTAATTTTTTTGATCAAACGATCAAAATATGGGTTAGGTAATGGTTTGTAAACAGCATATCCCTTATAAGGGAATTTTTTAGTAATAAAACTGCTCCATTCCCAATTTCCATAATGCCCACAAACAAGAAAAACACTTCTATTTTCTCTATACAATTCTTCCAATACTTCAATATTTTCAATATGGTATCTTTTGTTCATTAAAACATCTGAAACTGTAAGGCTTTTAATGGTTTCAAAAATAATGTCACATAAGTGCTGATAGAATTTTTTTGCAATATTTTTACGTTCTTTGGTAGACTTTTCAGGAAATACAAGCTTTAGATTACCCAATACTACTTTTTTGCGGTAACCTAAAATATAGTATACAAAAACATATAAAACAGAAGAATTAAAATAAAGCAGCCACATTGGTAAGATGGAAGTTATCCAAAGTATGGGATATACTAATATATAAATTAGTCTTTGCATAGTTAGATTTACAGCAAAACTAACTAAATTTATCGCATTAATAATTAGTGATAATTTCTAAAGTTATACCAAATTTATTTATTTTTAAAAGTTTAGATTATTATTGTATAATTACTTGTACGTTCAATCTGATTAAGGTAGAGAAGTACGGTTAAAATTGATAGTTCATGCAGAATATTAATATGGCGACAATAGCTATTATAGTAGCTAATGTTATTATTTCGTTGAAGGGATTTAATGATTTTTCTTTTTTCGAAAAATATAAATTTAATATAGCGGGCATACGTAAAGGTGAGAAAATAAGGATGTTTAGCTCAGGATTTTTACATGCAGATTTTTCACACTTACTGTTTAATATGATCACGTTGTATTTTTTTGCAAATGTGGTTATAATATCTTTGGGAGTCGTAAAGTTCATACTTATTTATCTGGCTAGTTTGGTTTTTGGTAATTTATTGTCATTTTTTTTTCATAAAGAAGAATTCCATTATAGCGCTATAGGTGCCAGTGGTGCTGTGATGGGAATTTTATATTCTGCTATTTTATTTGACCCTAATGCAATGTTAATTGTATTTGTTATTCCAATGAAGGCATGGATTTTTGGAATACTCTTTTTACTTTTTTCTATCTATGGAATGAAAAAGAGCATTGGCAACATAGGTCATGATGCACATTTTGGAGGTGCAATAGCGGGATATATACTTACTATTGCTTTTGCACCCTACCTTTTAGATACACATTTATGGATAGTTACTTTATTAGCTTTTCCTATTGTATTACTGTTTATACTATTAAAACTCAAAAAAATATAGATTCCGTTTCCCTATGGGAAATAGAATTAAAAGATACAATTTAAATGAGTTTTTTTACTTAGCTAATCACCTAATAGTGATGCTATCTTAACTTCTAAGGCGTTACCTCGAAGGTTTTTCGCAATAATTATACCGTTTTCGTCCAATAAAAAGGTAGCAGGAATAGATCGTACATTGTATTGCTGTGCAACGGGTTCACTCCAAAATTTAAGATTGGATACATGGATCCATGTCAAATTATCATCTTTTATAGCTTTAATCCATCTTTCCTTTTGACCTTGCTTATCAAGAGAAACACTAATTATATTAAGCCCTTTATTGTGATACTTATTATAGACTTTGACCACATTTGGATTCTCTCTTCGGCAGGGTTTGCACCAGGATGCCCAAAAGTCTATGATGGTATATTTACCCAATACATCGTAGAGCGCTATTATTTTTCCATCAGGATTTGGTGCACTAAATTCGGGAGCTTTTTCACCAACATCTGCTTTTTTCATTGAATTAATTAAAACAATAAGATTTTTAGTACTGCCTTTAGCAGCTACTTTGGGGCTAAGATTATCTATGATTGTTAATGCTTCTACCGTCGATATTTCCTTACGGCTTACCATTTCAGAAAGCAGGATTACCGAAATAAGAGAATTGGAACTATTGGTTACAAACTGTTTTTTAAAGTTAGACTCTTCATTTATGAGCGCAATATTTTCTTTTTGAATTTCAGAGACCAAAAGATTGTCTTGTTCTATTCGAGCTTTCCTAAACCTTTTTGCATTTTCGCTTTTTTGTTTATTATAACTTCTAATTTGTTCAGAATACTCTTTATAATTATCATTTTGAGCACTTCCCGAAACAAATGAAGATTGTATACTATCTTTAAAAAGTGTAACTTTTAAATCTACATTTTCGGGAAAATATAATAAGGTGTTTTTTAATTTACCTACTCTAAAGTAATTAACCGAAATATCATCTGTTTTAGTGTAAGTGCCCATAAATTTACCTTTTTCAATGGTAAGGGTATCAATAACTTTGGGTTGATTGTTATCTAATATTGTATAAACAAATACTTGAGTGCCATCGTCAAATCCTGTTGCGTTGCCTTCTACCCTATAAGAATTCGAGTCTGAATTACAGGAAATAACTGATAATGTAAGTAATAGTGGTATTATACGTCTCATAAAAATGTATTTAATTAGCACAAAAATATCTTTATTTTTTCTGAAAAAAAACCCAATTACGGTAAATGTTTGTTAATAACCAGTCAATAAATAACAAATAGTATTTAAATATGTATTTTTGGATAGTATTTGTTTTATAAAATGAAAACAAAAAAAGGAAAATTTCCATTAACTATTGAAGTAAGCTTTAAAAAGCTTTTTGATGTTTACCGTTCTAATCTTGATTCAGAAAATGAATTATTGAGGGAGCGAGCTAAATATATATTAGCTATTGCCGAAAAACATCCCATTCTTTCAAATGGCATATCAAATGAGGTTCAATTATCTAAACTTATGCCTCAAATAGATTTAATATTGGAAGACATATTTTCAACAATACTTACTAAAAATGAAATTAAGGTTGCTTCCTGTCCTTTTCAACATACCCATTTTAAATCTTCACAACGGTATAAAGATATTATTGCACTTGCAGATGAAAATTTTGAGTTGGAACTCATGGATTTTGGTGAAAAAGAACTTTATATAATGGGGTGTAGTATTATTTTGAATCAATTTTATGGTTATAAAGTAGATTTTAGGCGTCCGTTCTATTATAAAATTCCCGATACAAATGGAATACTACGTAGTTATAGAGTATTATATAATGCTGATTTTATTGAGGTAGAAAAAACAGATAGAGCAATTGAAATAACACAAGATGACGTGGATAATTTGCTGGAAAATTTTGACAATATTGATCTTTGGAAAGAAAAATTTCCGCCAGAAAGTTGGATTTTTAAAGGATTTATTATAACAAATATGTTTGATGTTACAATGGATGTATCTATTTCAGACTTTAAAACCCATTTATTAAGCAGAAAAACGGTTGGAGAAAATATTAGTGAATTTGAAAGAATATTTAGATCCTTATTTAATTTGAATAAAATAAATATTGGATTTTCAGATTATAATGAAGAGGAAAAAACATTTGAAAAGTTAACTATCTTCAGTTATTTGTTAAATGGGGAACAATCACAATTGAGTAAAGAAATACTTTGCAACCAATCCCATTCGGTATTATTTAACAATCGTGATTTGTATGTTATAACTAACGTAAATAAATATTTTAAAAAATACCCGGATAATGTTCTTTATAGAAAATTGAATGATCAAAACATCCAGAGTGCAATATTTGCATCGATAGTGGATAAGGGTAAAGTCTTAGGAATACTTGAAATCGTTTCACCAATCACTAATGAACTTAACACAATTAATGCAAATAAATTAGAAGTCATTATGCCTTTTCTTATAGATTACATTGTAAGATCTAAGGAAAAGCTAGACAATGACCTGGAATTAATAATACAAGATGAATGTACCTCAATACATAATAGTGTACACTGGAAATTTAAAAAAGAAGCAAAACGATATTTTTATGAATTATTAGAAGGAAGAACAGCAATTTTTAAAGAAGTTGTTTTTGAAGATGTTTACCCGTTATTTGGCCAAATAGACATAAAGGGTTCATCAGTAGCTAGAAACAATGCAACAAAAAAAGATTTAATCCTTCAACTCAGGTTTGTCAATAATATAATTAAGAAAATATTTAAATTAGAAATATTACCTATTTATGAACAACTTGAATTTAGAATTACTAATTTTTTAACCGAGCTCAAAGGGCAATTATTAGTCGATAGTGAACAAAGGGTTGTAAATTTTTTAGACACTGAAATTCTCCCACTTTTCAATCATTTAGCAACTAAAAGCAAGGCATTGGAAACAATTGTTGGTGATTATAACAAGTTAAATGATACCAAGTCTGGATTTACCTATAAACACCGTAAAAGATATGATGATTCAGTGATGCTTATTAACAGGCATTTAGCTTCATTACTTGATAAAAAACAAGAGGAAGCTCAAAAAATGTATCCTCATTATTTTGAACGTTTTAAAACAGATGGTGTTGAACACAATCTTTATATAGGTGAATCTATTACCAAAACAGATAGTTTTAATAAAATATACTTGTATAATTTGAGGTTGTGGCAATTGCAAGTAATGTGTGAAATGGAAAATAGTTTTTATTCTTTAAAAGAAAACCTTCCGGATCCATTAAATGTTGCTTCCATGATTTTGGTTTTTAATAGCCCACTTTCTTTAAGGTTTAGAATGGATGAAAAAAGATTTGATGTTGATGGCACTTACAACGCACGTTATGAAGTTGTAAAAAAACGGGTTGATAAATCCAATATAAAAGGTACATCAGAACGCGTAACACAACCCGGAAAAATTGCAATAATTTATACCCAAAGAGATGATGAGGTAGAATATCTTAAATATGTTTCTTTTTTACAATCCAAAAAGCAACTTGATTCAGATGTTGAAATAGTTGAAATAGAAGACCTTCAAGGGGTTACCGGATTAAAAGCTATTAGAGTGAGTGTGTTATATTCGAAGAATAAAAACACAGTTAAAGAATATTACACTTACGAAGACCTAATGAAAGAAATTGGAGAGTAGTTACTCCTAATTTTCTACAAGTGCTATAGCTATAGCAAAGCCTAAGACATATGCCACTATTCCAATCATAAATATATTGTAAGTAATACGTAACAAAGAATATTTACGCTGTAAGACCAATCCTAAAAAGTATAGATCTTTTGTCATAGACGAATAAATATATTCTTTATCCAATAACATTTCATTCATTGCCCATTCAAATTCATCGAGGGTCATTTTATGAAAATTTCCAAAAAATAAAAGGTTCACACTTTTGTTTTCTACATCCTTCTTAGTAAATTTCCCAGAGGTTACATTGGGCCTTGTTGCCAATACTGCCAAGATCATAGTAATAACCGTGAATATAATAAATATTATTGTGGGAATTATTAAATGTTGATTTGAAGGATTATCAAGTTTGGGGATTAAGCTTGATAAAGCAATTGAGAGAATAATAGCATTTACAGATAGTAAAATATTAGCTTTTGTATCTGCAATATCACTTAGTTTAATATGATTTTTTAATGTAATTCTAAAAACACTTTGAATAGCCCTTTCGGGATCTTTACTCTTAAGATATTTTTGTAATTGTTTTTTTTCTTCTTCTTTTTTCTTTTTATTATTTTTTCGTGCTTTCATCATTTTTTTCAGATTTTCTTCTTTTTTAGGGTTCCAATATTTTATAGCATAGTCAGAATAATAAGTGTGCTTAGATTTTAGAAATATAATATTTTCTGTAAGCCATTCTTCTTTGTTAAAGTTCTTAATATTTGCCTTTTTTAACTCTTGCCTCAATAATTCGCTAGATTCTTTATAATATTTCTTTGCAAAGTGTGAAGTATCAGCATCACGAATTATTTTTTCTAAATCGTTTTTAGGTTGAGCGTCAATTTTAGTTGCCATAATACAAAAAATTACTTTTTCAATGATCGTTTCATTTATATTATTCTCTTTTAAAAATGTAGTCGCAATTTTACTGCTTTCCTTTTCATGATTATAACAACCCTTAATATACCCGGTATCATGAAAGAGTACAGAAAGCAATAAAATTTCTCCATCTTCTGGGGTTAGGGTCGTATTTTCAATAATTTCTTTTGTACTTTTATAAACCCGAAGAGTGTGAGTTATATTATGATATAAGCAATTTTTACCTAATTCATTACTTAAAAGATTTTGTACAAAATCTGTAGCTTTATCAATTATAGATGACATTTATTTTAATTAGATTACCAAATTACTAAAAATTGAAGACTAAATAATTTATATGAACAATAATAACTTAATTGTAGTTGTATTTATTATACTATTTACCTCCAGCTGTTCTACAATTAAGCTCCAGTATAAAGACAAAGATTATGTAATCTCTACATCAGGCCAACGTTTTTATGAAACAGAAAAAGAAATTGAAAAATCATTTTACCTCATTGGTGATGCTGGTAATGCAAACTTGGGTGAAAGCACCTCAGCCCTAAAGGCTCTTAAAAAACATATCGAAAAAACGGACACAAAAGATGATTATGTCATTTTTCTTGGAGATAACATTTATGAAGAGGGCCTACCTGTTAAAGGTGATGAAAATCGAGAATTGGCCGAACATCGTATGGATGTTCAGGTAGATGCCGTTAAAGAAATTAAGGGGAATGTCCTTTTTATCCCTGGAAATCACGATTGGTATGGAGATGGACTAAAAGGATTAAAGCGTCAGGAAGATTATGTAGAAAAAGCATTGAAGGATAAAAATGCATTTCAACCTGAAAAAGGATGCCCTATTAAAAAAATAGATGTAACCGATAATATTGTTATTCTTGTAATAGATACACAGTGGTATATAGTAGATTGGGATAAACATCCAACAATAAATGATAATTGTGATATAAAAACACAATACGATTTTTATATTGAAATTGAGAATTTATTAAAAAAGAACAATGAAAAAACCGTAATTATAGCTATGCATCATCCTGCTTATACAAATGGGATTCATGGGGGTATGTTTAACTTCGAAAAGCATATATTTCCAACTCAAGGTAAAGTCCCATTACCCTTTATTGGAAGTATAATAGCTCAATTACGATCTACGGGTGGAGTTTCACCACAAGATCGGTCTAATAATAAATATGATGAATTAATAAAACGCCTTACGACCTATACAAAAGGAAATGAACGTGTAATTTTTGTTTCAGGTCATGAGCATAATTTACAATACATAGAAAAAGATGGTATTAAACAAATAATTTCTGGAGCTGGATCAAAGTCATCTCCTGTAACTCTTAGTAATGATGGATTATTCTCTTATGGAGGACAGGGATTTGCAATATTGGATATTTTCACCGATGGTTCTTCTGAGGTCAGTTATTTTTCAGCTGAAAATGATGAACCCAAACTACTTTATAATATTTCAGTTTACAAAACCCCCAAAACTTTTGATACTTCAAAATTAGCGTCAGAGTTTAGCTCAAGAAAGAAAGTTTCTATTTACAAGAAAGAAGATACTCAAAAGTCAAATAGCTATACCTGGTTTTGGGGAGATCATTATCGATATATTTATGGCATGGACATTGATGTTCCTGTTGCCACCCTGGATACTTTGTATGGAGGACTTAAATATGTAAGAAAAGGAGGAGCACATCAAACCCGTTCCATACGTTTTATTAATAATGAAGGAAAAATTTATGCACTACGAGCAGTCAAGAAAAGTGCTGTACAGTTTTTGCAAAGCGTTGCTTTTAAAAAAGTTTATGTAAAAGACGAATTAAGAGAGACACTTACTGAAGATCTTGTTTTAGATTTTTACACTTCAAGCCACCCTTTTGCTAATTTGACAATTCCGGATTTATCTGATGCTATTGGATTATATCACACCAATCCTGAGTTATTTTATATACCAAAACATCCTGACTTAGGAAAATTCAATGAAGACTATGGGGACGAATTGTATATCATTGAAGAACACCCCGATGATACCTTTCTTGATGTCGAATCATTTGGTAATCCAGATGCTATAGAAAGCACATATGATGTTTTAGAGAATTTACGAAAAGATGAGAAATATAGTGTTGACGAACCTGGATTTATTAAAGCTCGTTTGTTCGATATGTTAATAGGGGATTGGGATCGCCACTACGACCAATGGCGGTGGTCGCGTTTTAATATTTCCGATGATGAGGTGTTGTATCGACCTATACCAAGGGATCGCGATCAAGCATTTTCAAATTACGATGGTGCATTGTTTGATATTTTAAAAGTATTAATGCCGGGGACTCGTCAATTTCAGGTATTTAATGATAAAATAAAAGATATTGATTGGATAAATCTTGCTGGAATAAAAATTGATCGGGCATTTATTCAAAAATCTTCAAAAGAAGTATGGTTGGAACAAGCAAAATATATTCAGAAAAATTTGACGGATGAAATAATTGATCTTGCCTTCTCAAAACTTCCTGTGGAAATTCAGGATGATACCACAAACAGGATAAAAGAGAATTTAAAATCTAGAAGAGCAGATCTGGTTGAAATTGCTTCGAGGTATTACGAATTTCTTTCTGAATTGGTTATCATTACAGCAACCGATAAAGATGATTATATCGAAATTACGCGACTTGACAATTCAACAAGAATATCTCTTTCAAGAATTAAAAAAGGTAAGGTTCAAAAGCCCTATAAAGAAAGAATGGTTTTCTCTGATGAAACCAAGGAAATATGGGTATATGGTTTAGATGACGATGATCAGTTTGTTGTAAATGGCAAGGGAAAAAATCCGGTATTTATACGAATAATCGGAGGGCAGAATAACGATATTTACACTATAGAAAATGGACGAAGAATAAAAGTGTATGATCATAAAAGTAAACCAAATACAATTAAAAAGAAAGGTTCTGCCATTTTTAAATTTCAAGATATATATTCAAATAATGTTTATGACTATACCAAGCGGATTAGTAAAGTTAATTCTATTGTACCATTAATAGGATCTAATCCGGATGACGGATTTAAAATAAGTATTTCTGATACTTACCTTGTTAATGGTTTTAAAAATGACCCTTTTCAACATAAACATACATTTAATTTTGGGTATTATTTTGCTACAGAGGGTTTTGATATTAAATATAAGGGAACTTTTGCACATACATTTGGAACCTGGAACTTAATTGTTGGAGGACAATTTGCAAGCGATAATTATACACAAAATTTCTTTGGATTTGGAAATGAAACTGAAAATATTGATGATGATTTGGGCTTGGATTATAACAGAGTAAAAACTGCAATCAATAGAGCATCTTTGGGAGTTTCAAAAACGGGACATTATGGAAGTAATATAGAAATTACTGCTGCATTAGAAAATATTGAGGTTGATGATACAGAGGGCCGTTTTATTTCTGAATTCTTTATAACAAATCCTGGGTTTTTTGATGAAAATATGAATTATACAAACCTGGATTTCACCTATACATATTCTAGTTATGATCTTGCAGTAAATCCCACCCGAGGAATGAATTTTATTTTTAAAACAGGAATAAAAAATAATGTGGATGATTTCAGTAAATCATATGGATATGTACATCCAAAGATTGAATTTTTTAACAGCATCTCACAAAACAGAAAACTTGTTTTAAAAACAATGGCTCAGGGCCAGTTTAATATCGGTGATGATTTTGAGTTTTATCAAGCAGCTAATCTTGGAGCTGATACTGGTTTAAGGGGTTATAGAAAGGAACGATTTAACGGGAAAAGCGCATTGGCATTTGGAGGAGATATACGTTATAGTTTTAATTCTTTCAGGACTCGAATATTACCACTGCAAATAGGAATATTTGGAGGCTACGATATTGGTAGAGTCTGGATAAAAGAGGATAGCTCAAAGATTTGGCATGATGATTACGGTGGAGGATTATGGCTTAACGCAGTAGACACAATTTCAGGGCAGTTTGGTCTATTTACAAGTGATGATGGAGTGCGTTTTACCTTTGGATTTGGTATAAGTATATAGCTTGTTTAAAGTTTCAGCAGATATAAATTACCACCTCTGCCATGTGATCGTTCGTCTGCTATATACAATTCATTTTCATTCTTAAAACAAATACTTTCCTTTTGAGAAGTGTGATGTAATTTGATCTTTTTAATTTTTCCTGAAGTAAAATCATCCCCTGTATAATCACTGAATATCCAAACTTTATTATTGGAAAGCAGCGCTAGTTTACCACTGTCTTGATGAATAGCAGCACCCGTTATTTGGCAATCACTACGATCTTCACAGGTTTTAAAAGAGCCGATCAGGGATGCCACAAAATCCCCTTCTTTGGCTGGCAGTTTATAGATCTTGGTTATACCGTCAAATTTTTTGGCTCGATTGCGTGTAAATAGATAAAAGTGATCATTCAGAAAGATAAAGGCTTCCACATCAAAAGAAACATTCTTCTTCTTTTTTGGGGGGAAATCCACTTGATCCTCATATCTAAAAGTCGTTAACATAGGCTCATAGCGCCGCTTTTTCAGGGTGCTGGGATCTTTTATAGCATAAATCGTCAAATCAGTACGGTAACTGCCGTTATTGCCAAAATCACCTACGTAGAGAGTTCCGTCCGGTCCTGTAGCAAGATCTTCCCAATCTATATTACTCGCCTTTTTGAGCCGGATAGTTTTCACCATCTTTTTTGTGCTGAGGTTGTAACCATATACTTCAGGTGGATTCCTGGAATCATTTATGGTCCATAGTATGTCTTCTTCAGGGAATTTTTCAATCCCGCTAATCTCTCTTAGCAAAGAGGGAAGGTCATCCACAAATTGTAGTTCTCCAAAATCCTGACAACTTGCTGTAGTGCCTAATAATAATATTATTAAAAGAAAATATTTCATGTATTATTCTTTTTGTAGGAATCAAACTTTTTATAATTACTAAGTTTACAAAAAAGAATTTGATATTTATATCTTAATATTATATTTTTCTATTTGTTGTACATTGAGCGCCTTTAAAGTCCTGCTTAAAAATGAAAAACAACCTTACGATTGCTATTCTTGCTGCCCTAGATGCTGGCAAAGCCATTTTGGAGGTATATTCTACTAACTTTAGTGTTGAAACTAAAGAAGATGATTCGCCTTTGACCCTGGCAGATAAAAACGCTAATGACATTATTAATATCTACCTAAAAGAAACACAAATTCCTATTATTAGCGAAGAAAATAAACAAATTGATTATTCTGAAAGAAGAAACTGGAAAACTTGTTGGATTGTTGATCCTTTAGACGGTACAAAAGAATTTATAAAGCGAAATGGTGAATTTACTGTTAATATAGCTTTAGTAACTAGTGGAAATCCGATTTTAGGTGTCATTTATGTACCGGTTTTAAAAACGCTGTATTTTACATCGCAAGATACTTCAAAAGCCCTTAAAATTATTTTAGAGGAAGAAAATGTATCTATAGAATATATTTTTAAAAACGCTACAGAAATCATTCCTACTTTAGAATCTCCATCCATTATGAAAATTGTGGGCAGTCGATCTCATCTTAATGATGAAACCAAAAATTTTATATCAGAAATAGAAAAGATCAAACCTGTGGAAATAATTTCTAAGGGGAGTTCATTAAAGTTTTGTCTTGTTGCCGAGGGTAAAGCAGATGTCTATCCTCGTTTTGCCCCAACAATGGAGTGGGATACTGCTGCAGGACAGGCTATTTGTCAGGCAGCAGGTGTTAAAGTGATAGATAATAATACCAAGGAACCGTTAAAATACAATAAAGAGAATTTATTGAATCCCTATTTTTTGGTCTCAAAATAAAACAACCCAATGAATAAGAGGGAATCTCATATACGAAGCTTAATAAAGGGTCTCTCTTGGAGGGTTATCGCTACATCAGATACTATTTTAATAGTATTACTTATTACCTGTTGGTTAGGCGAATGTCGACTGGAAACTGCATTGAAAATTGGTATAATAGAGTTATTTATAAAACTTGCTGTTTATTATTTTCACGAAAGAATCTGGCAAAATATTGGATTTAAAAATAAAGTTACAAAACAAAAAACCCTTTATAAAACCATTTCCTGGCGTATTATAGCCACTACCGTAACATTTTTAATCTCCGGAGCTATCTTAAAAAGTTTTAATGAAGTTGCACTTTTTATCGCCTTAACCGAGTTAATTACTAAATTTGCACTTTATTATTTACATGAAAGAGTTTGGTTGAAAATACCCATAGGGCGTATTAATAAATTCTTTTTAAAAACATTAAAGCGATAATGCAGGAAAACGTTATTCCACATCATTTCAATATCACCCAAGTGCAGCGAAGTAGTTTAAAAAAACATGGAGCATTCCTTTTGTGGTTTACAGGATTATCCGGTTCTGGTAAATCTACTATTGCCAATGCACTGGAAAATACTTTATACCAAAAAGGAATTCATACCTATACACTGGATGGAGATAATGTTCGTGAAGGATTAAATAATAATTTATCTTTTTCTCCGGAAGATCGAACCGAAAACATTCGTCGGATTGCCGAAGTTGCAAACCTTATGGTAGATGCAGGGTTGGTTGTATTAGCTTCATTTGTTTCTCCTTATGAACAGGACCGGGAAAATATAAAAAAAATAGTTGGAGCAAATCGTTATATTGAAATTTTTGTAAATACATCTATTGAAGAATGCGAGAGAAGGGATGTTAAGGGATTGTATGCAAAAGCACGGTCTGGTGAAATTGATAACTTTACAGGTATTAATGCACCCTACGAGGCACCTAAGTCTGCCAATATAGAGATCGATACCCAAAATATTACAATTGAGGAAGCGGTCTCAATAATTTTAAATTACATCGAAGAAAAACTATCACTATAAATGAGCAAGTATTATTTAAATTATCTGGATGAGTTAGAATCTGAAGCTATTTTTATTTTGCGGGAGGTATGGGCGCAATTTCAAAATCCGGTAATTCTCTTTTCAGGCGGAAAAGATTCTATTTTAGTTACATATTTAGCTAAAAAAGCTTTTTATCCTTCAAAAATTCCCTTTCCGCTAATGCATGTGGATACCGGACATAATTTTCCCGAAACCATAGAATTTAGAGACGATTTGGTTAAAGAATTAGGTCTGCATCTTATAGTGGGTTCTGTTCAGGAATCTATAGACAATGGACGCGTTACAGAAGAAACAGGTAAAAGCGCAACTCGTAATGAACTCCAAATTACAACCTTACTCGATACCATTGAAGATAATAAAGTTGATTGTGCCATTGGTGGTGGAAGGCGAGATGAAGAAAAAGCCAGAGCTAAAGAACGTTTTTTCTCACATCGAGATGATTTTGGGCAATGGGACCCAAAAAATCAACGCCCCGAATTATGGAATATATTAAATGGAAAGCACTTTGAAGGGGAACATTTTAGAGTATTCCCAATTAGCAATTGGACCGAAATGGATGTTTGGAATTATATTTTACGTGAAAATATAAAAATTCCATCGTTGTATTTAGCTCATCAACGAGATGTGGTTTGGAGAAGTGATTCTTGGATCCCTGTTTCACAATTTTTAAAGCTGGAAAAAGGAGAAGAAGTACACAATAAAAAAATACGTTTTAGAACCCTGGGGGATATTACCATTACAGGGGGGATAGAATCTGAGGCAGATACACTTGAAAAAATTGTTAGTGAAGTTGCTATTTTGAAACAAACCGAGCGAGGAAACAGGAGTGATGATAAGCGAAGTGAAACTGCCATGGAAGACCGCAAACGCCAAGGATATTTTTAATAAAGTTCAAAAAAATGCAAATAGATAACAATCAATTATTGCGATTTACAACAGCTGGAAGTGTAGATGATGGAAAAAGCACACTTATTGGCCGCTTATTATATGATTCTAAAGCAATCTTCGAAGACCAGATAGAAGCGGTAAAAACCACTAGTAAGCGAAAAGGATTTGATGGGATAGACCTTGCTTTATTTACAGATGGATTACGAGACGAAAGAGAACAGGGAATAACCATTGATGTCGCTTACCGTTACTTTACAACGCCTAAACGTAAATTTATTATTGCAGACACACCAGGGCATATTCAATATACCCGCAATATGGTAACGGGAGCATCAACAGCAAATGTTGCTTTGATTTTAGTAGATGCCCGAAACGGTGTTATAGAGCAAACGAAACGCCATGCATTTATCGCTTCTTTATTGCAAATTTCTCATATTATCGTATGTATAAATAAGATGGATCTAGTAGATTTTTCTGAAGAAGTTTATGAAAACATCATCGATCAATTCGAAGAATTTTCATCAAAATTATATGTAAAAGATATACGCTTTTTGCCTATAAGTGCATTAAAAGGTGATAATGTTGTAAATCGTTCAAAGAATATGGATTGGTATCAGGGAGCGCCACTTTTGCACACCTTAGAGCATATGCATATTAGTAGTGATTTAAATAAAATGGATGCCCGTTTCCCTGTACAAACCGTATTACGACCCCAAAGTGAGGGGTTTATAGATTATCGCGGTTATGCAGGAAGAGTAGCTAGTGGTATTTTTAGACCAGGTGACGATGTCACTATTATGCCTTCAGGATTTACGTCAAAAATTAAGTCCATAGACACCATAGACGGTAAACTAAAAGAGGCCTATGCGCCTATGTCAATTTCCATTACTTTAGAAGATGATATTGATGTGAGTAGAGGAGATATGATTGTAAAGACAACCAATAAACCGGAAGCTGTTCAGGAATTTGATACTATGTTGTGTTGGCTTAATAAAACATCGGCTCGACCCCGTGCAAAATATACTATCATGCATACCTCCAACGAGCAAAAAGCAATGATTAAAGATATTTTATATAAAATAGACATCAATAGCTATTCACGTGACGAAGAGAACAAAGAATTAAATATGAACGATATTGCCAGAGTAAAAATTAGAACTACACGCCCATTAATGATCGATGAATATAGGGATAACAGAATAACAGGAAGCTTTATTCTAATAGACGATGCAACCCATGAAACCGTTGCCGCGGGAATGATTATGTAAAGTGCTAATAATTATTTAACATCGACAAGAGTAAATCTTTTTTGTGAAAATATTAAAAGTTTTTAATAGCAAACAGATCAGGACAGCTGCAATTGGCAGTTTGATTGTAAAGTTTTTATCTGCATTGTTTGCATTGATTAACGGAGTATTATTAGCTAATTTATTGACCGTTAAAGATTTCGGGATATACATTCTTGCTTTAACAACTATTACAATAATATCTATTCCTGTTTCTTTAGGATTACCAAACCTTATAACGCGATATATTTCAAAATATGAAGTAAATAAAAACATAGCAGCAATAAAGGGGATACTTATAAGATCTAATCAATTAGTTCTTTTAACAAGTTTATTGGCCTTTATTATAGCTTTTTTATTATATATTATTTGGTGGAAGAATTACCCAGAAAATGTTGTAAGTACTTTTTGGTATGCATTTTTACTAATGCCTTTACTTGTTTTTGGATCATTAAGAGCTGCAGCTTTAAGAGGATTGAAGTTTATTATATTAGGTCAATTACCGGAAACTTTTCTAAGAAATATATTTTTAACTTTCTCACTTTTGGTAGCCATTTTTTATGATATTAATATGTCTCCACATATGGCGATGATATTGCATGGTATTGCTGCAGCATTAGCATTTATTATTGGATATTTATTTTTAAAAAGGAAACTACTCACTCGATTAAAGAATATAACTCCGGTGTTTAAGAATAAACTATGGTTTAAAGAAACCATACCCTTTTCTATTACTAGTGGGGTTCAGGTTATTAAAACTAAACTGTTAACCTTTATATTGGTGATATTTGGTAGTTTGGAAGCCGTTGCAATTTTTGATATAGCAATGAGAGGAGCAACTCTAGTGTCATTTACTTTAGATGCTTTAAATACTGCGATTTCTCCTTATTTATCCTCTGCTTTTGAGCAAAACAAAAAAGAGACTTTACAACGAATTGTTACAAAATCTGCTCGCATAATTTTTGTTTTTTCACTTCCGGTTGCATTGATATTTATTTTTTTTGGCAAATCTATATTAGAGTTATTATTTGCTAAAGCATATGTTATTTCTTACATTCCATTGGTTATATTATGTATTGGCCAATTAGTAAATTCATTAACTGGTTCTGTAGGAACAGTATTGAATATGACTGGAAATCAAAAATATTTTTCAAAAATTCAAATTCAAATGATGATTTTAAGTGCTTTATTAAGTGTACCTCTTATTATTTATTATTCAGTAATAGGTGCAGCACTTACATTTAGTTTCGTCATTATTTCACAAAATATCATATTAGTTATTTTGGTTAGAAAAAAATTAAAAATCAATACTACTATTTATTAAGTGTTGCTACAAATAAACATACCTAATCTTTTTATTATTGGAGCTCCTAAGTGTGGAACCTCTTCTATGATTCATTATTTATCAAATCATCCGCAAATATTTGTAAGTAAAGTGAAGGAACCGCATTATTTTAATAAAGATAGTGGACATCGGTACTATTTTGAAGAAAAGGACTATTTAAATCTTTTTTCCGAAGCAAATGAAAGTCATAGTTATCTCTGTGAGGGTTCAGTTTGGTATATGTATTCTGAAGTTGCTATAGAAGAAATATTAAGATTTAATCCAAATGCAAAATTTATTATAATGTTAAGAAACCCTGTTTCCATGTTTTTTTCATTGCATCAGGAATTGTTATTTGGTGGAAGCGAGGATATTAAGTCGGCAAAAGAAGCTTGGGAGATACAAGAACAAAGAAGAAATGGAAAGAATATTCCAAACGGATGTTCAGATCCTCGATTTTTACAATACGGAGAAGCCTGTAAACTTGGAAAACAAGCTTTTCGAGTCACTCAAAAAATACCTGAAGAAAACTTAATATTTGTACTTTTAGATGATTTAAAAAGCAAATCTGATAGTACTTATAATAAGACATTAAAATTTTTGGGTGTTGCTCCTTTAAGTCTTGAATCTTATGATATTATTAATAAAAAAAAGGGTCGGATTTCCTATACCTTATCTAAGTTTTTTATTTTTATTACAAAACTTAAAAAGAAGTTTGGTATTAAAAGAGGTTTAGGTGTCTTAAGTGCATTAAATAAACTCAATATTTCACAAGATGTTTCTAATGAATATGGTGAAGTAGAACTATTAAAACCAATTCTATCAGAATATTTTAAAAAGGATATTTTACTATTAGAAAAAGTAATTAATAAAGATTTGTCTCATTGGAAAAGTTAACAAGCTAAAATGATCTCGGTAATAATTCCATTATATAACAAAGATAAATTTATTACTAAAACAATCCAATCGGTTTTAAACCAAACTTTTACTGATTTCGAATTACTTATAGTAAATGATGGGAGTACAGATAATTCTTTGAAAATAGCTCAATCGTTTAATGATAAACGTTTAAAGTTGATTTCGATTGAAAATTCTGGAGTTTCTTTAGCTAGAAATACTGGAATTAAAGCTGCAAAACATAACTGGATAGCATTATTGGATGCAGACGATTGGTGGGCACCAACATTTTTAGAGGAATTTATTGAGGCATTCAAATTATTTCCAAATTACAACCTTTTTGTTGTCGGAAGAAGCAGGTTCTTTAAAA
>JADFOK010000051.1 GCA_022562895.1 Bacteroidota bacterium | reverse complement strand
CCTATACCACAGCCGGTGACCATTCAGTATCTATAACGTGAACCTTCCACCGTATTTCCTTTAGAAATACCGGAGATAAAGCTAAAATTCTATCTGTTGACAATTGGGGAGCAAACCCATGGACATCCATGGAAAATGCTTTTCTCGGTTGTAATAATTTAGTAATAAACGCAACAGATACTCCAAATCTTTCCGGGGTGATAAATATGGTCGGGATGTTTGGTGGTGCTTCATCTCTTGGTGGAGGTACGGGTAATTGGAACTGGGATGTTAGTAATGTTTCTTTTATGATTTTTATGTTCGAAAGTGCCACTTCGTTTGATCAAGATATAGGTAGTTGGGATGTTAGTAATGTTTCTGGTATGACAGGTATGTTCCTGGGTGCCACCTCTTTTAATCAAAATATAGGTAGCTGGGATGTTAGTAATGTACTTGTTATGCGAGATATGTTCCGCGATGCCAGTTCTTTTGATCAAGATATTGGCAGCTGGGATGTTAGTAATGTTAATAATATGTTTAGTATGTTTTTGGGTGCTACGCTTTCTACTACAAATTACGATAGTTTATTGATAGGTTGGAATGCACTCACCTTGCAGCCTAATATCAATTTTCATGGTGGAAACAGCACTTATTGCAGTGGGGCTGCACAGGCTGCGAGAGCCAATATGATCGCAAGTGATGGGTGGACCATTACAGATGGTGGAGCAGAGTTCATCATCGCCGATCCAATTACTTTATTTCCACCAGACTTTATTTACGAAACCATCGAGCTTAGCCAGTTGTTTGTTTCTGTCTCTTGTCTCGCTATCTCAATCGATGATGTGTACATAGCAAGTGTAAGCAGCGATGAAGAGGAAGATTTGCCGGGCCCGGGAGGTGGTTTCGATGGAAACACCGTAGATGATATTGTCATAGCACCAGGTTGCCAGTCAGTTCAGTTGCGTAGGGAACGCAACTTTAGACTTAATGGCCGGGTTTATACCATTAACCTGGCAGTAGACGATGGGAATGGAAACACTGCTGTAGCAAGTGTGAAGGTACATGTGCCACGCAACCCTAACGGAACAGCCATTGATGACGGGGTCGCTTACTTTGAAGAATGTGACAAAAGTACCAGGTCTCCATCCCTTGCCGTAGAAGATCACGACAGTTATAGCATCGATGTGAAATTTTGGCCAAATCCTTCAGATGGTTATTTTAATATCAAACTAATAACCAATAATTATTCTGATAATGTAGAGATACAGGTTTATGATGTAAATAGCAGATTATTACATTATAATGAATTTGCTCCCGAAGATGAATACCAATTTGGTAGAGAATTAGCAGCAGGGGTTTACATTGTTAAAATAATGCAGGCTGGAAAAATACGATCTGCCAGAGTAGTCAAGTATTAAATTAATTTTATTCAATAATTATAAAAACTTAATTTCATTATTTACAAAACAAAAGAGGGTAACCATTATGGAAACCCTTTTTTTGTACAAATCATACAACTAAAAAACAAAACGATACGCGCGCGAGAGAAATCATATTTTGATAATTACACAGAATATCATACCTAATGAGTTAGCTAGTAAATGACTTTATTTACTTACCGATTCGACATATTAGACACTTTCTCAAGTCTTTGATACTTACACCTAGTAATGGCTGAAAGTACTCTTTATGGTACTTTGTAAGAGGGTAGTTTAGTTATTAATTCAGTTAACTGATTTAAACTGAAAAAGTACACTAATTCGTTTTTATAAAAAGATCATTAATAATCTTTTTTAATCTTGATTAATCAACTTTTTTCAAGTTAAAACTTTAATTAATTAATCTTTATTAATTCAGTTAACTGATTTTTAACTTAAAATGTGTCCGAATTTATCCGATTCCTATGATTTCGGACTAATTAAATATTAGTTCATATTAGTTTTAATCAAATTCTTAAAACTCAATATTATGAAAACAAAAAAATTATTATTATTTGTTTCTTTTGCAATATTTGGATTTTCAAATATTAGTGCACAAGACAGTTCTCAAACCCAAGACAGTTCTCAAACCACCAATTCTGGAGAAGGATTCAATTTAGGATTGCACTTAGGTATTCCTGTAGGGGATTATGAAGACTTTGCAAATTTTACTCTTGGATTAGATGTGTCCTATTTATTTAATGTAAGTGATGGTTTTGATGTGGGGATAGCTACAGGATACATCAATTTATTTAGTAAAGATGTTAGTGGGTTTAAAGTGCCCGACCTTAGCATTATCCCAATTGCTGCTTCTACTCGAGTTGCTTTAGGCCAAGAATGGTTTTTAGGAATTGATCTTGGATGGGGCATTTTTATAAGTGAAGACTTTAGGGTAGGGGGATTTTATTATTATCCAAAAACTGGCTTGACATTAGGAACCGTCGATATTTTTGGATATTTTCAAGGAACGATCAATAGTCCTTTTGACTACACTTCTGTTGGTGTTGGAGCATACTTTAATATTAACTAATTAATAAATTTAAATATTAAAAGGGAGAAATAAAATCTCCCTTTTTTTATACTTAAATTTTTGCACATATTTATTTTTGAAATTATTCTTAATTTATTGAAATTTAATATAGAATTGTTCCCTATTTGTACCTCAACCATACTAATCCCTTATAGATATTTTTTTAATACTTTTTGTATCAAGCCCTACTTGTTAATCAATTATACAGCAAACATTTTAAAAATTCTATGCTGGAAAACCTACTAAAAGATATTTGAAAATAATGACACAATTACCACAAGCTGTCCTTATCCCGTAATATTAATAGATAAACGTTACCTTTAGTGACGATATAACAAGATAAGCGTAACTCCAAAAAAACACTGCTAAAATCTCAATCTTTATTTGCATCAAAAGTTTTAAGTTCTTCAGTTGGAACTAAAGTTTCATTTCCTCCCCAAATTGTTGCATCATATTTTCGCTGCTTTTCATAAGGGATTATTTTTACTTCTTTAATATTATTAAATTCAGAAGTCGAGATTTCTGTTGTGCTTGTTAATAACAACTCTTTTCTGTGTTTGGCAACACCTTCAATTTTAAATTTAAAAAGCGTTTTATTCCTTGCACTACTATTTTCAATGAACTTTAAAGGTCTGTTAATATAAAAGTAATAACCTTCTTCATGCCTTATGTAACGTGGTTCAAACCAATTATTTTCATTCTTTTTAAAAATGATGGTTCCGCTACTAATTTTTTCAATATACTTTACACCAAGAATTAAGCGTAAATTAACTTTGCTACCTCGTTTGCCTTTGGAGTAACTGTAATCTGCTTTTAAAACGCCATAGCTGTCGTCTTCAATATACAATGTTCCAGCATATTTTGCTTTCGCTCTTTTTGGTTTAAAATGAATAGCATAAACCATTTCATCGTTATAAAATGTTACGTTTTGAAGTGAATACGAATAGTAATCAGCATCCAAAATTTTACGTAATAAACTTTTAGGATTTGCTCTTGTATCATTGAGCATTCTATTTACTTTGCTTTTAAGTTCTTTGATTTCAAATTCTTGTTTATCTTCTTCGTGATTATCTTCGCTTGCAAGAGATAAAGAATCTTCAATTTTAAACATTCCTGTTTTTAGCTTATAAGTAAGTGTTGTATCTAAATATTTTAGAACCACACTTTGCGCTCTTTCTTGAATATTCTCTAACGAAAAATCTTTTTTTGCGTTAATAATTTGTGTTGCTTTATCGACTTTAAGTTTTGATGAATCTTTATCCATAACACTCAATTCACCTATAAAATCTGTAAAGTGCACAAAATTACTTGTCATTATATTGTTGGTAATTGCTTTTAGGTTGCTGTTGGCATCAATCAATTGTTTTTTCTTAACGTTTGATGTTCTAGATATTTTAAAATCCAAGTTATCAAAATCCATATATGACGTTTCACGATAGAATAATTTGTGTTGAAGATTTTCAGTTTTATAATTTTTTGAAAGGTTTCTTACAGTTCGTGCGATAATAGAATCAACATTTGGTTTGGTATTACTTAAATACACTGTGTTTAGCTCGTTTATTGAAGGCTCTAATTCTATTAAATAGTAGTTATTTATAATTTCTTCTATTTTAAAAATTTGTTTTTTATAACCTAAAGAAGAAATAGTTATTTCGGTTATACTGTTGTCTTCCAAATCTATATTAAATACACCTTCTTCGTTTGTAATAACGCCTTTATATTGTGCAGTTTGTATTGCGGCATAAGGGACAGGTAACTTTGTAGATTTATCCAGAATTTTAGCAGAAAAACTTTGTGCATTTAAACTAATTGTTAAAATGAATATTACAAATCTTAAAATAGATTTAGTCATAGTTATAGCTTTTAAATTGAAAACGAATAGTGACTAAATTTGTTACAGCATTATAGCAGTAATCTTATAGTTTTTTTATTAGATTACAATATTAGCTCTTGAATTTATGTAAATAAAAAACTAACTTCGCTTATCGGACGACATAGTTTATTAAAACAGAACCATATCTTATCCA
>JADFOK010000015.1 GCA_022562895.1 Bacteroidota bacterium | reverse complement strand
GCTTTAGGCTTGGCATCGAAGGCTTGTTGCAGGTCTTGTGTAATCACTTGATTTTCAACATCATCTAATTCAAACCAACTATCATTCTTTTTAGCAAGATTGATAATTTTTTTACCACTTTTATGTATTAACCCCTGTTTATCTAACTCTGATATATATTTTTTATTTAAGGCACTCCAGGTGCTTTTTGGTTTACGTTGACAGAAGTATTGTCTGCGTTTACCATTTCCTAAACTTTTTACTGTACTATCGATCCATCCAAAGCAGAGAGCCACTTTTACTGCTTCATCCCAACGCATTGTAGGGATCGTGGTTTCCAACTTATAAAATATAACATAAACTCCTTGGCTGTATGAGTCATGGTTTTTAAGCAACCATTTACGCCACTCTATATCTTTTGGAAAGTATAATTCGGGTTTTTTGTTTCTATTAATGGATGTCATTCTAAAATCATTATACTCTCCACATAAAAATCTTTTTTAATAGAAACATCTTTCACTATTTGGGAAAACTCCTTTGTTTTCCACTCAGAAGTAGGAAAAATCCATTCTTCTTTCCCGTTTACTAAGGCAATAACAGGCATATCAAAATTTTCAATGATATTTACATAACGGAAACTTAATTTATTTTTGTCATATTTATATTCCACTTTAGGTACCATTGTAGTTCGTAAATATTGATTAAAAAAATCTGTTAAATCTACTCCTTTTTTTTCACTTATATAATCTTCAACTTGTTTACTGCTAACAGTTTGATGATAAAACTCACTATTTAAACCTCGTAATATTTGACGCCATTTTTCATCGTTTTCTATTAGCTGTCTAAGTGTATGCAGGATGTTTGCTCCTTTATAATACATATCGCTACTTCCTCTATTTTGTACGTTATACTTTCCAATGATGGGTTTATCATTCATTATAGAACCACGCGTCCCAATAACATATTCTGATGATGCTTTTTTACCAAAATAGTAATCGAGATATAGATTTTCAGAATATGCTGTAAAGCCTTCGTGTATCCACATATCAGCGATATCAATATGAGTGATATTATTGGCAAACCACTCGTGTCCGGATTCGTGAATAATGATAAAATCGAATTTAAGTCCCCAGCCTGTATTGGAGAGATCCCTCCCTAAATATCCATTTTTATATTTATTGCCATAGGTAATACTACTTTGATGTTCCATACCTAAATAAGGGACTTCAACGAGCTTAAAGCTATCTTCATAAAAAGGATAGGGGCCAAACCAATATTCAAAGGCTTCCATCATCATAGGAGCTTGTTTAAATTGCTTTTTTGCTTTCTCTTCATTTTCCCGAAGTACATAATAATCCATATCCAGTTCACCCTTTTCTCCAGAATAGGTTTCACCAAAATGTATATAATCACCTATATTTATATTAACTCCATAATTATTAATTGGGTTTTGAACATACCATATCCAGGTCTTGGTAGTTTCGTGTTCTTCTTCCTTAATAAGTCTTCCATTGGAGACAGCCATTAGATCTTTAGGAACTGTTATTGCTATAGAAATACCGTCATCCGGCTCATCGTATGCATGGTCTTTATTAGGCCACCAAATACTCGAACCAATTCCTTGATTTGAGGTGGCTATAAAATGTTTCCCATTTATATCTTTTTTCCAGGAAAATCCGCCGTCCCAGGGTGCGTTACGAGCTTCTCTTGGTTTTCCTGAAAAATATATAGTTATTTCATATTCTTGTTCCTTTTTTTGTTTTTCCTGGAGATTTATAAAATGCGCATTCCCTTCTGAAATAAAAGAAAGTTCTTTATTGTTTTGAATAATTTTGTCAATCTTCATAGGTGACTGCAAATCTATTTGCATCACATTTCCTTCTTTTAATACCCTATACCTAATTACATTATATCCCCATATAAATTTTTCTTCAGGATTTACTTCTACGGTCAAATCATAAAATGTTAGATTCCACCAAGCACGCTCAGGAGTGATGCTTCCTCGAAGGGTATCTTGACGAGTAAAGGATTGGGTAAAACTGCTACAGCTTACTAATAGTACAAGTATCGTTAGTTTCATATTCATTTTATCTCATTATTTTATTTGGAAAAACAACAACACTTTCAAATCCATTATTGCCCACTGAAGCGACGCCGAAGAAAAAATTATCAATTACAATACCTTCTAATGTAAATTCTGATACATCTCCTACATTACGACTATAATCCCATGTCGGAGAAGTAGTGTCTCTCCAATAGATCTTATAACTTATGGCACCTTGTACTTTTTCCCACTTGAGTTTAACGGAAGCTTCTATGATTCCTCCAATGCTAACTTGTGGAGGAGCAGGAGGGGACCAGGCAAGACTTGCTATGGTTATAGCATTTACTGCAGTGAGAATGGATGTGTATTCAAAATTTACAAATTTTAACTTGTCTCCGTATTCAATTCCGTTTTCAAACCTTATATCCTGATGTTGTTGAGTGTAATTTTCATGAGCTTCCATGATACGAATTCCGGCATAACCTAAATCGTTAAAGGGACGATGATGCCCGCCACGACCAAAACGATCCAAACGATAAATCATCATTGGATTCATTTCTGGCATATACGTTTTTGTTGTTTTATAGGTATAACGAGCTAACTGACGTGAAATTCCATCTACTTCGCCTCCATAAAAACGCCTGGCTTTTCGTTCACGTTCTGTTTCAGTGGGTGGTACGGGCTCACTGAATATTCTAAAGTCGCGATTACTCATTACACCATCAACTCCTTTAATATTTCCAATCATATCGTTGTTTAGAACTCCAATTATTTCCCATTCATTTTCTTTTGCGAATTGCGCAAAACCTTTCCCTCCAAAAAGACCCTGTTCCTCCCCACTAAGTCCGAGATAAACGATACTGTTTTCAAATTTATATTTAGAAAGAACACGCGCAACTTCAAGAGTACCTGCCATTCCACTCGCATTGTCATTGGCGCCTGGAGAATCTGAAGTGAAATTATTGGGGTCGCTAACTCGTGAATCAATATCACCACTCATAATAATAAACCGATTTGGGTATTTTGTGCCAGGTTGAATAGCCACAACATTTATCACCCAAACATCATTAACTATACGTTTGTTTTCTCCTTTTTTTATTAAGTTTTTCTGAAAAAACACGTTCAAACATTCATTACATGAATTTGAAGTTTTTTCAAATTCCCTTTTAATCCAACGCCTAGCTGCACCAATACCACGAGTTTCGGAAAGGGTGTCACTTAATGTATGACGAGTTCCAAAACCTGCTAATGTGGTAATATCCGATTTAATTCTCTCTACCGAAACGGCATCGATGATATCATATATGCGAGAATTGGTTTGGGTATAACTTATGTTGAAATAAAACGCGAATAAAATAATTAGAAAATATTTCATAAAAATTTCTATTTAGTTAAAGGCTCACCAACTACTGCCAATTTAGTACCTTTCGGGTTCACGGCAAGGCGAGTTATGTTTGCTATTTGATAATCTTCTAAAGATGCAACTTCTTTCCATTCCTGAATATCCAGGGTATTATACACATAGAGTTTATTTTTACTTCCAATGAGGATTTGTGTTTCATTGAGCCAAATATAATCTTGCACACCAATAGGTAGTTGACAGACAAAATAACTTTCAAGGTTGCCATCGATATCCAATAAATACAAATCATGATTTTTTTCTTCATTTATTGCCGTATAACTTATAGACTTTTTAAACGGGACTTTGTGAATAGACCTCCCTACGTCCACCAATAAAGTATCATTGGTTTTTTCATTTAAGTTTGATATTACCAGATCTAATGTACCGTCTCCCAACACGGCCGAAATTAATATATTGTCATTGTAAAAGAGAAAGTAAGCAACTGCAAGTCCATCTATAACCATCACAGGATTCTCATTAGAGGAATTGTAGGTGTATAAACGTTGCAGGCCATCCAGATCTAGTCTTACAGCGGCTACATCATCCCCGGACGGTAATTTTTGAGGAGAATACTCACCTCCATCCGTTTGGGTATTTAGCCATGACCTAATTTTGGTTTCTATATTGTATTGAGCAATATCAGTTTGACCGTCATTGTTACCTGCAAAAAGCAGTATATCCTCATAAATAAAAGAGGGTTGATTGTCGTACCCCGGGTTATTGGAAACATTAATCATATTTGTAAGTTCTAATCCTGTTTCAGAAGTAATCAAATCGAAGAGATAGACCTCGGTGTTGGATTGAGAAAAAAGTAAATGGGGTAAGAGTACTAAAGAAAAAGCAAAAATATTTTTTAACATTTTTCAATTAATTTGTTGAAAGATAGGGAAGTTTTTAAGGTAATCTATTTGTAAAAAAATAAGAAATCATTTTTTATACCTTTTTTATAAATAAACCAATTGTAATTTTTTTTCTCTTAATCCAATTCAGCCTATTAGTATTAATCATCCAAAAGAAAAAAATAATTAATAATATTAATATTGGAATAAATATGTAATAAATTTCAAGAGAAAACGAAAGTAATTCTTTTATACGATCAACAATAAATATAAAATATACAAATAGAGAATTAATTAATACAAGTATTAATCCTTTGGGTTTTTCCCATATATAATTCAGTTTATCAAATAAATTTGTTGTTTTCTCCAAAATGTACTTTAATACTACAAAAATAAAACTTTGGAAAGGATAAAACAATTCAATTTATTAATACTTATCACTTTAATATTTATGTGAAAATTGTTTTTTAAATTTAGTTTTAATATAAAAAAACCGCCATTTTATAGGGCGGTTTATTGTTATGAATTGCATCCAGACGGTGCACAAATTGACATTAGATCCTTAAAATGGATATGTGTTCTCTTGTATAACTTTATCTGCAATTATATTTCGTAAAGCAACCACGTTAGGCTGATTTTGGTATTTAGTAAACCGTTTTAAGCCCATAAGCATCATTCGTTGTTCATCACCTTCAGCAATTGAAACAATAGCTTCTTTGGCTTTTTGAGCTACGGTATCTACGGTATGGTATAAATATAATTTCGCCATAGCAATTTGTTCTTTTTGATTTTTTTCACCAAAACGTCCGGCATTTTTTTCAGCACGTAGTATGGAGCTTTCAGCCATGTAGATTTCAATGAGTATATCTGAAAAAGCCATTAAAATTTGTTGATGTTCTTCTAGTTCTGTTCCATATTTTTGTACAGCATTTCCTGCAACCATTAAAAAAACTTTCTTAAGTTTTTTTATCATATCTTTTTCTTCTGAAAGCAATGCAGAATAATCTGGTGTTTCAAAAGAGGGTATTCCTGTAAGTTCGTCTGCAACAGCCTTGGTGGGGCCTAACAGATCTACATGACCTTTAAATGCTTTTTTCATCAACATTCCTACGGCTAACATTCGGTTTATTTCGTTGGTGCCTTCATAGATTCGTGTAATTCTTGCATCTCTCCAGGCGGCTTCCATAGGTGTTTCTGCACTAAATCCCATTCCACCAAAAATTTGAATACCCTCATCACTACACTCTTGCATGTCTTCGGAAAGAGAAACCTTTACTAAAGAACATTCGATGGCATATTCTTCTACGCCTTTTAATTTGGCTTCTTCATGAGAGTTCCCGTCTCTCATTCTAATAGCAATACGCTCTTCGATATTCATGGCAACCCGGTAGCAAGCACTTTCACCGGCATAAGATGAAGTCGCCATTTCGGCTAATTTCATTTTTATAGCACCAAATTTTGCAATGGGCCTATTAAATTGAATGCGCTCATTGGCATATTTTACGGATCCATCAATAATTCGACGCTGCGCATCTAAACAAGCACCGGCAAGTTTTACGCGTCCAATATTAAGAGAATTTATGGCAATTTTAAATCCATTACCACGCTCTGAAAGCATGTTTTCTACAGGAACAATAGTCTCACTAAAAAATACCTGTCGGGTAGAGGAAGCGTGAATACCAAGCTTATGTTCTTCTTTACCAAAAGTCATTCCATTTGGGTTTTCAGGATCGTATTCAACTATAAAACAGCTAATGTTTTCATCATTTTCTATACGAGCAAATACTATAAAAATAGTTGCAAATCCTGCGTTAGTAATCCACATTTTCTGACCGCTTATTTTGTAATGTTTGCCATCATCTGAGAGAACTGCTTTTGTTTTTCCACTATTCGCATCACTTCCGGCACCTGGTTCAGTAAGGCAATAAGATCCAAACCATTCTCCTTTTGCAAGTTTAGGTACATATTTTTTCTTTTGTTCTTCGGTACCATATAAAACAATAGGCATGGTACCAATTCCTGTATGAGCTCCGAATGCTGTTGCTATTGATCCTGTTGCTCCAGAAATATAATCGCATACCAACATAGAGGTAACAAAGCCCATTCCCAATCCACCATACTCTTCGGGAATAGAAACACCTAACAAGCCAAGTTCTCCTGCTTGCTTCATTATATCTTCAGTTAAGGCATAGTCTTTTTTCTCGAACCTATCCTTTTTTGGCCAAATTTCACGATCTACAAATTCTTTTACAGAATCTCGCATCATTTTTTGTTCTTCTGAAAAATCCTCGGGGGTAAATACATCTTCACATAAAGTTTCCTTTACTATAAATTGACCTCCTCTAAGCATTTCTTTATTTTCTTTTGTTTCCATTATTGTTAATTTCTTAATTTAAAAACTCATAAATTCCAGCTGCACCTTGTCCGGTACCAACACACATAGTAACCATACCATATTTTCCTTTCATATCTCTTTTTTGCATTTCATCAAAAAGTTGTGTCGAAAGCTTTGCTCCAGTGCAACCTAAAGGATGTCCTAAAGCTATGGCACCTCCGTTTACATTTACAATCTCCTGATTTAGATCTAATTCTCTAATAACGGCAAGGGACTGTGAAGCAAAGGCTTCATTAAGTTCAATTAAATCGATTTCATCTTGTTTTAAACCTGCTTGTTTTAATGCTTTTGGAATAGCTTTTACGGGACCAATTCCCATAATTCTAGGTTCTACACCTGCGGCAGCAAAATTGACCATACGAGCAATGGGTTCAAGGTTTAGCTCTTTTACCATTTCTTCACTCATTACCATTACAAAAGCTGCACCATCACTCATCTGTGATGAATTTCCTGCGGTTACACTTCCTCCGGATGCAAATACAGGGCGTAAATTTGCCAGAGCTTTTAAAGATGTTCCAGCACGAGGTCCTTCGTCTTTAGTTACCGTATAATTTTTGGTTTCTTTTTTGCCTTCATTGTTTACAAAAGTGTGTTCAATTTCTATAGGAACTATTTGATCTTGAAATCGATTTTCGGCTTGTGCATTTAAAGCTTTCATATGTGAATTATATGCAAACTCATCCTGATCTTCCCGAGAGACCTTAAACTGAGTAGCAACAGCTTCTGCCGTAAGTCCCATTCCCCAATAATAATCTTCATGTCCTTGATTCACAAGTTTGTAATCTGGAGTTGGCTTGTAACCTCCCATGGGGATGTAACTCATACTTTCGACACCCCCGGCGATAATGCAATCTGCCATTCCGCTTTGTATCTTTGCAGTTGCCATGGCAATGGTTTCAATTCCTGAAGCACAATACCGATTTACGGTAACTCCGGGAACGTCTTCAATTTTAAGTCCCATTAAGGAGATTAGACGAGCCATATTTAAACCTTGTTCGGCTTCCGGCATGGCGTTTCCTACCATTACGTCATCGATACGGGTTTTATCTAACTGTGGCAATTCATTCATTAAATATTGGATGGTTTCTGCAGCTAACTCGTCCGGTCTTTTAAATCTGAATAATCCCCGAGGAGCTTTTCCTACTGCCGTTCTATATGCCTTTACTATGTAAGCTGTTTTCATTTAAATTATTTTATAATACTTGGTACTTATTTTTAATTTCTTAATGGTTTCCCTTTCTTTAGCATATGTTCTATGCGTTCCAATGTTTTACGTTCGGTACAAAGACTTAAAAATGCTTCTCTTTCAATGTCCAATAAATATTGTTCACTTACATAAGTGGGTTCAGAAAGATCGCCCCCAGACATCACATAGGCTAGTTTATTAGCTATCTTTTTGTCGTGTTCACTTATGTATTTACCAGCTTGCATAGAATCAGTTCCAACCAGGAACATACCCAACGCTTGTTTGCCAAGTACTTTTATGTCCTTTCTTCTTGTTGGCATAGTATAGCCCTGATCTGCCATAAAGCGGGCAACTGCTTTGGAAGTTGCGATTTGTCTGTCTTTATTCACAATTACGATATCTTTTCCTTTCTGGAGTATACCTGTATCATAGGCTTCATACGCCGAAGTTGAAACTTTTGCCATTCCTATTGCCAGAAAATATTCCTGAAGTACATTTAGTTCAACATCATTTTTATGGAAAGTATCACTGGCGCGTAGGGTCATTTCTTTAGAACCACCACCACCGGGAATTACACCTACTCCAAACTCAACTAATCCAATGTAACTTTCGGCTGCAGCAACCACTCGATCTGCATGCATGGTCATTTCGCATCCACCACCAAGAGTCATACCGTGTGGAGCTACCACCGTTGGAATAGACGAATAACGAAGACGCATACAGGTATCTTGAAAATATTTCACTGCCATATTCAACTCGTCGTATTCCTGCTCGACTGCCATCATAAAAATCATTCCTATATTGGCACCTACTGAAAAATTTGGTCCTTGGTTTCCAACTACAAGTCCATCAAAATCTTTTTCTGCAATATCAATTGCCTTATTCAATCCAGCTAAAACATCACCTCCGATAGTATTCATTTTAGATTGGAATTCTACATTTAAAATTCCATCGCCAAGATCTTCAATAACAACACCACTGTTTTTAAAGACTTCCTTAGATTTTCTTATGTTATTCAGAATAATAAAAGCATCCTGTCCCGGAATTTTTATATATTTTTTCTTTGGAATATCATAATAATAGGTAGCACCGTTTTTAATCGTATAAAAAGACTTGATTCCGGCTTCCAGCATTTTATTTACCCAGGTATCGGGTTCTTTACCGAGATCTTTTATTAATTGAATTCCTTCAAGTACACCAATAGCATCCCAAATTTCAAAAGGACCATGTTCCCAACCATAACCAGCTTTCATGGCTGCATCTATTTTGTAAAGCTCGTTGGTAATTTCAGGAATACGCTTTGAGGAGTATCCAAACATAGCACCAAAATTCATTCGGTAAAACTCACCCGCTTTATCTTTTCCTTTTACTAAAACTTTAAAACGGTCAATTACTTTATCTATAGATTTGGTAAGTTCCAAAGTATCAAAAGAGGCCCTTTTCTTTTTTTGGTATTCAAATGTAGAAAGATCCATTACCAAAATCTCACTGCTACCATCATCATTTTTAACTTTTTTATAAAAACCTTGTCCTGTTTTACTACCCAACCAATTATTTTTAATCATGGTATTGATGAAATCGGGAAGTTTAAAAACCTCAAGTTCCTCGTCATTCGGTAAATTTTCATACAGGCCATTAGCAACGTGTACTAAAGTGTCAAGTCCAACCACATCAACGGTACGGAAAGTAGCCGATTTTGGGCGGCCAATTACGGGACCGGTTAATTTGTCAACTTCTTCAACGGTTAACCCGAGGTCATTAACTAGATGAAATAAACTTTGAATTCCATAAATTCCTATTCTATTTCCTATAAATGCAGGAGTGTCTTTTGCAATTACAGAAGTCTTTCCAAGGAATTGTTCTCCGTAATCATTTAGAAAGTCCAATACTTCTTGTGAGGTACTTGGTCCCGGAATGATTTCAAACAAATTTAAATACCGTGGCGGATTGAAAAAGTGAGTGCCACAAAAATGTTTCTGAAAATCATCACTACGACCTTCATTCATAAACTTAATGGGAATACCCGAAGTATTGCTTGTAATTAAAGTTCCCGGTGTACGGTGTTTCTCAATATTTTCAAAAACCTGTTGTTTAATATCAAGGCGTTCAACAACAACCTCTATAATCCAATCTACCTCTTTTACTTTGTCAATATCATCTTCTAGATTTCCTGTAGTTATACGACTCGAAAAATTTTTATGATATAATGGTGCAGGTCTTGATTTTATTGAGCTAGATAAAGAGTCATTCACTATTCGATTTCTAACTACTTTATTCTCCAGGGTAAGTCCTTTAGCTTTTTCCTTTTCATTTATTTCGAAAGGGATAATATCAAGTAACAATACTTCTACACCTATATTGGCGAAATGACAAGCGATACCACTTCCCATAATTCCTGAACCAATAACAGCTACTTTATTTATTCTTCTTTTAGACATCCTCTAAACTATTTTATCTGAAATGTATATTTTTTTTGAATTTATTAACTCTAATATAGCATTGGCTACATTTTTAAATGCTTTTAGTTCCTCAGGTTTTATAGCTTCTTTAACTGCTTCGTCAAATCGAATAACCACTTGTTTTGAATATTCTCTCATTTCTTTTCCAAAGGGAGTTAAATGAATTATAACACCTCTGCCATCTAATGGATTAGGTTTACGAAGAATCAATTCTTTATCCTCCATGGTTTTAAGTGTTCTGGACAAACTGGTCGCTTCCATTCCCATTTTAGGACCCAATGAAGTAGAGGAAGTTCCTTTATCGGGGTCGATACTTATTAATGCAAAACCAGTTGCCATGGTGCTTCCTTTTTTTCCAGCCTCTTCGTTATACATTTTAATAACGCTCATCCAGGTGGAACGAAGTAAGAAATCAATTGTTTTTTCCTTCATGTCGCATCAAAGATACAAAAAATATATTATGCACGCATAGTAAATATATATTAAATTTTGAATGGAATAAATAAAAATTACCTCATTAAGATAGAATGATGTATTAAGGAAGTGATTTTTAAAAATCATGTTCATAGATCTTATTATACAGATCGATGTACATTTTTTTAATCACATTACGTTTCATTTTCATAGTAGGAGTAAGATGACCGGCATCTATACTCCAAACATCAGGGGTAAGTTTGAAACGTTTTATTTTTTCCCAATTTCCAAATTTTTCGTTGTATTTATCTACTTCTTTTTGGATTCTTTTTAGCAGCCTTTCGTTTTTAATAATTTCTTCTGAAGTAGCACCTAGATCAATTTCTTTTCTTTTAGCCCAATCATTTACGAAATCAAAATTGAGTTGTATGAGAGCAGCAGGCATTTTTTCTCCTTCACCTACCACCATGATTTGTTCAATAAAAAAAGATTGCTTCATAGCATTTTCTAAAAGCTGAGGTGCTATATACTTGCCTCCACTGGTTTTGAACATTTCCTTTTTACGGTCGGTGATTTTTAAGAAACCATCTGCATCAATTTCTCCAATATCTCCGGTGTGGAAATATTCATTAATAATGGCTTTGGAAGTTTTTTCCGGATCTTTGTAATACCCTATCATTACTTGTGGACCTTTAATAAGGATTTCTCCATCATGGGCTATTTTTATTTCGGTGTCAGATAGTGGTTTACCAACAGTTCCAATTCTAAATCCTTTATTTCGCATATCGTTTACAGAAACAACCGGAGAGGTTTCGGTAAGACCATAACCTTCCATGATTGGTATCCCAGCAGCATTAAAGACCCGCGCCAATCTAGGTTGTAAAGCAGCACTTCCGCTGGCAACAATTTTGAGTTCACCCCCAAGAGCATCCTGCCATTTACTAAAAATAAGCTTACGAGCAATTTTAAGTTTGGTTTCATACCACCAACCATTTTCTCCATAGGGCTCATATTTTAATCCCAGGTCAACAGCCCAGAAAAAAAGCATTTTCTTAATTCCTTTTAATTCTGCACCTTTGGCATAAATTTTATCATATACCTTTTCAAGCAAACGCGGAACTAAAGTCATTACTTGTGGATGTATTTCATTCAAATTTTGGCTAATGGTTTCAATAGATTCGGCAAAGTGAATACTTACCCCGCAATATTGATACATATACAAGAGCATTCTCTCAAAAATATGGCAAACAGGAAGAAAACTTAGTGCTTTCATAGTTCCTATTTCTATAGGTAACCGTTTAGCACTATAAATTGCATTACTCACAATGTTCTTATGTGAAAGCATGACGCCTTTGGGCCTTCCAGTTGTTCCCGATGTATATATTAAGGTAGCTAAATCTTCTTCATTTATTGCAGCTTTGCGCTTGTTCAATTCAGATTGATTGCTTTCGTCTTTACCTAATTTTAATACCTCACTCCAATGAGAGCAATTTTCAATTTCATCAAAGCTGTAAACTCCTTTAAGTGAAGGAACATTTTCTTTTATACTATTTATCTTTTCCAGAACTTCTGTACATGAAACAAAGCAATAAACACATTCACTGTGGTTTAGAATATATTGGTAATCATCTTTGGTAATAGTTGGGTAAATAGGTACATCCTGAGCACCAGTTTGGAGAATACCAATATCGCAAATATTCCATTCTGTGCGATTAGAAAGAGAAATGATTCCTATTTTATCATTTGGCTGAACCCCAAGTCTAAGGAGTCCCCGACTTATTGCATTGGCCTTATTTATATATTCTTTAGTAGAAGTTGCCTTCCATTCGCCTTTATATTTGGTTACCAGGCTTTTTGACAGATTATATTTTTCAAGTTGATAATAAGGGAAGTCAAAAAGACGTGTTACGGTTGTCATAATTCTATTGTTGATATTTGCAATTTACCAAAAAAAATAAGTTTTACTGAAATAAAAAAGGAGCAATCCAAAAGGTGCTCCCTATAAAAATTGTTAATTATTAGTAATAACCTATCGTTTCACTATTTTAAATGTTTGGGATGCTTTTTCAGAAAAAAGTTTCATTAAGTAAATCCCTGTAGTGTAACTACTATAATTAAATGATTGAGAACCCGTATTATTATCTGATTTATTTAAAAGTTGCCCTTGTAGATTATAAACTTCAATACTGTAATTAATTAAAGGAGTTATAATATTTAAAATATCATCTACCGGATTTGGATAAATGTTAAACTGTGATATTGAATCGGTAGAAATATCTAAAATAGTTTCTTCTACGATATTAATTTTTAAGTCATCAAAATAAAAACCATCTGCTCTTTGGATATTATCTGAAACTAATTGAAAACGAACCAATATCGATTCTCCAAGATAGTCACTTAAATCTATTTCTTCTGATATCCAATCGTTTTGTGTGCCATCATACAAGGGTTCCCCTGTGGGTTGTCCGTTATTTGTGCTTCCCTCATTGGTATATTTCCCACATTGTGGAATCCAATTCCCACCACCGTCTATAGAAACTTCAAATTGTACATAATCCCAATTATTTTCAATATCCCATTTTGCAAAAAAAGTTACATTAGCTCCTAATGCATTCATTAGGTCTATTTGATCTTTTAATGTGATGGTTTCATTTGTATTGTTTGGATAATTCCCATTTGGAGAATCTGTAATTGAACTAAAAGGAGAGACAAAAGTATTGGAAGTAATACCCCAACCGTTATTATTAAAATTATCTGTAACACTATCACCTGGATCTTCAAAAACCGGAATAAGGGAGCCAAATATTTTGTTAATCAAAATAATATTGTCATAGATTCCATTATTCACGACCAACTCATATGTTATTTCGTCACCAGCTTCTGTTCCCCCAATGAGCGTATATAGTATAATACCATTTACTTCCTCTAAAGGATCCAAGTTGTTAAATGTAACTGGTGAACCAACTGACGATATATTGGCAGAAATTGGGTTGATACTTACAGTAAAGTTACCATTCCCCGAAACCCCATATCGTTTCAGATCGAAAGTGCTAATTATCGTTGCCTGATCACCCACAAATAGTGGTGAAGTATCGGTTATATTGGCATAATTGTTTACCATTTTGGCTGAAGTTATATTAAGGTACATCATGCTTTTAGATATATCTTCGATTTGATTGGAAGACGGCCAGAAGGAAGGGCCAACTTCGGGTGTAAAAGCGTAAATTTTATCATGAGTTCCTATAGTACCATACATAAAATCGTCACTATCGCCGGCTGCAGGATATAAATCTGCGGATATCATATTTATATATCCGTTTTGTGATACCAATTCTTCAGAAATTCCCTCAAATAATTCGTTCTCAGGAGTTGGAACATTATCGGTATATCCATAGGGAAATAAAAGTAAGTCTCCGTAAGAATGGTTATTAAACGCCATCACAAATTCATGTTGCTCAACAAACCATTTTATGGCCTGATTTTCTATTTCAGAAAAAGGCCCGGTTCCTGCATAAACATTACTATTAGGATCGGGGGATGATCCTTCTCCTCCCCAAACATTATTATTGGGGTCTCCATTTATATAATAATCGTAATTCCGATTATTATCCACTCCATGGCCATTATATCTGTTTTTTCGCCAAAATCCACCTCCGTTAGGATCTGTTTTTTCATTGTATAGATATCCATCGGGATTAACAACAGGAACAAAATACAATTCGGTGTTATTTAAAATACCTTGTACTTCCGGGTCATTGTCATAATTTTCCAGCAAATACCACATATAGAATATGAGCTGGGAAAGACCCGCTGGTTCCCGTGCATGATGAATGGCAGTATATAAAATTTGAGGTTCCCCTTCCGAAGAATTTGTTGGGTTGTCACTAATCTTTACCCATTTAATGCCATTTCCTCCAATAGGTGGGGTAGTAGAGTTATCTGGCTGACCTTCGGTTAAAAAATTACTTATATTTTCTTTTTGTGTAATTAGATTTGGATAGAGAGAATACATTAAATCCAATTGATCTAATATTTCCTGAAAGGTAAAATATCCCCCCATTGAACCAAATCCAAAATTTGCTGGAGTTTGGTAGTCTATAGCACCACTTCCACTACAAGAGGGATTTTTTTGAGAAGGAGTTTTCAATCTGTTTTGCTGAAGAAAATATTCTTTTGAATCTTCAATTAATATATCTATAGAAAATCCAGCCTTTCTGGCAATTTCAATTTCAGATACTGAAAAATCTGAAATTATAAAATATCCTTTTTTATGAATACCATGATCTACAGGAATACCCATTTTATCTAATCTTGCTAGATCTTCGAGGGTATTATAGTTAATTTTTGCTCGTTGATATTTTTCTTGAAGTTCTTGTGAGAAACTTAATGAAGTGATACATAGTAATAACAGGAGTAATTTTTTTACCATAGGAGATGTCGCTTTCTTTATTTCTAGGTAACGTTTAATTTGTAAATATATTGTACTAATTGGTTTCCAACCATTTACGAGCATTAACAAATGCTTCTAACCAAGGGGATACTACATCTTTACTTCCTTTTGGATAATGTGCCCAATTCCAAGGGAACGTTGAGCGTTCTAGGTGAGGCATCATTACCAAATGCCTTCCTGTAGTATCAGTTAACATGGCTGTATTAAAATCACTTCCATTTGGATTAGCAGGAAATTCTTTATAACCATGTTTTGCCACGATATGATAATTTTTTTCACTTAGCGGAAAACTAAATTTTCCTTCACCGTGTGCTGCCCATATACCTAATGTACTCCCGCTAAATGAAGATAACATCACCGAATTATTTTCTTGAATTTTCACCGAAGTAAATGTACACTCAAACTTACCACTTTCATTGTGAAGCATTTTTGGTTTCTGGTCATGTTCGGGGTTGATTAGTCCGAGTTCGATAAATAATTGGCATCCATTACAAACCCCAAGAGAAAGAGTATCATCTTTTGAAAAGAAATATTTCAATGCTTTATTGGCCTTTTTATTGTATAAAAATGCACCAGCCCATCCTTTGGCAGAACCCAAAACGTCACTATTTGAGAATCCCCCTACAGCAGCAATAAACCTTATGTCCTCAAGTGTTTCACGCCCTTCGATGAGGTCGGTCATGTGTACATCTTTTACATCAAACCCGGCTAGATACATTGCATAAGCCATTTCCCTTTCAGAATTTGAACCTTTTTCTCTAATGATCGCTGCTTTTGGTCTGGGTAAATTTGAATCTATTAAAGGTAATGCTCCTGTAAAATATTTAGGAAATTTATATTTTAATGACTGATTTTTATAATTATTGAATCTTTCTTTCGCTTTTTGTTCTCCACTTTGTTTTTGGTCTAATAGGAAGGATGTATTATACCAATCTTCACGCATTTCAGGAATACTGAATATTAATTGTTGCTCGTTTAGTGTTATCTGAAGTGTTTCTGTTTCTGTTGTTGTTCCTAATTTGTTAAATGCTATATTCTTTTCAGAGAGCAATTTTTCAACCGAACTATCTTCGGAAGCCTGAAATACCAAACCACAATTTTCCGAAAATAATAATTTTATAATATCAGCTTCACCTAATCCTGAAAGATCCAAAATAGCCCCCAAATGAGTATCGGCAAAACACATTTCGAGTAGGGTGGTGATCAAGCCCCCTGAAGCGACATCGTGGCCTGCTATGATTTGCTCTTCAGAAATTAATAGTTGCATTGTATTAAAAACAGTTACTACATAGCCTGGATACTTTACGGTAGGAACTTGGTTTCCAACAGCACTTAATATTTGAGCAAAAGACGAACCCCCTAGCTTATAATCATCCTTGGAAATGTTTATATAATAGATACTTCCCCCACCTTTTTGAAGTACAGGTTCCACAACTTTTTTAATATCATTACAATGTCCGGCCGCTGAAATAATAACCGTACCAGGTACAATCACTTCCTCATTTTTATATTTCTGCTTCATGGAAAGCGAATCTTTTCCGGTGGGAACATTAATACCTAACTCAATAGCAAAATCTGAAATGCCTTTTACCGCTTTATAAAGTCGTGCATCTTCCCCTTCGTTTTTACACGGCCACATCCAATTGGCAGAAAGTGATACACTTTCTAATCCTTTTTCAAGAGGAGCCCAGATAATATTGGTCAGTGCTTTGGTAATAGAATTTCGTGATCCTGCTGTGGGATCTGCCAAAGCACAAATTGGGGAATGTCCAATAGAGGTTGCCACACCCTCTACACCCTTAAAATCCAGAGCCATAACACCACAGTTGTTTAACGGTAACTGAAGAGGTCCTGCACATTGTTGTTTCGCAACTTTTCCTGTAACGCAGCGATCCACCTTGTTGGTAAGCCAATCTTTACAAGCTACAGCTTCAAGTTTAAATACCTGAAAAAGGTATTCCTTCACTTTTGATATATCGTATTGTGGGTTAGAATAGTTGCGCTCAATGGTAATGTCTTTCATTATGGTTTTGGGTAAGCTGCCAAACATATCTTCTAATTCAAGATCCATTGGTTTTTGACCCGTGCTACTGCTTTCGAATATAAATTTATGATCTCCGGTAACTTCACCAACCACATACATAGGTGAACGTTCTCTTTTTGCAATACGGTAAAGTTTATCGATATCTTTCGTTCCTATAACCAGCCCCATACGTTCCTGGGACTCATTACCAATAATTTCTTTGGCAGAAAGAGTTGGGTCTCCAACCGGAAGTTTATCGAGGTCAATTATTCCACCTGTTTCTTCAACCAATTCACTAAGGCAGTTGAGGTGTCCTCCGGCTCCATGATCGTGAATTGAAACGATTGGATTTATTTTTTCTTCAATCATTCCTCGAATGGCATTGGCAGTGCGTTTTTGCATTTCAGGGTTGGATCGTTGAATGGCGTTTAATTCAATTCCACTGGAAAATTCTCCTGTATCTGCCGAAGATACTGCAGCGCCACCCATTCCAATTCGGTAATTATCACCCCCAAGGATTACTATTTTATCACCTTTGTTAGGAATATCTTTAATGGCTTGATCTGCTTTACCATAGCCAATTCCACCTGCAAGCATGATTACTTTATCGAATCCTAATTTTCTGGAAAACTCTTCATGTTCGAAAGTTAAAACCGATCCTGCTATAAGAGGTTGCCCAAACTTATTACCAAAATCTGAAGCTCCATTACTGGCTTTAATTAATATATCTAAAGGTGTTTGGTACAACCAATCTCGTTTTTTCATAGATTTTTCCCAAAGGCGATCCTCGTTTAAACGGGAATAAGAAGTCATATATACCGCAGTACCAGCTAATGGCAGCGATCCTCTTCCTCCGGCAAGCCTGTCGCGAATCTCACCTCCACTTCCTGTTGCAGCGCCATTGAATGGCTCAACAGTGGTAGGAAAATTATGAGTTTCAGCTTTAAGAGATATCACACTATCAAATTCACTGGTTTCGTAGAAATCAGGTTTATCCGGACTTTTTGGAGCAAATTGGACCACCTTTGGCCCTGCTATAAAGGCAACATTATCTTTATATGCAGAAACAATAGTATTAGGATTTTCTTTGGAAGTTTTTTTTATGAGATTAAAAAGTGATGAAGGCATTTCTTTGCCGTCTATGATAAATTTCCCGTTAAATATTTTATGCCGACAGTGCTCACTATTTACTTGGCTGAAACCAAATACTTCGCTATCTGTCAATTTTCGGTTTAGTTTTTCTGAAAGATTTTCGAGATAGTTAATTTCTTCAGAATTTAAAGCCAATCCTTCTCTTTCATTATAAGCTTTTATGTCACCGATTTTTAAAATAGGATCGGATTGAATGTCTATAGAAAAAACATCCTGAGATAAACTATTATATTTTTGAAAAAGCATGAGATCGTACTCTGAAAAATCTTCAGTTACATTTTTAAATTCTTCAATTCGAATGATTCCAATAACACCCATGTTTTGAGTAATCTCAACTGCATTGGTGCTCCAAGGGGTTATCATGGTTGCACGGGGACCAACAAAAAAATCCGCAATTGCGGATTTTTCAATTTTGGGTTGGTTGGCAAATAACCATTGTAATTTTTCTATGTCTTTGTTTGAAAGTGGGATGTAGGATTGTACTGTAAAAACAATATTTTTTACGTCTCCAAAAAAGTGAATCATCCCGTATTTTTTTGATGCAAATTTTAAAGCCCAAAGGTAATTATATTTATACTAGATATATATTAAATTAATGATTAAAAAAGTTTTTTTCTAATAAGGAATAATGACTTACATTGCGGATAAATTTAAAAAAATCAATATTATTATGAAATTAAAAAATTTACTTTTAGCATTAGTACTAATCTTTTGTACTGAACTTATAGCTCAGGAGACCTTTCCCCCTGATGAAATTATTATTGGAACTTTTATAGGTAAAACAATTCCACTACGTGATTTCCCTACCATACAAGAAGACCTTAGTAATCCAAGAACACTAACCATTTTTCCAAACAGTTCTCGTTTTCATGAACAGGTTAATGCAGATGCTTTGCCCAATGGAATAGATACAAATGCACAAAGAGATTTTGGTGGCGTTACCAGCTTTCCATTAGAACAAAACTTTATTGGAGTTTCTTCTTCTGAATCTGGATTTTTACCACCAGACCCTACCGGAGCTGTAGGTCCAAATCACTATGTACATGCTGTGAACTCACTTGTAAAGATATTTGATAAGACAGGAACCCTTTTAGCAGGCCCTACTTCCTTAGGTGCTTTTTTAGGTATTGGATCTAATGCAGGAGACCCTATTGTTATGTACGATCAATTGGCAGATCGTTATTTTGTAAGTGAATTTGGGTCTTTATCTAATTCTTTGGCGATAGGAGTTTCTGACACGAATGATCCAACCGGAGCCTATAATGTATATCAATTTTCTTTGGATGCATTTCCAGATTACCCACATTATAGTGTTTGGCCGGATGGCTATTATTTAACTGCCAACAAAGGGGGTACAAATAAAGTATATGCAATTGAGAGAGATGTTATACTTGCTGGGGGACCTAATCCACAAATTGTTGGATTTCCACTTCCGGGATCTGTACAAAATACAAATACTGTATATAGCCCTGAACCTGCAAATCTATTAGGAACAACATTCCCTGCAAATGTGCCAGGATACATTGTATATCTTCAAGATGATGGTTGGGGTGGAGTGAGTTTTGATCATTTAAAAGTTTGGGAAATAGATGTTGATTGGGCAATTATAGGAAACTCAACTATTTCTGCTCCATTAGAAATTCCTACGGATCCATTTAATTCGGTATTTGCTCCTTTTGGATCTGGAGATGTTAATCAACCCGGTACAACTAATAAAATTGATATGATAGGTGGTGTTATTTCATTTGCTGCCAACTATAGAAGTTTTGGAACTCACAATTCCTGGATAATAACTTTTAATACTGATATCGATGGGAATGATACTTCGGGTGTACGTTGGATCGAATTACGAAATGACAATACAAATCCTTGGGTTATTTATCAGGAAGGAACCTATGCTCCTGCAGATGGGCATAGCCGATTTATGGGTAGTGCTGCTATAGATGCTGCCGGTAATATAGGCTTAGGATTTAATATTGCAAGTGCAACGCTTCCTGTTGGGATAAGATTTACCGGAAGATTTGACGGAGATCCTCTTGGAATGATGACCGTAGCTGAAACAACCATTGTAGATGGCGTAGGTGTACAAACAACTTCTAATAGGTTTGGTGATTATTCTCATCTTACGATGGATCCTAATAACTTTACATTCTGGCATACAGCCGAGTATTTTTCAGCGAATAACCAATGGAGAACACAAATTGCATCATTTTCACTTAGTGGAGGCTTTATAGCCGATGTAGGTGTAAATAATATTATTAGCCCTGATAATGGTATTTTAACCAATGCTGAATCGGTAGAAATAAGCATTCGTAATTTCGGATCAGCTTCACAATCAAACATTCCTGTAGAGTTAAGAGTTGATGGTAATTTAGTTGCTTCAGAAGTATTTACAGGAAATATCAATGCTAATGATACAGCAACGTATACTTTTGCACAAACTATAGACCTGTCAAATCCAGGGCAAACGTATGTTATAGAGGCTAAAACAAATTTATCTGGAGATGAGTTCACACCCAATGATACATTTACCAAAAATGTAATTCATTTGTTCGCAAATGATGTGGGTATACTTGAAATTACTGCTCCCGTATCAGGTTCAGGATTAGGTAGTACAGAAACAATTTCTGTTACCGTTAAAAACTTTGGAGCATCTACCCAGTCTAATTTTGATGTACAATATGTTCTTGATGGTGCTCCAGCAGTAGTGGAATCCTTTGCGGGGTCTATCACTTCTGAAGAAGAAGTTACATACGATTTTACACAAACAGCTGATTTTTCTGTCTTAGGAACTTATAATTTAACTGTTTCAACATCCTTGGCTGGAGATCAGGACCCTTCAAATGATGAAGTTTCGGTTGTTATAGAAAATGTACTCTGTCAACCAAGTATGGATTGTTCCTTTGGAGATGGATTCCAATTATTTCAAATTCAAGAAATAAACAACCCATCTGGATGTGAGGGATATGCTGACTTTACAAATCTTGTTGCATTTTTAGAGCCAGGCACAACCTATGATTTAACGGTTACAACTGGATGGGGAAATCAATATGTAAGTGTATGGATAGATTATAATGATGATTCTACTTTTACAAATGATGAAAATGTTGTGTTTAATCATATAATAGCACCTGGGCAGGGACAAGGCACCTATACAGAAACCTTTGATCTAGTAGTGCATGCTAATGCTACTCCTGGTCAGCACATAATGCGCGCAAAAACCAATTGGAATGCCCCTGTACCAAATGATGCCTGTGAAGTAACACAATATGGAGAAACAGAAGATTATTCAGCTAATAATGGAATTTTAGGCGTGGATGATTTTGCGATTAATAATTCTGAATTGATTATTACCTCTTTGGGTAATAATCAATTTGAAATTAATATGACATCTGATTATGATGGAACGGCTTATGTAGGAATATACAATATATTAGGACAGCAACTGGGATTTAAAATGGTACCGAAGGTTGGTAATATATATAAATTAAAGTTAGATATGTCTTATGCCGCTAGTGGTATTTATCTGTTAAGAGTTGGAGGGCAAACCACTCGAACTTTTAAAACGGGTAGGATTATTGTAAAATAAAGATTTTATTTATTAAAGCAAGAAGGCGTCTTGTTAAAATTTCAAATGGAACATTCTCAACCAATATACGGGTTCTTGTTAAGTAATTATTTTATATTAAAAAAGCGGGTAATGCCCGCTTTTTTTAGATGTTCTTTATCATTATTTTTTTTGTAATAAGGCCATGTAAAAACCATCAAAACCTGATATACTTGGGTAGATAATCTCATCTTTCACAAAAGTAAAGTCTTGTCCTGTTTTGCGATGTAGAAAATTCTTTATCTGTTTGTCGTTCTCCGATGACAATATAGAACAAGTTGCATAAACTAGTTGTCCACCTGGTTTTACCATCCGGGAATAAGAATCTAATAAATTACTTTGAGTTTCGATTAAAGTTTCCAAAAATTTGGGTTGTAATTTCCATTTAGTATCGGGGTTTCGTTTAAGAACACCCAATCCTGTACAAGGAGCATCTATTAATACTTTGTCCGCCTTGGCTATTAATTTTTTTATCACTTTAGTCGAATCTATTACTCTGGTTTCAATATTATGAGCACCATTCCTACGCGCTCTCCTTTTGAGTTCTTTGAGTTTGGTTTCATAAATATCTAAAGCTATAATTTGTCCTTTGTTTTCCATCAGGGAGGCAATATGTAAACTTTTTCCTCCTGCACCTGCACAGGCATCAACAATACGAGTACCCGGTTTCGGATTTAAAAACTGAGCAACTTTTTGTGAAGATGCGTCCTGCACTTCAAACCATCCTTTTTTAAAAGCTTCCGTAATAAATACATTGGTACGTTCTTTAAGTTTAAGTGCCTGCGGATACCCCTTTAATGTTTCGGTTTCAATACCATCATCAAATAATACATTTTTTACTCGCTCTACTGTAGTTTTTAAAGTGTTAACCCGAAGTATAACGTCTGCTAATTTATTGAGAGCACTAATTTCTGCATCCCATTTCTTTCCGAGTTCTTTTTCACCTAATTCATCAATCCAATCGGGAATTGATTCCCTGTATTTTCTAATTTTTGAAAGTTCATCAAACCTACCTTTAATTCTTCTAGATGGTGTTTTCTCAATTTGTTTCCAATCTGGGAGAGAAATACCTTTAAGCGTTGCCCATACTGAGAAAAGACGAAATAGATTTGTTCTGTCATAAGGTTCTTTTACATCAGCAATTTTGGCATATAAACGTTTCCAACGAACAATATCGTAAGTGGTTTCGGCAATAAAGCTACGATCTCGGGAGCCCCATCGTTTGTCTTGTTTTAAAGTATTTCTAAGGACTTTATCGGCTTGCTTCTTTTCGTTGAATATAAGATGTAGTGAGTCTACGGTTGCAAATACCAGATTGCGATGAAGTTTCATGAATTTAAATTGATTGCAAAGGTATCATAATGCATAAATAGTTTTGTTTACTTTTGGAAAAAAAATAATTGATGCGAATTCTACCCATTTTATTAATCTCAATACTTTTATTTTCCTGTGAAATCAATCCTGCAAAAAAGTTTACTTCGGTAACTATTGAAAGAGTGTTTACCGATAGTTTAAGCATACGTGCTATTAACCCAATAAGCGTGGATAAAGTGTGGTTTGCTGCCAATGCTGGCAGAATAGGGCTTATAGATTCGTTAACTCCTAAATTAGCCACCATAAAGTATGAAGATTCATTACTTCATTTTCGTGCAATTGCTGCTACTAATGATGCCGTATTTGTTTTGAGCATTGCTAGCCCTGGTGTGTTGTATAAAATTGGATTTAATGAGAAAGAAGCTACAAATATTGAAGAAGTTTACATCGAAAAAAGCGAGAAAGTCTTTTATGATGCTATTGCTTTTTGGGATGACAAAGAAGGTATTGCCATGGGGGATCCAACCGAGGATTGCCTGTCTATAATTATCACCCGAGATGGAGGGAATCATTGGAAAAAACTTCCCTGTGATCTTATTCCAAAATCTGAAATTGGTGAGGCTGCTTTTGCAGCAAGTAATTCGAACATAGCCTTATATAAAAACCATGTTTGGATTGCTACTGGGGGATTACGAGCCAGAGTATTTCATTCGTCTGATAGAGGTAAATCCTGGAAAGTTTTTGATACACCAATTATACAGGGAAAAGCTATGACTGGTATTTACAGCATCGACTTTTTTGATGAAAAAAAGGGTATTATTTTTGGGGGAAACTGGGAGGATAAGAAATATAATGAAGGGAATAAGGCAATTACTTACGATGGCGGAGTAACCTGGAATCTAGTAAGCAATGGGAAAGGCCCGGGCTATAGATCTTCTGTGCGATTTGTGCCGGGTAGTAAGGGTAAAGGGCTAGTAGCTGTAGGTTCGTTGGGTATTTCTTTTAGCAATGATTCTGGAGATACATGGATCGAACTTTCTAATGAAGGTTTTTATGCTATTGAGTTTGTAAACGACACCTTAGCATTTGCCTCCGGGCGTAATAAAATATCAAGGTTAATTTTTAAAGAATAAAAAAAGGAGCATTATTTTATAAGCACTCCTTCATTACAAACCTAATTTCTTTTTCCTCTATGCTGTTTTAATCTTTCAAGCAACATTTTTTTAAACTCTTCTTCAGCTCTATTGAGCTTTATTATTTTTTTAGGTGATAATACTTTTAGTAAGTCTTTTACGAGTTCTTTACGATATTGCAGTTCGGTGGTCTTCATTTCTAACATTTTGTCAATTAATGCAATGGCTTCACTATCTGTTAATGCCTCAATACCCCCGTTTCTTACTTTACTAAATACTTCACTTCTTTCTTTTTTCCGAAGGGATTTTAATTTATTATCAAAGTAATTATATATCGGCCAAAACTTTTCAGCTTCAGAAGATGTTAAATCTAATTGTTCGGTTAAGTAAGCCGTTTTAAATGCTTTCATTCTATCTTGATTAGGTCTTTGAGCGTATAATCCTGTGCTTACAAGAAATAGAATCAATACTATTTTTTTCATTGTTTTTTATTTTATTCTAATAATAATGTAGTGTCATCTATATTTTCTAAAAGATATTTTTCCAAGGTTTCTTCAGAAAAAATTTCTTCATCGAAAACCAGATTTTCTAGGTCTTCATCATTTAATAATAAAGCTACATCATAAGAGTCGAAACTTAAATTACCATCTTCAATATAACTTTCTATGGTAGTAAATTGTAAATTATCAAGCGTTATTTTAGAGGCATTAGTATTAATAATTGAAAACACTAGCACAGCACATGCAGCTATGGATATTGCATAGGTAATAGTTTTTCTTGATAAAATAGGTATAACTTTCGGTTGTTCTTTTATATTTTTAACACGATTTAAAACAGTTTCTTCAAACAGGTTAAAATACCCTTCAGGTACTGTAAACCCATCTTTCTTAGGGATATAACCTTCACTTAGTTTACTAAATAAACGGTCATCAAAATCCTTAAAATAATCTTTAGGAGTATTAAATCCGTGCTTGTGTTTTTTATCTTCCATTTGTTCCTTAGACCTTAAAAATATTAAAAGGTTTCATTAGTTTTAAGATACGTTGTTATTTTCTTTACCGCAATGTGGTAACTACTTTTTAATCCCCCAACAGAAGTGTTTAATATTTCTGAAAGCTTTTCGTAGGTATGATCCTCAAAATACTTCATATTAAAAACCAATTGTTGCTTTTGGGGCAGGGTAGCAATTGCTTTTTGTAATTTAAGTTGGATTGCATCTCCCTCAAAATAAACATCACTTTTTAGATTTGATAATGCTTGATCTTTAACAGATTCAATAGTAATATTATTCTTTTTTGCCTTTTTGTTGATAAGGGTTATCGCTTCATTGGTCGCAATGCGGTACATCCATGTGTATAACTTACTATCACTTTTAAATTTGCCTATGTTATTAAATATTTTTATAAATGTGTTTTGTAAAACATCGTCTGTATCATCGTGATTGAGCACAATTTTACGTATATGCCAATATAATCGTTCTTTGTATTGCGATAAAAGTGACCTAAATGCTGCATCTTTTTGATGTTCTGATTGTAATGCAGAAACTAATTCTTTTTCTTCAACCACGAATTATATTTATTTAAAGGTATGACTAAATTAACATTTGAAGGTTTAATGACTTCCGATTATTTTAATTTAAAAAGGCTAAAAAACACAAAAACACCATTAAAAATGCATTTTTTACTCGTTAAATTATAAAATTTATTTTTTTTGTAGGAAAAAAAACGCTATGTTTACTTAAAATTGTTATGCATAGGTTCTCTATTATCAGCCCCAACTGTGATAGAAACCAGTTAAAACGGGCCGTCACGGGGACAGGTCCGTTTTTTAGTTTTAATTTATTATCAAATAATACTGTAGGAAATAATTGAATTATATAATAATAAAATCGATTAAATACAAAAAAAACAGATAAAAGCATAATTTATTTGGTAGTTTAAAAAAAAAAAAATATATTTGAACCATACCTAATAAATATACAATCATTATGAGCCCCAATTATAATGGTTGTACTTTTTAAAAGAGCGGTGTTCCACCGCTCTTTTTTAATTTAATAAATTCAAGTATTTCGAAATAATAAATAATCGATAATAATAAAATTGAAAAATCACACCAAAGATTGCATTTCTACAAGATTGTAGTATACTCCTTTGTTTTCCAATAATTCTTTATGCCTACCTTGTTCTACAATCCTTCCTTTAGAAAGTACAACAATGCTATCTGCATTTTGTATGGTTGAAAGTCTGTGTGCTATTACAATCGAAGTTCTATTCTTCATCATGTTCTCTAGGGCTTTTTGTACCAAACGTTCACTTTCGGTATCAAGAGCTGAAGTTGCTTCATCGAGTATCATGATTGGAGGGTTCTTGAGTACAGCTCTTGCAATACTCAATCTTTGTTTTTGTCCACCACTTAATTTATTGCCACTATCGCCAATATTTGTTTCAATACCATAGGGTAGCTCTTTTACAAACTCCCAGGCATTTGCTATTTTAAGAGATTCAATTACTTCTTCATCAGTAGCCTTTTCATACGCAACCAATAAGTTACCCTTTACAGTATCATTAAATAAAATGGAATCTTGTGTTACTAATCCCAGCAGGTTTCTAAGAGAATGTTGGGTTATATTTCTAATATCTTCAGAATCAATAGTAATTGAGCCCTTGTTAACATCGTAAAAACGAGTAATAAGATTGGCAATAGTACTTTTACCACTACCACTTTGTCCTACTAATGCAACCGTATGACCTTTTGGAACTTTTAATGAAAAATCAACTAACACCCATTTATCTTTATATTTAAAAGAAATATTTTTCATTTCTATGCTTTGGTTAAAATCTTCTTTTAATATAGCATTTGGAGCATCTTGAATCGTAGGCTCTGTTTCAAGAATTTCCAATACACGTTCTGCAGCAGCATTTCCTTTTTTAACAGCATAGCTTGCTCTACTGATTGCTTTTGCAGGAGTTAATATTTGATAGGCCAAGCCCATATAGGTAATAAATAATTCAGCTGAAAGTGTTTTATCCACTAAAACCATCTGACCGCCATACCATAATAAAATTCCAATTACAGTAATACCTAAAAACTCACTTGTTGGAGATGCCAAATTCTGTCTATTAAGCAAACTGTTTGAAAACTTATAGAACTTTTGGGTAGATTGTTGAAATTTAGCACCAAACAATTTTTCGGCATTAAATCCTTTAATAATCTTCAAACCTCCAAGAGTTTCTTCAAGAATTGAGAGAAATAGGCCTTGTTCTTTCTGTACTTTATCGGATTTTCGTTTTAACGATTTGCCTATTAATGAAATTATAAATCCCGATATAGGAATGAAAATAAATACAAACAAAGTTAACTCAGGACTTATAAGAAGCATAGCTAAAATTGTAAATAGTATTGTAAGAGGTTCTCTAACTATAAGTTCTAATATAGAAAGGAAGGAATGTTGAATTTCTAATACATCTGAAGTAATTCTTGCAATAGTATCTCCTTTTCTTTTTTCGGAATAATATGAAATAGGAAGATTTATTGTTTTGTTATAAAGTTCATTTCTTAAGTCTTTTAAAACTCCATTTCGTAAAAATGTAATGAAGTACATAGCCAAATACCTAAATAGATTTTTCAAAAAAAACATGGAGATCACTAAAATAACCATTAAGATTAATGCATCATTTGTTCCCTGTTCTCCTCGCAGTGTTACAAAATAATTCAGATAGTTTTCTGAATAATCTTTTATATTAGAAATTCCAGACCAGATAGGTTTTGTTGTTATGTTCTTGGTTTGACCAAATAAAACAGACAGCATGGGAAATAGAGAAACCATAGCTAATGTTCCAAATAGTGCATATAGGATATTAAAGACAATGTTTAATGCTCCATATTTTTTATAAGGCCATGCAAAGCGTAATATTTTTTTAAAATAATTCATTTTGTTATTTAACCAATTTTTAAAGAAGATATTATTCTATCAATTCTTTTCTGAAGAAAATCATCAGCATTTACACTATCTACAGAATTAGAATTTACGCTAATATAAAACTTTATTTTAGGCTCAGTTCCACTCGGACGAATAGCTATCTTACTACCATCTTCAGTGTAATAAATAAGAACATTTGAAATGGGAATATCTATTTTTTCTGTCCCTACAGTTATCGGGTTCCCAGTTTCCATATTTTTAGCCACTCTTTTTTGGTAATCCTCTAATCGGATTACATTACTACCGGCAATTTCAATAAAAGGATTTTCTCTGTAGGATTTCATCATTTCTGAAATTTCATCGGCTCCCTTCTTTCCCTTTTTTACAAATGAAATAAGATGTTCTTTGTAATATCCATATTGATTGAAAATTGATTGTAGATATAGGTACAGACTACCACCAGATTGTTTTTTTTGTGCAGCAATTTCACAGACGAGTAGGGTAGCGGTAACGGCATCCTTATCTCTTACAAAGTCACCAACTAAATAACCAAAACTCTCCTCACCACCTCCTATAAATTCAAGTTCTGGAAAATCTTTGATCATTTTTGTAATCCATTTAAAACCAGTCAATCCTTCTTTGTAAATCACCCTAAAATCTGAAGCAATTTTTCTAATCAATGGTGTGGAAACTATTGTAGACGCAACAAATTGTTTGTTGTTGAGCCTTCCTTGCTCTTGCCACTGTTTTAATAGAAAATGGGTTTTAAGTACCATTGCTTGATTTCCGCTTAGAATTGAATATTCACCGTCGGGATTCCTTATGGCAACTCCCAAGCGATCACAGTCTGGGTCAGTACCAATTACAATATCCGCATTTTCTTTTTTGGCCAGATCTATGGCCATTTGTAACGCTTCGGGTTCTTCGGGGTTGGGTGATTTTACGGTTGGGAAATCTCCGTCAGGTTGGGATTGTGCCTCAACTAGAGAAACATTCTTAAAACCAGCTTGTTCTAATACCCTCGGAACCATGGTAATGGACGTTCCGTGTAAAGAGGTAAAAACAATATTCAAATCGTCTTTTGCCTGTTGTGATGTATTATAACTTCCATATTTGATGGAGGCATCAGCAAATGCTTTATCAATATCAGAATCTATGAATTTTATAAGCTCTTTGTTTGTTTTAAAAAGGATCTCGTTATAGCTTAAGGTATTGATTTCATCTATTATTTCAGCATCTTGAGGTGGTACTAGTTGTCCGCCATCTTCCCAGTACACTTTGTACCCATTGTATTCGGGGGGGTTATGTGAGGCAGTTAACACTATCCCACATTGACAGTTTAAATGTCTTACCGCAAAGGAGAGTTCTGGGGTAGGCCGTAATTCGGAAAATAAAAAAACCTGAATCCCATTTGCCGAAAACACATCGGCAACTAACTTTGCAAGTTCTTTACTGTTATGTCTGCAATCGTATGCAATAACAACTTTTATTTCTTTTTTTGGGAATTGTCTTTTTAGGTAGTTAGAAATTCCTTGAGTGTTTTTCCCCAGGGTATATTTATTAATTCGATTGTCACCAACCCCCATGATACCTCTCATCCCGCCAGTACCAAATTCCAGATTTTTATAAAAGCTATCCTCTAAAGTATCAGGTTCGAAAGCAATGAGGTCTTTTATTTTTTGTTGAGTTTCATTATCAAAAAAAGGAGTGAGCCAAACATTAACTCGATCAAGAATTATCGGATCTACGTATATCATCCTAATGAATTAGATTGCAAAAATAACGATTATTAGATGTTTGTTTGCTCTTTAATGATGTAGTTTTTAGTTTCTTTTTTATTCCGAAGAATAAGTTCACCTAAAAATCCGGCTACAAAGAATTGTGTTCCAAGGATCATTGCGGTTAATGAAATATAAAATTGAGGCCTTTCGGTAATGAGTCTTCCAGTTGGATTGATAAATAATTTATCGATACCCAGATACAATGCAAAACCTATACCTACAAATAATATAATAGCTCCCCAGGTTCCGAAAAAATGCATGGGACGTTTTCCAAATCTTGAAAGAAATGAAATGGTAATTAAATCCAGAAATCCACGTGTAAATCGTTCCATACCAAATTTTGTAACTCCATATTTACGAGCTTGATGTAATACTACTTTTTCTCCAATCTTGCTAAAGCCCGCATTTTTTACAAGAACGGGAATATATCTGTGCATTTCGCCAGTAACCTCTATATTTTTTACCACTACATTTTTATATGCTTTAAGGCCACAATTAAAATCGTGGAGTTTAAGACCCGACGTTTTTCGTGCTGCTAAGTTAAAAAGTTTTGAGGGTAAATTTTTAACAATTTTAGAATCGTAGCGTTTTCTTTTCCAACCTGAAACCAGGTCATAACCATCATTGACAATCATTTGATAGAGTTCGGGGATTTCTTCGGGATTGTCTTGCAGATCTGCATCCATGGTTATAATAACATCTCCCTCTGCTATTGCAAAACCCGCATGAAGCGCCTGGGATTTTCCAAAATTCTCTAAAAATCGAATCCCTTTAACCTCATGGTTTTCCTTTGCTAATTCCTCTATTAGTGTCCAGGAGTTATCTTCACTTCCATCGTCAATAAATATAATTTCATATAGATAACCATTGGATCGCATAACGCCAGCAATCCAATGGTGTAATTCGGGAATTGATTCTTCTTCATCAAGAAGTGGAATAACGATAGAAAGATTCATTAAAAATAATTTAGTATACTTGTTTCTCCCTTTTGAAAATCAATCCAGAAATCAAGGAATATATTAACCCTAAAAAATGTCTGTCCGGGCTCTTTTTATTATTGCTCCTGTTATCAATGATATAATAAACCCAAAAAACAATGAACCAATTAATGAATATGTTGCAAACATAAAAGGTGAAGTGAGGAAATTCATAAATATTTCCGTCTTTTCCATAGTTTCTTCATCCATTTTAGGACTCCGTTCCATAGCCTCTAACATTGCTTGTTCACGAATATTTTCAATAAACTCAGGATATATAAATGAATAATGAATAAATGTATAAATCGCTGAAATAACACCTCCAATAGCTGCAATTGCTAAACCTACTTTTAAAGCTTCCATTATAGAAATATAATTTTCATTTTCTTTTTTAAAGGACTTTATGCCATATACGAAAATTGAAATTATTGTAAGAGTACTGATTGCCCATAATACCCAGCTTTCGTCAAGATTTGAAATATACTTTATTACAAGAACAATAATCGAAATTAGTGCTAAATATACACCATAATTGTAAGCAATTTTTTTAACAGATGCTTTTTGAGTTTCCATTTAGTATTATTTTTTATGTTTGGTTTGTTAGTTGACAAAGATAATAAAACGCAACAGAACCAAAGAACTTTAAATACTCATTTGGCAGAAATGAAATAAATCATTTAGCGTTTTTTCACTCATTAAAAAAGTACAATATTTTATTGTGAATTATGTTTAATTGATTAAATTTGCGAACTCAAAATCGAGTAGTTTTTAATAGAAAAGAAATGAGAAAGGGGATCCATCCGGAAAATTATAGAATGGTTGCATTTAAGGATATGTCTAACGACGATGTGTTTTTAACTAAATCTACAGCAAATACTAAGGAAACCATAAAAGTTGACGGTGTTGAATACCCATTGGTGAAAATGGAGATCTCAAGGTCTTCACACCCTTATTATACAGGTAAGAAGAAACTTATTGACACCGCTGGGCGAATCGATAAGTTTAAAACTAAATACGCAAAATTTAAAAAGTAATATTTATTTTATAATAATTATTGAAGCCTTCGAGAAATCGAAGGCTTTTTTTATTTAGATTTGAAGTAAAATACCAATAAATGAACTACATCTTATTCGACGGTAACGTTCGCAATCAATTATTGCCTTTTACATTTACTCGTCCCGTAGCCGACATTCGTGTGGGAATACTTACCATTAGGGAAAAGTGGGAAAAATACCTAGGTAATACTATATCTACTGTTACTGAGGATTATCTTTCTGCTAAATTTCCTATGGTTGAAAGGGGACATAATATATTGATTAATGCTTCCTTCCTTCCTTCCGAGGATCTGATTAAAATTGTAAAAGGACTTTCTGAAAATCAAGCTGTATTTGTGGATGATGAACCTTTGGCATTTTTTACTACCGAAGGGCAGGAGGTAGATTTTGATGCCTATGATGTTATTAAATATAAACACAATGATATTTTACGTATTCAATACACTTGGGATATTTTTAAATTGAATGGAGAAGCTATTCAAAGAGATTTTGATTTATTGACAAAAGGCAGGAAATCTCAAGCCATTCCTGAAATGACCGTCTCTTTCAATAATGAACAAATATTCATCGAACAAGGTGCTACATTACCATTGTGTTCCCTTAATGCTACTGATGGACCTATTTACATAGGTGAAAACACCGAAATTATGGAAGGCAGTATGATTAGAGGTCCATTTGCCCTTTGTGAAGGGGCTACCTTAAAAATGAGCACTAAAATTTATGGGGGGACTACCATAGGTCCTCATAGCAAAGTAGGAGGTGAAGTAAATAATTGTGTGATCTTTGGGTTTAGTAATAAAGGACATGACGGATTTTTGGGAAACTCAGTAATAGGTGAGTGGTGTAATTTGGGTGCGGACACCAATAATTCTAATCTAAAAAACAATTATGCTGAGGTTCGTCTTTGGGATTATGAAACTGGGGGTTTTGTAAAAACAGGACTTAAGTTTTGTGGATTAATGATGGGTGATCACAGCAAATGCGGAATAAATACCATGTTCAATACAGGTACCGTGGTTGGTGTAAGTGCCAATATATTTGGCAGCGGATTCCCTCGTAATTTTATCCCCAGTTTTAGTTGGGGTGGAAGCGCTGGTTTTTCTACCTACTTAACGAAAAAAGCATTTGAAGTTGCAAAAATTGTTATGGAACGTCGTAATATAGAATTCACTGAAACAGAGGCTAAAATACTAGAACATATTTTTGAGGAAACATCTCAGTGGAGAAGAAAATAGGAAGTAGTTAGAACTCAGTTGTAATTATTCCATAACGTCAAAGGATGAAAGGGATATCATTATTTTATTTCAATACGAATTATTATTTATCTTTCTTCACCCGCTTCAACACCAAAAAATTCTGTGGATTAATCCCTAAACCGGTTACTTTCTTGCTTACAAAACGAATTGCCATATCATAAAACAAAGGTATTACAGGTGCTTCAGCCATTATAATAGAATCCATTTGGGTGTAAATTAGTTTTCGTTTGTTAATATTTGAAATAGAAAGAGCATACACGTAAAGGCTGTCAAACACTTCATTTTTAAAGTGAGTATAATTAGGACCCTTAGGTGTAAAATTTGGGCTGTAAAAAAGAGAAAGATAATTTTCAGCATCTGGATAATCTGCTATCCAACTAGCACGAAATATATCAAGTTCACCCGAGGATTTCATTTGCCTTAATGTAGAGGGTGGCATTACATCTATGGTTACGGTAATTCCAATTTTTTCAAGTTCACGCTGTATATATTCACACAAATCTAAATATTGACTATTAGTTCCAATGGTAATTTTTGGATGTTGATCTCCGGTTTCTTCTATATATTGCTTTACAAGTTGCCTAGCTTTATCAGGTTGGTAAGAATAGCCTTCAATATTGTCAAAACCGGGTAATCCCTTAGGAATAAATCCGTTTACAGCAGGAATACCCATACCATTTCTTAAATAGGTAATCATTTTTAATCTGTCAAAACCATAATTTATGGCTTGTCGTAATGCTTTTGATTGAATTTGCGGGGCTTTGGCGTCCATAAAGAACCCTAAATATTCAGTATTCAAATAAGGACTAGTGATAAGTTTTACGCGATCTTTATATTTATCTTGAAGTTTACCACTTGTGGTTACAATTTCATCTTTATAAGAGTTATCAAGTCCTGAAACAAAATCGATTTTCCCCTGAGCGAATTGCAGGAACTCACTTTGTTTGTCGGGTAAAAATGTGATGGCAACTGCTTCAAGATAGGGAAGGGAATTGCCTTCTTCATCTTTTTCAAAATAGATAGGATTTCTCCTTAGAACCAGTTTTACATTTTCCTCCCAAAGTTTAAATACAAAAGGGCCTGTACCTACAGGGTTTGAACGGAAATCATTTCCGTAGTATTCAACTGCTTCTCTAGGAACAACAGAGCAATAACGCATAGATAATATTCCTAAAAATGCAGGAAAGGCTTGTTTTAGCCTAATTGAAAAAACAGTATCATTTTCAGCTTTAAATTCATCTACATTATTCAATACCCAACGCCCTCTAGAGGCAACTTTTTCGTCTAACAACCTATTAAAACTGTATTCAAAGTCATATGCGGTTACAGTACGGGTTGAATCTTTACCAAAAACTTTATTCTTGTGAAAAAAAACATCATCACGAAGTATGAATGTGTAAGTTAGTGTACTATCGTTAATCGTCCAGCTTTTAGCAATATCTGGTTCTATATTTAAAGAATCGTCTAATTGCACTAAGCTGTTAAATAATTGATTGGTGGGCCAAATAATTTGGGGATTACTTGCAAATGCAGGATCTAAAGTACCAATATTGCTATGTTCGTTATAACGAAATACCAAATGGTCACGATCAGAAATTACTTTAGTATCGCAAGAAAGAGCTAACAGAGAAATGCAACTACCTGAAAATGTTATGATTAATTTATTAAGTTTGTTTATCATCTGTTTTTTGGAAACCGAATTTAGTTCGTATTTTTGTATCCTTGTTTGTCAAAAATACAAGAATGAACGCTATCAAAAAAGTCGCTTTTTATACCTTAGGTTGTAAACTCAATTTTAGTGAGACTTCTACCATTGCCAGAAATTTTTCTTCTGAAGGATTTGAACGTGTTGATTATTCTGAAAAGGCTGATATCTATGTAATAAACACCTGTAGTGTTACCGAAAATGCCGACAAACGATTTAAAACAATAGTAAAACAAGCATTGAATACAAATCCTGATGCCTTCATTGCAGCTATAGGTTGTTATGCACAGCTAAAACCGCAAGAACTTGCAGATGTAAACGGTGTGGACCTGGTGTTGGGTGCTACCGAAAAATTTAAAATCACAGATTATATAAATGACTTGTCCAAAAATGATTTTGGAAAAGTGTATTCATGTGAAATTGAGGAGGCTAATTTTTATGTAGGATCATTTTCTATTGGCGATCGAACACGAGCATTTTTAAAAATACAAGACGGTTGTGATTATGTATGTACTTTTTGTACTATTCCATTAGCACGAGGAATTTCACGAAGTGATACCCTTGTAAATGTTTTACAAAATGCTTTTGAAATCTCAGAAAAAGGGATAAAAGAAATCGTATTAACAGGTGTAAATATTGGTGACTATGGAAAAGGAGAATTTGGGAATAAGAATCACGAACATACTTTTTTAGAATTAATACGAGAACTTGATAAAGTATCTGGAATTGAACGCTTGCGAATATCTTCAATAGAACCAAATTTATTAAAGAATGAAACAATAGATTTTATAGCTCAGTCCAAAACTTTTGTTCCTCATTTTCACATACCATTACAAAGTGGGAGTAATGAAATTTTAAAGTTAATGAAGCGTCGATATCTTCGTGAAGTGTTTGAAGATCGCATACATAGAATAAAAGATATTATGCCTAATGCTTGTATAGGAGTAGATGTAATTGTTGGATTTCCCGGAGAAACCGATGATCATTTTTTGGAGACTTATCATTTTTTAAATGAATTGAATATATCTTATCTACACGTGTTTACTTATTCAGAAAGAGATAACACGCCGGCTGCTATTATGACAGGGGAAATTCCTTTAAAGGTACGCAAAAAGCGCAGTAAAATGTTACGTGGACTTTCGGTTAAGAAAAGAAGAAATTTTTACGAGAGTCAGTTGAAAAGTAAACGTACTGTTTTATTTGAAGGTGAGAACAAACAAGGGTATATTCATGGTTTCACTGAAAATTATATAAAAGTAAAAACTCCCTGGAATCCTGAATTAGTAAATACCCTACATGACATTACACTAACAGAAATTGATGTCGATGGTTTGGTGCGGTTTGATTTTGTTAATGAGGAAGTAATGGATTAAGGATAATCTCTCAATAGTTTTATCATATTAATTTAGAGCTCATAAATGTTTCTCAATTTGAAATAATAAACTTTTAATTAGATAATTAAAGCTCAGCTGTTTGATCTATTACAAATTTAAAGATTCAGTAGTTATTATTAGAAAACATCAATTAACTATATATTAATTCCAATAGGAAGCAGACTTTTATATTTCCTTCTGTTTTTACGCATAAAGGAAGCAATTTCAGGACTGGTTGGAACCAAATGTATATTTCGTGTTCTCACTTCTTCGAATACGGCTTTTATAAAAATTTCTCTAAAGCCTTGATCTTCCATGTCATCACACATACAGTATTTTGTTAGAAAAATTTTTCGATCTTGTAAAGCATATTCTATGCGAGCCATATTATCGCCCACTTCTAGTTCAAACTGTCTCAAAAATTCATTGTCGGTTATTACTACATCTTCAATCATAGGGAGTCGATTTAAATTAAATTAGGAGTGATAATGAACTGGGAATCGCTTTAATGTATTGTTGTATTATTAGTGAGGTATTCATAATGAACAAAATACTGTTAGGATTGTACTTCATTATACTGTAAATTTACGAATAATTTTCGAGCTATACTGCTATTCTCCTGTTAAAGCCATATGGGCATAACTAAAACACACCTTTATTTTGTTCCTGGGTTTACAGCCGGAAAAGAAATTTTTAAAAACATTTCTTTTCCCGATGATAGATATATACTTCATATTTTGGAGTGGATAATACCAAAAAAAAAGAATCTTTTTCCGATTATGCTAAGAAAATGGCAGTAAACGTCACCGAACCAGATTCAGTTCTAGCTGGTGTTTCTTTTGGTGGTTTAGTAGCAAAGGAAATGAGTGTTTTTTTAAATTTAAAAAAACTCATCATTATTTTTAGTATTAAAACCAAATTCGAGTTGCCAAAAAAATTACAATATGCAAACTCTTGCTTATAAGTTAGTCCCTACTAGAACAATACTTAACCTAATAGATATTACTAAGTTTAAAATAGGTCCAAAAACAAATAAAAAAATGGCTCGTAATCAAAAATACCTTTCAGTTAGAGATAGGAGTTATATTGATTGGGCTATTTATCAAATGTCAAACAGGAAGCGTACACAAGTAATATATGATGAAATACATTTACATGGTAATAATGATATTGTATTACCTGTTAAAAACCTTAATAACTGTATCGTTTTAAAAGAAGAGACTCATGTAATGATTATGTTCAAAGGGAAATGGATTTCTTCAGAAATACTGAATATTATTGAAAATTAACAGGAAGCAAATGATTTAATAAGCTTATTTCTTTATTTTTATTGAAAATTTTGGGGGATGAAAACTTTAGCAAAAATTGGAATTGTCGCAGTAGTAATTGTAATATGCGCATTATATATAAATGCGGTACAGGAAGCTCCTACTAATGATAATCTTGAAAAGAAAATTATAAATAACTACAATATTTATGCTTTACCACTTCCAGAGAAAATGGATTTTGCAGGTGAGTCTGTACCTTTAGAAAATCCTGATATTCGTGAGCGTTTAGACAGAGAGTTACTTGTTAATACCTATTGGCAGTCTAATGGGTTACTTATTTTTAAGAGAGCTCATAAGTATTTTCCAATTATTGAAACTATGCTAAAGGAGTATGGTATTCCTGAGGATTTTAAATATCTAGTTGTAGCTGAAAGTGCATTGCAAAATAATCAATCTCCATCTGGTGCAGCAGGCTTTTGGCATTTTTTAAAGGGAACAGGTAAGGAGTACGGGCTAGAAATAAACACCTATGTAGATGAACGTTACAATTTAGAACTTGCTACAAAAGTAGCTTGCCAATATATTAAAGATTCTAAAAATAATTTTGGAAACTGGACACTAGCAGCAGCAGCCTACAATGCAGGTAATGCTGGCATTAGCAACCAACAAAAAAGACAACAATCTTTCGAAAGTTACTATGATTTATTATTAAACGATGAAACCAGCCGCTATATTTTTAGGATATTAGCATTTAAAGAAATCCTATCAAATCCTAAAAAATATGGATTTAATTTTAGAGAAAAAGATTTATATGATGCAATCCCTACCTATAAAGTAAAAGTTGATACAGCAGTAACAGATTTTGCAGATTTTGCACATAAGTTTGAGATTAATTATAAGATTTTAAAACTACACAATCCCTGGTTACGTGATACCTATTTAAAAAATGCTTCTGGAAAGGAATATTATATTGAAATTCCGGAAAAAGGATATTATAAATTAGAAAAATAATAAAATTCGTATAAATATTGCATTGATAAATTTTCTAATTATCATTGTTCTTTTATTATTTTAATTATTATACCAAAGGCATTGTAAGTGGGTAATTTGTAATTGTTATAGCTATTGAATTTTCAGTAGGAGGTTATTTTGGGTTTTGGTTAACTATTTCAATTGATAAAATGCTTATTGAATGAATTTGGTAGAGTGAATTTACTACTTGTAAAAGTATTAAAAAAGTTTTTCGGAAAACGGCTGTAGTATGCTCTATTCTTTAAGGGTCAAACCTGAATCTTCAATACCTGTGTTTTTTAATAATGATATTCCGTTTAAAAAAGCATTGTAATTAAGATTAAAGGAGATTGTAAATTTATCGTTAAACTGATTTAATACACTACGTCTTACATCTAAGATCATTTTGCTTTCATCAATAAAAAAGAAAGTGGGAAACCCTAGGCTATGTTTCAATGTTTCAACAATATGATCACTTTTATTTTCCTTTTCGTCAACGTATAGTATAGTAATTTTATTATTGTATTCTCGAGCAATTTTTTTTAAATTTTCTTTCGAGTCCCAAAATAAAATAACAAAATCTATTTCCTTATAATGTTTATTTGCAATATCGTTTAAAGCAGGAATTTCTCCAACTCCCGGAGTACACCATGACGCATAGGTCAATAAAAATATTGGTTTTTTAAAATAATCAAAATGAATAGTTCGCCCAGATAATTTTCTTACTTTAAAATTATCTAAATAGCTTCCGTTTATTACATGATTAATTAAAGAATCGAAAAGAAATTTAGCTTTTTCATAATCTCCATCAGCATATGCTTGTTGTGATTTTAGAGTATAGGTTTTAATATTATCACCTATAACTTTAGAAAATAGAACATCAGGCCCAATATCCTGAGACTGAGCTGAAAGTGAAACCAATACAAAGAATAAAAGTATTTTTCCACCCATAGGCATTGTTATTTATATGACCCACAAAGATATAAAAAATATTTAATTAAATAAGAAAATCAGATTAAATACCAATAAATACGATAAAAAGCGTAAATATGAATGAATTTACATATTATCTGTGAAAAAGTAAGACTTTTAGAAACGCCTTCCACCTCTGCCACTGCGACCAAATTGTTGTCTTGGTTGACTGGCTTTTTTCATTTGTTGTTTCATCATTTTAATTTGATCATCCAACATATTGTGTTTATCCAGTTTTTTAGCCTCGGTTAGAAGTAATTGCGCCTCTCTTTTTCGGTTTTTAGACATAGCTATTCCAGCCAGATTGAGTTTTGTCATAGCCATATCAGCATCCATAGACAGTCCTAGATTAACTGCCTTTTTAAAATATTTTTCGGCTTCATTAATGTTTGTTTGAGATATCATTAATCCGTTTAGATAATAAAAGTACCCTTGCTGTTTAGTTGTTAAAGACGAATTTGGGTTTTTTATTCTATCGAGCCATTTTTTTGCTCCTTTAAAATCCTCTTTTCTCAATCGCAAGAATGATAGAAGAATCAATTCGTTTTTAAAATATAAGAATAAGAATATTGTAGAAAGTAGAATATACATAATACCATTACCAATATTGCCTTCTATGAATTGCCAAACGCCTACGGCAACTATTAATATTGTTAATACTAATTTGATATTTTTGTTGAACATGGAATATATTTTGGCCTGTCAAAGGTATAAAAAACAATTAGAAGTATTTTAAAATTTTGATTTGAGAAAGTAAAAAATGATTGTATATTTGCACCCGACTTTTAGGAACGAAAGCAATAGTAATTATTTTTCAGAAGATTAAACCTAATTAAAATGAAAAGAACATTTCAACCTTCAAAAAGGAAAAGAAAAAATAAACACGGTTTTAGAGAGCGTATGTCTTCTGTAAGCGGCAGAAAAGTTCTGGCTGCACGTAGAGCAAAAGGAAGAAAAAAAATATCGGTATCCTCTGAAATCCGTCATAAAAAATAATGTTAATAACTTATATATAAAAGGTGTTGTTTTAATAGCAACACCTTTTTTTTATACCCTAACGCACCGTAATTTTAGTGCATTGAAAAAGCAACTTGTAAATGTCTAGAAACAAAGAGCTCTCCTCTATTTTAATCATCGGATCAGGCCCTATTATTATTGGCCAGGCTTGTGAATTCGATTATTCCGGTTCCCAAGCATTAAGGTCACTGCGGGAAGAGGGTATTAAAACCATTTTAATAAATTCTAATCCGGCAACAATAATGACAGATCCCTCAATGGCAGATCATGTGTATTTATTACCCCTTACAACTAAATCAATTATTGAAATATTAAAAAATCATCCCGAAATTGATGCAGTTTTACCTACTATGGGAGGACAAACCGCATTAAACCTTTGTATTGAAGCAGAGGATAAAGGAATTTGGAATGAATTTAATATAGATATTATAGGGGTTAATATAGACGCAATTAATATTACAGAAGACCGAAATAAATTTAAAATCCTAATGACCAAAATAGGCGTTCCTGTGGCTGAGGCTAAAATTGCAAATTCCTATTTAAAAGGTAAACAAATTGCCCAAGAGTTTGGATTTCCACTTGTGATAAGACCTTCATTTACTTTAGGAGGATCGGGCGCATCTTTTGTACATACCGAAGGGGAATTTGATGAATTACTTACAAGAGGATTGGAGGCTTCACCTATTCACGAAGTATTGATAGATAAGGCATTACTAGGTTGGAAAGAATATGAATTGGAACTCCTTCGCGATAACAATAATAATGTAGTTATAATTTGTACCATAGAAAATATGGATCCAATAGGGATTCACACCGGTGATTCCATAACAGTGGCTCCGGCAATGACATTAAGCGATACTTGCTTTCAACGAATGCGGGATATGGCTATAAAGATGATGCGTAGTATAGGAGATTTTGCAGGAGGCTGTAATGTTCAGTTCGCAGTAAGTCCGGACGAAAAAGAAGATATAATTGCTATCGAAATCAATCCCAGGGTGTCACGTTCTTCATCATTGGCATCTAAAGCCACGGGTTATCCCATTGCTAAAATTGCTACTAAACTAGCTATCGGTTATACTCTTGATGAATTGAATAACCAAATTACAAAGTCTACATCCGCACTTTTTGAACCTACCTTAGATTATGTAATTGTAAAAATACCACGGTGGAATTTCGATAAATTTGAAGGTGCAGATCGCACCATTGGGCTTCAGATGAAATCTGTGGGAGAAGTAATGGGAATTGGACGTTCATTTCAAGAGGCATTACACAAAGCAACACAATCTCTAGAAATTAAGCGAAATGGTATTGGCGCTGATGGGAAGGGATACAAGGATTACGACCAAATTATAGATAAACTTGAAAATCCAAGTTGGGATCGTGTATTTGTAATTTATGATGCTATAAAGCTGGGAATCCCTTTAAGTCGTATTCACGAGATAACAAAAATTGATATGTGGTTTCTTCGCCAATATGAAGAATTACACCTCATTGAAAATGAAATATCGAAATTCAAAATCGATACTTTACCACGTGAATTATTGCTGGAAGCAAAACAAAAAGGGTATGGAGATCGACAGATTGCTCATATGCTCGGTTGTCTTGAAAGTAAGGTTTATAATAAAAGAGTAGAGTTAAAAGTTAACAGGGTATATAAATTAGTTGATACTTGTGCTGCAGAATTTAAAGCCGAGACACCATACTATTATTCTACGTTTGAAAATGAAATGGAAACTGCTGATGGCAAACAATTTGCTGTAAATGATAGTGTAGTAACCAATAAAAAGAAAATAATAGTGTTGGGTTCAGGTCCTAACCGAATAGGACAAGGTATTGAGTTTGATTATTGCTGTGTTCACGGGATATTAGCTGCTTCGGAATTAGGTTACGAAACCATTATGATAAATTGTAACCCTGAAACTGTCTCTACAGATTTTGATGTAGCCGATAAGCTGTATTTTGAGCCTGTCTTTTGGGAACATATCTACGATATTATTCGTCACGAAAAACCTGAAGGGGTTATTGTTCAATTAGGAGGACAAACCGCTTTAAAACTTGCTGAAAAGTTAGATCGATATGGGATTAAAATTTTGGGAACTAGTTTTCAATCCTTGGATTTAGCTGAAGATCGTGGAAGTTTCTCAACGATTTTGAAGGAAATAAATATTCCATATCCAGAATTTGGGGTTGCCGAAACTGCTGAGGAAGCTTTGGATCTTGCAGATATATTAGATTTTCCATTATTAATAAGACCTTCCTATGTATTAGGTGGTCAAGGAATGAAAATTGTCATCAATAAAAAAGAGTTGGAAGAACATGTAGTAGACATACTACGAAAAATGCCCAATAACAAATTATTATTAGACCATTACCTTGATGGTGCGATCGAAGCTGAAGCAGATGCCATATGTGATGGTAAAGAGGTATACATTATTGGGATTATGGAACATATTGAACCTTGTGGGGTTCACTCTGGTGATTCCAATGCAACGTTGCCTCCTTTTAATTTAGGTGAATTTGTAATGCAGCAAATAATAGATCATACAAAAAAAATTGCATTGACTTTGAATACTGTGGGCTTAATAAATATTCAGTTTGCAATTAAAGATGATATGGTTTATATCATTGAAGCTAATCCGAGAGCATCTCGAACCGTTCCTTTTATCTCTAAAGCATATGGAGAACCCTATGTAAATTACGCTACTAAAGTAATGTTGGGACATAATAAAGTATCAGACTTCACTTTTAATCCAAAACTTAAGGGATTTGCCATTAAACAACCTGTTTTCAGTTTTGATAAATTTCCTAATGTAAATAAACAATTAGGCCCGGAAATGAAGAGTACAGGTGAAAGTATTTTGTTTATTGATAGTTTAAAAGATGATAAATTCTATGAGCTTTATTCACGAAGAAAAATGTATTTAAGTAAGTAGTAAATTTTTTTATAGAAATAAGTAAAAAATTATTAGTACTTTAGAAAGATAAAAATTAAAAATTATTGTCATGAAAAAAATTACATTTCTTTTATTTGCTCTTGCTGCATTTTCTTTAAGTGCACAAACCACCCATAATATTAATTGGTTTTTTGGGGCAGCCCCTGGAACTTTAATAATTGATGAAGGTGATACTGTAAACTGGATATGGACCGATGGATTTTTCCATTCGGTAACATCCGATATAGGGGCTACAGATACTTTTGACAGTGGTATTTTACCAAATGGATCTATGTATTCAAGAGTTTTTAATACCCCGGGAACCAACCCTTATTTTTGCTTAATTCATATTCCCATGGTAGGAGTTATTGAAGTTACAGAAGTTTTAGGGATAGATGATAATGAGGAAGTTTCTTTTCAATATTACCCTAACCCTGTAAAAGATTACTTGCGTATTGATTCTAATGATGTAATCGATTCCGTTCAATTATTCACTATAAATGGGAAAATGTTGATGGATGCACCGGTAAAAAATAAATCCACCAATATTTATATGGGGGTTTTCCAAAGTGGAATTTATTTCTTAACTGTAAGATCAGGGGATAAAGTAAATACTATCCAGGTGATTTTGGATAAATAAAGTTTTATTTTAAAACTCTAATTTTATTATAACCTGTTATAAATTTTTCCTATGGGAGTTCACAAATAATACTTCTGTAGTAATGTTTAGGTATAAAGATTTTATTTTTATACCGAAAACGTATATTTTCCAATTGAATATATTTAGGTTTAATAAATTTCTAAATTTAAAAATCATTTTAACCTAAAAATGAAAAGTGCAGGTGAATTATTTAGTTTATTAATAGTTTAAAAGTAGGGTTTTTAATATTCCCCCTGTTATATAATTATAATTAATAATTGTAAATGAAAAATAATTTGAGATCCCCGTTATCCGGTCTTCTACTACTTCTTCTTCTTTTAATTAGCAGTTGTACTACTAGTACATTTGAAGACCTTATCCCTGTTGAAGAAACAGATCCTTCTGAGATCATAACATATCAAGATGTTAGATCTACTTTTGACAATATATGTAGTGCCTGTCATACAAACCCTCCACAAAATAGTGCACCTATGCCACTAGTTACTTACTTAAATGTTAAGGAAGCAGTTTTAAATAGAGATCTGTTAGATAGGATAAGTAGAAATGAAGGCGCAGATGGATTAATGCCATTTGGAGGACCACGATTACCACAACAAACCATAGATAAAATATTTCAATGGAATGAAGATGGTTTGTTAGAGAACTAAAACTATTAATTATATGAGAAACAGAGTTATTGTTTTTTTATATTTTTTTAGTGTGTTTATTTCAGTAAATGCACAAAATAAGTTTACGACCAAAAGCGGAGAATTAAATTTCGAAGCATCAGTCCCTTCATTTGTAGAGGTAATAGCCAAGAATAAAAATGTTAGTGCTATACTATTAGACAACGGAGATTTTGCAATTTTAGCTTTGGTAAATGGTTTTCGATTTAAGGTTGCTCTTATGGAAGAACATTTTAATGAAAATTATGTTGAGTCTGTAAAATATCCGAAAACAACATTTAGTGGAAAAATACTCGATTTCAATGTTTCAGATTTATCTGAAAAAGAAATTACTTATACAATATCTGGAGTGATCACTCTTCATGGAGTGGATAGATCTTTGGAGGTTCCTGTGAGTATTATACAAAAAAATAATTCTATTGTACTAACTTCTAATTTTGTATTAAAGCCAGAATATTTTAATATTAAAATCCCAAAAATAGTAAACAATAAAATAGCTGAGGAGATTAATGTTTCAGTTTCATTTAATCTAACTAAATTAAACTCTTTGGATTATGAATAAGCGTAGAAAACTTCTTTATATAGTAATAGTTATAATTATTGTAAGTTATTTTTCCTATAATTATATATATCAAGATCATAGGGATATTAAAACCGAAACAGCCAAAGTTGAAGTCACCGGAGCAGAGTTATTAGAGATGTTTAAAGAAAACGAATCACCTGGGGTATTAAATAGTACGGTTCAGGTTTTTGGTATTATTTCAGAATTAGATTCTCACTCTATTACGATAGATGGAAGTGTACATTGTAGTTTTGATGAAGAGGTACAAGGGGTTAATCTAAACGATCTGATAAAAATAAAAGGGAGATGTATTGGATACGATTACCTTTTTGATATAGTTAAAATAGATCAATCAACCATAATTAAATAATATTGTGATGAAAAAAATTACCCTGGCTTTATTACTACTACCACTATTCACTTTTTCTCAAGATGATCTTTTAGGTGAGCTTGAGGGTGATACGATTATAAATAATAATGTTATTGCTGCTTTTAAAGGCCTAAAAGTTGTAAATTTTGAATCTACAAAACTTGCATATAAAAAGGATTTTTATTTAGTGATAGCCCACCGTTTTGGTACAGTAAAAAATGGTATTGATGACCTTTTCGGCTTGGATCAATCCGTAACACAAATCAAATTTATTTATGGCTTTACAAATTGGCTAAACCTTGGGGGAGCCAGAAGTTCTAACCAAAAAAAGTACGGATTACATGCAAAATATAGATTGAAACATCAAAAAAAGGGTGATTTCCCGGTAGCGATTGTAGGTTATAATTTGGTTACGGTTAACACCTCTCTTAAGAAGGATCAATATCCAAATATTGAGTTCAGGGATAAATTAACCTATACTTCACAGATACTTATATCAAAAAAGTTTACTGAAAATCTATCCTTGCTTTTAGCACCCACTTATATTCATGAAAATCTGGCAACCCGAAGTTTTGTTGTTCAAGAAAATGGGGACACTTTATTTTATGATGAAAAAAACGATCAATATGCTTTAGGAGTGGGAGGAAGGTATAAAATATCAAAAAGGATGAGTATAAATCTTGATTACGGTATTCATTTAAATAGAAACAGCAATTCAGTTTATAATAATCCATTATCTGTAGGTATTGATATAGAAACCGGAGGTCATGTTTTTCAAATGCATTTCACCAATGCACAAGCCATGTTCGAAGAAGGATTCATTATAAATGCAGCAGGAGATTGGGGAGATGGTGACTTTTTCTTCGGATTTAACCTGGCTAGGGTATTTTAAACTTACTCTTCAGAGCGTTTTATGATCGATTCTGGTAACGATTTTTTGGTCTTAGCGCCCAACTTTTTAATTCTTTCAACACTTGTAATAAGATTCCCTTTTCCATCAACTAACTTGTTCATCGCAGATGAATAATCTTTTTTAGCATCATCAATCTTTTTTCCAACACCAGTTAAATCATTCACAAGTCCTACAAATTTATCGTATAATGCTCCTGCCTGTCGTGCAATTTCTAAAACATTTTTCTTTTGATCTTCCTGTTTCCATATGGCAGAAACAGTACTTAATGTTGCTAATAAAGTTGAGGTGGAAACTAAGACAACATTTTTATCGAAAGCTTCTAAAAACAGTTTATTGTTTTCATTTAAAGCAATTAATAGAGCTGCTTCGATAGGTACAAACATTAAAACATAATCTGGTGTATTAATTCCATAAAGATCAGTGTATTGTTTTTCTCCTAATTCTCTTATATGTTTTTTAATACTTACCAAGTGTTTCTTTAAATTTTCAGCTTTTAATTCTTCACTTTCAGCACTATAATATCCTTCATAAGCAGTTAGCGAAACTTTTGAATCTACTATTAAATGTTTGTTGTCGGGTAAATTTATAATGAAATCAGGTTTTTTTAAATTTCCTTCTTCATCCCTGAAACCACCTTGAGTAGAAAAATGAATTCCATTACTTAATCCAGCTTTTTCTAATAAAATTTCAAGCTGTATTTCGCCCCAATCACCTTGAATTTTACTATCACCCTTTAAAGCATTAGTTAGATTAATAGCTTCTTTACTCATTTGTTGGTTTAAATGTTTTAAGTCTTCTAATTGTTGTTTAAGGGCAGAATGCATACTAATGCTATCCTTTTGTGAATCACCAACTTTCTTTTCAAAGGATTTTATTTTATCTTGTAAGGGAGATAAAATGTTTTTTATATTTTCTTTATTCTGTTGTTTAAACTTTTCAGATCTGTCTTCAAATATTTTATGAGCCAAATTTTCAAATGCTTCAGAAAATTTTTCTTCAACCTTTTTTAATTTTTCTTCCTGCTGATTTGATTGTGAAAGGCGTTCTTCTAATTTTCCTGTTTCTGCTTTGTTTTTTAGACGTGCAAAAAGAAACCCTATAAAACCACCTGTTAATAAGCAAACTACAACTATAATAAGATAAAAAAAGAATTCGGACATATATTGTGTTTAAGGTAAAGATACTTAATTCTACATTATATTAATTTTGTATAATTAAAATATACTTGTATCTAATGGTCATTTTCCTGAACAACAATTTATATATTAACGTCCATTCTTTGTTGGAATCTAACGGTCTATTAAGAGGTCAAATCAGGTGATATTATTATTTTATTGAAAACCGACCCGTTTCTGGATTAAATTGTATTGTCTCTTTTGGAAAAAGAGATTCGAAACAACCTGCTTCAATAAGTTTTTTGGATGTATTGAAATGAATAGTCTCAGGAGTCATAACCATCATTTTATCACTTAACTGAATCGCTAAATCTATCTCATGAGTTGAAAAGAGAATAGTCTTTCCGGAATCGCTGGCAAGGGTTTTCAATAATTTAAGCACATAGGCTCTGTGATACATATCTAAATGCGTAGTGGGTTCATCTAAAAGGATAAGAGGTGTATCTTGCGCCAGGGCTCTGGCAATCATAACACGTTGCAACTGGCCATCGCTTATTTCGAAGCATTTTTGATGAGCCAACGTTTCAGTTTCAGTGTTTTGTAAAGCAGAATGAATAGTCTCTTTATCTTTTTCTGAAAGCTTCCCCACCCAATTGGTATAAGGCTGCCTGCCTAAAGACACCAATTCCAATACTGTTAAATTTCTTGAAGCCGGAGCTTCAGTGAGTACAATACTTAATTGATTTGCTAATTGCAGGGAGTGATATTTTTTTAATGGAATATTATCTATATATATGATACCATCAATAACAGGTTGCATACCTGCAATTGTTCTAAGCAACGTAGATTTTCCAATTCCGTTTGCGCCAACTAAACCAATTAATTCACCCTTATAAATAGAAAAATTAATTCCATCAGCTACCACGGTAGTTTTCTTTTTGCTTTGATAACCAATGGTTAGATTATTAGCTTCTATAACGCTGTGTTTTTTTTCCAAAGTCATTAAAACAATAATTTTCGCTTTCTAACCAATAACCAAATCACAACAGGAGCACCTAGTAATGATGTGATAGCATTTATTGGTAAGGTATATTCACTAAACGGAAGTTGTGCTACGGTATCGCAAATAAGCATTAAAATAGCTCCACAAATCAATACAGCAGGCATTAATACTAAATGGTTAGAAGTTGTAAAAAATTGGCGGGTAAGATGTGGAACCGCTAAACCAACGAAAGCTATTGGACCCGCAAATGCTGTAATTCCCCCGGCCAATATACTTGTTGCTAAAATGATTAATAGGGTTGTCTTTTTTAAATTTAGCCCCATACTCCTGGCATAATTTTCACCTAAAAGCAAAGCGTTTAAAGGCTTAATAGATATAAAACCAAGGATTAGTCCTGCAATACAACAAATACTTAATATCATTAATCCTTCCCATGAGATATTACCTAAACTTCCAAAAGACCAAAAGATGTATTGTTGTAATTGTTCAGCATCGCTAAAGTATGAAAGTACAGCTACTACCGCTCCAGTAACACTTCCAAACATTAATCCGATAATGAGAATGGCCATAGTGTCCTTTACTTTAATAGTAACCGATAAAACAGCAAGTAAAACTAAAAAACTACCAAGGGCTGAAGCGATCACCAGACTCCATGAACTGAGTAATATACCCCCTAAAAAACCACCGAAAGTACCGGCTCCTAAAATCAAAATAGCTACACCCAGACTTGCTCCACTGCTTAATCCCAATACAAAGGGTCCTGCCAATGGATTTCTAAAAAGGGTTTGCATTAACAATCCAGATACCGCAAGTCCTCCACCAGCCAACATTGCCGTTATTGCTTTGGGCAGTCGATAATCAATAATAATAAATTGCCAAGAAGATTTTGAAGTCCCACCACCAGACAAACTAGATATGATTTCTTTAAAAGGGATAGCAACAGAACCCAAACTTATATTCACCAAAAAAGTGATCATTAAAAGCAGTAATAGGATGCTGAAATAGTATCGGTACGTTTTTGTGATTTCCATTACTGTAATTTATCAAAAAAAAATAATTCATGTTCCGGCAATAATTCCGGATGAAGGATTTTTATAATGTCTTTTAGCACTATATCAGGGCGATTAGGGGCTAACTCGAAATACAAAAGGCCTCCTGTTTCTCCTTTTTTATTGGTAAAATTGTAGACATTTTCGTTTTTAAAAGCATCAAATTGTATATATACATTATGGGTGTCTTTTAATTGTTGAAGACTTGAAAAATAGCCTGGACCAATCCAATAATCTGCATTTACACCTTTTTCTAATACATTTTCTAAGTTAAGGGATAGACTCCCTGTACCTTCACTTTCTTTCCAAAGATATTCACCATTAGCATCGGCAATAAACTGTGCCGCCCAACTATTTCCCTGAGGTAAATGCCAAACATCTTTATACATAGCACCACTAAGTACTGTTGGCCTATTCTTAGCTTTCAATGCTTTTTCTTTTGCAATTAAATATTGAGTCATTATTTCTGAAAAGATACTATCGGCTTCCTTTTCCTTTTTAAAGAATACACCGAAGAATTTTATCCATTCAGCTTTTCCAAGTGGGGAAGTCTCAGTCCAATCTCCATTATACACTATAGGAATCCCTGTTTTTTTAATAATGCTTAATGTCTTATTTACCCCATCTACAGCAAAACCCACAACCAGATCGGGAGATAGGTTAATAAGAACTTCGGTATTAATGTCTTCGTTCCTACCTAATTCGACAATGGCGTCTTCAGCAATACGTTTTCTGGTTTTTATAGATGATATATAATCCAGATTGGGGAATCCCACTAATGATTCCTCAACACCTAACATTTCCAAGGAGGGAATATGAGTCGTGGAGGTTACTACAATTTTCTTAACAGGGATTTCAATGATTGCATCAAAGGTTTCAGAAGAGGGTAACGTAGCCCCTTTTTCAATTAATGCATATTTAAATTCTCTTTCGGAACCCGGCCAGACATTTTTTAGGGTAATCACTTTATATTCATTAAAACTTTGTATCTCAAAACCTTTTGCATAAGTTATTTGAATTGCTTTTTCAGTTTCAGTAGAACTGGAAGAAGGCTTTTGAACTTCCTTACATGAGATAATTAATAAAAAGAAAATTAATAGTAAAAGTAATTTTTGCATCTTCAAAAATAATAGTATTTGTTTTTTTAGGCTATTAATTAAAGTGTTATTTTTGTATAATATTTTGGTGGACGTACTCCCGTGAATTATCGGAAAGTCCTTAAAAGGGAATTCGGTTTAAATCCGAAGCTGTTCCCGCAACTGTAAGTCATCCGCCTCAGGCGGGTTGTGTACACTTTAAAACCACTGCTAGTGTCGAACTTATTTCGACATCTTTTTACGGTAAGCCAAAAAGGTTTATTAAAAAGATCTTGAATCAAGTTCGGGATTATCGGGAAGGTCGCACAAATGACAAGCCAGGAGACCTGCCAGATTTATATTTATTGTCAAACTTTCGGGATAAAGGTTTGGGAGTGTGTGTGCTTTTGCATATAAAAACTTCTATCTTTTTCCGCATTATTAAATTCTAAATGAAAAAAAGCAGTGTGTTGTTATTTTGCCATATTCTGGGTGGAATTTTATTTGCGCAGCAGGATCAAAAATTAGAATCACTGGATACTGTTATAATTGACACCAAAATTCCAATAGCTCGTAAAAACAGTGGAAAAGTAGTCATTAAAATTACTGCTGAAACTTTAGAACGTAAATCTGGTATGTCCTTGGCTCAAGTAATCAATGAAGTATCTGGAATTGAAATTAATGGTAACCGTAGTAATGAAGGGCAAAATCTTGGATATTATGTGCGGGGTGGAAGAAATCGACAGGTTGTAATAATGATAGACGGGGTACAATTAAATGATCCATCTCAAATTGCCAACGATTATGATTTAAGACTTATTCCAGCTTCATCTATTGAAAGTATTGAGATAGTAAAGGGAGCATCGAGTGTGTTATATGGATCCGGGGCAGGAACAGCTGTTATTAGTATTACTACAAAGAAGGCTTCAGGAAAAAAGATTTCGGCGAGAATTACTTCAACTCTGGGAACAAATCGCGCAGCCAATGATAAAGACAACGATATTGAAGAATTCACTAATTATGTAAATATAAACGGAACATTGAATAGGTTTTTCTACGTCACAAGTTTTGCTAATCGATTTGTTAAGGGATTATCGGCTGTTACTGCACCAGAGGAGCAAGAAAATTTTGACGAAGATGTTTTCAATCGGTATAATGGAAAAATTGACCTTGGATACAATATTACTGATAAAATTACCCTAAGTCGATTTTTTAGTTTTGATAAATACAAGGCCGAATTTGATGATTTTAATTATTTTGATGCCGACAACCTTTCTATATCTGAACAGTTAAGAACCGGAGGTAATTTTGTATGGAAATATAAAAAAGGATTCTTTTTAATCAATGACAATTATAGTTGGATTACACGCGAAATCGAATCCTCATTTCCAACTAAATTTGATTCTAGATCATATACTTTTGATGCTTATGCTACTTATAAGTTTAACAATGAGCTTAGCATTTTAACTGGTATTAATGGGAACTTTAGTAGTTTTAATTCGTTTACTGTTCCATTTGGAGAATCCGAATTTATTCAAGCGATAGATGATGATACTGCTAAGTTTGAGATAATCGACCCCTATGTTAGTTTGGTTTACATTTCAGGTTTTGGGCTGAATATTAATACAGGTGTACGAATAAATAATCACAGCAATTACGGAACTCATGTAGTTTTTAATTTTAACCCGTCATATGTGTTTCCTATCGGAAAAAATCATTTTAAATTATTAAGTACTTATAGTACGGCATATATCACTCCATCTTTATTTCAGTTATATGCACCCTCATTTGGGAATGAAGATTTAGTACCCGAAGAGAATACTACTATTGAAGGGGGAATAGAGTTTACATCAGATAATAATAGTAGGATGAGTGTTGTGTATTTTAATCGTGATGAGGAAAATTATGTGGATTTTGTATTAATAGATCCCGATTTATTTATTTTCCAATATCAAAACGTATCTGAAGAATTTACTGCTAGTGGAGTAGAAGTTGAGGTGTTTGTTAAATTGAGTAAAAAAATAAATTTAACAGCCAATTATACAAACACTCAGGCCGACGAACGTTTCGCATTGCGAATTCCTGAACATAAAGCAAATCTTTACATTGGGTTTACTCCAGGCAAAAAAGTAGATTTGGGTTTGAGTTATCAATATAATAGTAAGCGTGATGATAGTTTTTTTAACTCCGATACGTTTCAAACCGAATCCGTAGTTTTAGATAGTTATGGGATTTTAGATCTATACACGGGTTATCAGGCAACAGATCATATAAAATTGTTTGCTTATTTAAGCAATTTAATCGATGAGGAATATGAAGAGTTGTACCGTTTTCAAACCCATGGGCGAAATGTTAGAGTAGGCTTTACTTTGGAGTTTTAAAAAAAATAACAAATTAAAAAATACCAATTCCTATTAACAATCTGTGCTTTTATGTTTTATATAGTTTCTGTTATCCCTTTTTTATTCTGAAAATTTAATTCTCGGCTATCATAATTTGATATATTGGTAAATGTGCTTTACTATCTGAGATTTCTTCATAAAGAATACCACTGGGTTGCGGGCGACTTCTTGTTGGGAAAATATCGTTTAAAGCAGCAGCTAACAGAGGTTCGTTTACATCGCCTAATACACCTAGATTAGAGAAATCTTCATCCAGAGGTATTTCTGGGTCAAGACCGTCAACAAAGTCGGTAAAACCAACAGAATTCACTGTTTTAAAAACTAAAGGTAGCATGGCATAGGTATGACCAGGATTTGCTTGACTTCGGCTAAAGCTAGGTGCTGGAGCATCATATAATAAAAAGGAAGCCTGAAACTTACCCGTAGTAGTCTCACCTACCTGTGTTACGGTAATATAGGGATCTAATCCGTTAATTACCAACTCACTTGCCGAAGCAGTTCTCCCTGTCGTAAGTATATATACCTGAGTTAAATTTAGGCTATTAATAGATTCACCTGTATAAATTGTATTGTTAAAGAGTTTATTTTCTGAATATTCAGCTTGACGGTCTTCGTTCCATATTTCGCTAACAAATAATTGATTATTAAATTGTCCGGTGATCATACTTGAAAGATCTATAGCGGTTTCTACAGAGCCCCCACCATTATACCGAAGATCTATTATCAGGTAAGAAATACCATTAGCTTGAAACTGACCAAAGGCAGCATTGAGCTGAGGATCGAATTCTCTTGTAAAAGCATTATACATAAGGTATCCTACTTTTTGACCTTCAATAGTGAATGTTCTGGTAATAAATACCGGGTTTTCAGTATACTCTGTTTTAACTAGTGTTATGTTTTCCCCTGTAGGGGTTATAGTTACACCATCAAAAGTTGCTAGTCCAATAATATAACTATCTGGTTCGAGTAAGTCACTGAAATTGTTTTCATTGATCTGTTGCCCATCTATAGTATTAAATATCATGCCTCTTTGTAAACCTTTGGCATCTGCATCCGATCCCGGCAAAATATACCGCATGTAACCAAAAACATTTCCACTACCGTCAGGATAAAAAACAAGTCCGAATTCCATTCCATGGTTAATTGTTATTCCACTAAGGGCATTTTCCAAAGCAATATAATCATCAACCAATAGACTAAATCGATCTTGAGGGGATAGTAAAAAATTAAATAACGACTCGGGAGAAATGAAAGTACTTAAAAAAGTATTAAGTTCTCCTTCACTAGCAAAGGCATCATCGGCCAGTTCCGGGGTATCGGCTTTGTAAAGGTAGAAAAAGTTAAGCCCTCTGTAAATAAAACTCTGTATATCTAATGTGGAGGAAATTTGTAGATTATCATCCTTATCTTCAAAACAAGAGGTAAAAATAATAGAGATAGCTACCAGTGTTAAAAGTATATTCTTTTTCATAGATTTAAGGTAATGATTTTTTCACTTTGGAATTTACTAAAAGATTTTTTTATTACGTATTTAAACTCCTAAATTTAGTACAATATTGCGAATTAAAAATAAATTGTAACAAAATTTAAAGTAGTTCGTCGTAGAAATAGAACGGTATGGTTTCCCATACAATTAATGAGAACTAGTATACTGACCAGAATGCAACAAAAAGAATTTTTAGATACCCTACTTCCTATAAAGGATAAACTGTATAGGCTAGCCAAAAGAATACTTGTATCTAATGATGAAGCAGAAGATGCCGTTCAAGAAGTTTTTTTGAAATTATGGAGTGGCAGGGATAAAATTAAGAACTATAAAAACCCCGAAGCATTTGCCATCACAATGTTAAAGAATTATTGTTTGGACAGATTAAAGTCGAAACAAGCATCGAATTTAAAAATTGTACACAGCAATTATAAAAATTCAGAAAACATTGAACGAAAATTGGAAGCAGATGAAGGTGTAACATTGGTTTTAAAAATTATGGAAACCCTTCCCGAAAAGCAAAAGATAATTATGCAGCTACGGGATGTAGAACAATTTGAGTTTTTTGAAATTTCCGAAATGCTGGAAATTAATGAAACAACAATTCGCGTGACATTGTCACGTGCTCGTAAAACGGTAAGAGAACAGTTAATAAAACAATATAATTATGGAATTAGCTAGAATAGAAATCCTGTTAGAAGATTATTTTGAAGGAAATACCAACCTTCAGCAAGAAGCAATACTTCGCGAATATTTTACAGGCAAAAATGTAGCATCACATTTAACGGTGTATCAAAGCTTGTTTGTAGGATTAGATTTTGCAAAAGAGGAAGTTTCTCAACGTGAACTTAATTTGCCTGCATCTTCAGGGATATCAAGAAATTGGAGGTATAGAATTGCTGCTTCGGTAGCTGTTGTAATTGGTATAGCAGGTTTTATATTTTCAGGTTCAAATTTTACACAAGAAGAACAAGAAGCATTATTAGCGTTTAATAAAACGAAAGAAACCATGCTTTTACTTTCTTCAACTTTTAATATAGGTACCGAGAAACTGGTAATTCTAGATCAATTTACTGTAACCAAAAACAAAATATTTAAAATAATCATTAATCAATAAATAATTTAGTATGAAAAAGTTAACAATTTTAATTGCATTATTAATAACACCAATATTAGTTAATGCTCAAAATGCATTTGATTCATTCGAAGACGAAAAAGATGTAACCTCGGTTATAATTACCAAGAACATGTTTAAACTCTTAAGTAAAATGGATTTAAACTCGAGTGACCCTGAAGCTCAGGAATATCTTGAATTGGTAAATAACCTTGATAACATAAAGATTTATACTACAGATAATCCTTCTGTAGCCAAAAGAATGGATGCTGCCGTAAAGACATACGTGGCCAATTCTAAAGGGTTGTCCGAACTAATGAGAGTAAAAGATGATGGAAAGAACATTAAGTTTTATTCTAAAGAAGGTAAGAACGAAAATTTTGTAAGTGAACTGTTAATGCACCTAACAGGCAATATTGACGGAAAAGAAAGAACCGTTATTATGAGCATTACAGGAAATATAGATTTAAAAAAGATTTCAAAACTTACACATGATCTTAACATGCCTGGTAGCAAAGAATTAAAGAATATTGACAAGAAAAAATCATAAAAAATGGTACTTATAAGATATATTATAGGATTAACTTTAGCTGCGCTTACATTGATTAGCTGTAGCAACGAAAAATCATTGCAAAGATATTTAGTAGATAAACAAGATGATGACAGTTTTTTGAAAATAGATATTGCAACTAGTTTATTACAAACTGATGGTAACTCGCTTACTGAGGAAGAGAAAGATATTCTTGCAACAGTTAAAAAAATTAATGTAGTGGCTTTTCCAATAAAAGAGGGTAATAAAGCAGAATACGACTTAAAAAAGCAGGAATTAAAGGATATTATCAATCAGGAGAAATATAAAACCTTGGTGAAATTTGGATCTAATAACAAGGGTGCAACTCTTAAATATCTAGGTGAAGAAGATGCCATAGATGAACTTATTGTTTTTGCAAGCGATAATGAAAGGGGTTTTGTGTTATTTAGACTTTTGGGTGAGGATATGCGCCCTGATCAAATGATAAAACTAATGACATCGATTGATAAAGGGGATGTAGATATATCTGCCTTAAAAACAATTAGCAAATTATTCGATATGTAAAAGAAAAATAGAATAGTAATTGAAAAGGCTTCAGGAATGAAGCCTTTTTTTTGTATTTATCCAATGGGGAAGTCGAAAACTCAGAATAAATTAAAAGATTAATAAGATCACTTATCAAAATATTTATTGGAAATACTCAAGGTGTTATAATTATTATATCCCTGTGTAATTGGAAGGCGTTATACTTCGCATTTCTACTTTTATATTTTCTGAAATGTCTAGTCTTTCAATAAAATCAGTGATGGATTGTGTAGTAATTTTGTCATTAGTACGTGTCAAGTCTTTTAAAGCTTCATAAGCATTGGGATACCCTTCACGACGTAAGATAGATTGAATAGCCTCGGCAACGACCGCCCAATTGTTTTCTAGATCTTCCTGTATCTTGGTTTCATTTAGTAAAAGATTATTCAATCCTTTTAAGGTAGATTGAAATGCGATAATGGTATGACCTATAGGCACACCCATATTTCTAAGAACCGTACTATCGGTTAGATCTCTTTGTAATCTACTTATAGGAAGCTTTGCCGAAAGGTGTTCGAATAAGGCATTTGCAATACCTAAATTGCCTTCACTGTTTTCAAAATCAATT
>JADFOK010000036.1 GCA_022562895.1 Bacteroidota bacterium | reverse complement strand
CACCGAAGAAAAGAAGGCAACTACTGCCGAAAAAGCTCCTGATAAGGAAAGCACAGAGGAAACTGAAGCTGCTACTGCCGAAAAAGCTCCTGATAAGGAAAGCACAGAGGAAACTGAGGATACTACTACCAAAGAAGCTCCTGATAAGGAAAGCACAGAGGAAACTGAGGCTGCTACTACCGAAAAAGCTCCTGATAAGGAAAGCACAGAGGATTCTGCAGCTGAAGTTACAGAAAACAAGGATTCTTCAAAGAAAGAAGAATAAACTTAAATTTATAGCGATGCAAAAGGAGAATTGCTTCTACTTAGGCAAAATCGTTAAAAAATACAGTTTTAAAGGGGAGTTACTCATAAAACTTGATACTGACGACCCTGAAATGTATTCAGGGTTGGAATCTGTTTATGTGGAAAGACATAAAAAATTGATTCCCTTTTTTATTGAAAAAAGTGTTCTTCATAAATCAACATTATTACGGGTAAAATTTGAAGATGTTGACAACGATGACGATACCAGTAGATTGATAGGCTCTAAGTTATATCTACCTTTAAATTTACTCCCTAAACTTTCCGGAAATAAGTTTTACTACCATGAAATTATTGGATTTCTTGTAAAAGATGTATCCTTTGGAGATGTTGGGACTCTAACCGGCATAAACGACAATACTGATCAAGCACTTTTCGAAATAGACCGTGAAAGTATAAAAATCCTTATTCCAATTATTGATGATTTCATAAAGAAGGTGGATAGAGAAAATAAAATCATCCTTTTAGATGTTCCTGATGGGTTGATAGATTTGTATCTTTAAAGATGTCTTCCTCTTTTAAATTCAAACAATTTACCATACAACAAGATCGTTGTGCAATGAAAATTGGAACTGATGGCGTTCTTCTTGGAGCTTGGGTTTCATTGGAGAACAAGCCTCAAAGAATATTGGATATTGGTGCCGGGACGGGTATTATTGCTTTGCAATTAGCACAACGATGTGAAGCTGAAATTATTGAAGCTGTTGAAATAAATCCGGATGCCTTTGAGCAATGCGTCGAAAATTTTGAAAATTCTCCCTGGGAAGATCGTCTTTTTTGTTACTATGTTTCAATACAAGAGTTTGCCAAAGAATCAAACAAAAAACAAGATTTAATTATTACCAATCCCCCATTTTATTCAGAGAATTCTAAAACAAAAAACGAAGCTAGAGACATAGCTCGATTTACAAATGCATTATCTTTTAAAAAATTAATCGAAGTCGTTTCTAATTTACTTTCTGAAGAAGGTGTATTTGCTTTAATACTCCCCAAAAAAGAAGAAAAAAAATTTATAGCTCTTGCTTTAGAGTTCGGATTATTCCCAAAAAGAATATGTAGGGTTCAGGGTACCGTAACTTCAGAAATTAAAAGGAGTTTGCTTGAATTTTCATTTGAAAGAATTGAACCCAGAATTGAACATTTGACTATAGAAATTTCAAGACACAATTATACCAATTCCTATATTTCTTTAGTTAAGGATTTCTACTTGAAAATGTAATTAATTAGTTCTTAACAAAGGCCGTGTTAAACAGGTGGGGCCTCCACCTCCTTTTATGCTAATTTCTTCACCTTTATATAGTTCAACTTCACAACCTGCATTTATAAGTAATTCTTGTGTTTTAGGATTTCCAGCTACCATAATACATTTTTTTGGTGCTATAGCTAGTACATTACAACCCATAGACTCAAACTCTTCATTTGCAACCTCTACAAAGTTAAACCCCCTATGAATGAGTTCGTTTCTAAATTTAATTGGCATTAAGGGTGAATACACCACCGCCAGGTCTTTTGCAACAGGACTAAAAATAGACATCAAATGAAATACATTCATCTTTCCTTTGTAATGTGGTAATTCTACTATAATAATTTCAATCCCCTTTGGTTCTAATAACTGTTTTAATTGTGAAATTCCTTCATCATTCGTCCTGTAAGTATGTCCAACGGCCAAAGTATTTTCATCCAACCAAGCTACATCACCTCCTTCAAGAGTTCCTGGAGATTTGATTTCACCAAGAACGGGAATATTAAAATCATTATACACTTTTCTTTGAGATTTAGGTTCATTAATTCTACCCACTTTTCCCATATTGCAAAGTATCATTCCAAAGTTAGTTGCAATAGAGGCATCTCTACAATATATTGAGTCTATGGTAACTGTATTATCAAAAGGGAAATGGTATATATCGATACCTTTTTTTTTAATAAAATCTTCAAAAATTTTATATTCATTTATAGCAGTATCAAAATGGGGTTGAGACAGGAAATTTAATTCTTGCCATTGTTGGTCTAAATTAATATTTGATACAAATGCATTTTTAGATGGTTTTATAAATACCGATTTTAACTTTAAGTACTCTGAGTGATGTGTTGTTTTCATTTATTTTTCACGCTTATTCCAATTCATCAATACATAAAAAGGAATTCCTAATAGTAACAATAAAAATCCATAAAAAACAGTGTCATGTCCAGATCCATAAATAGCCCATAAAGAATACGCAAATCCTAAACTACCAAGCATAAATGTTTTTATAAAACTATGCGTATGGATTCTCTTTTCAATAATGATTATAATATAGGCGGCCGCAACAAACAGATAGGGAACCAAACAGGTAAGTGTGGTGAGTAAGATTATAAATTCAAATTTTGCTACCAACCCTTCAGAGAAGTTCATCAACATTACAAATGAAGTTAAAATACTTCCAATAATCAATCCAAATATAGGAGCACCATTTTTATTTTCCTTTTTAAAGACCTTAGGAAACAAATTGTCCTTTGCCGCTGCCATAGGTATCTGACTTGTTATTAAAATCCATCCGTTTAACGCTCCTATTGCTGCTATTGCCGCCCCGGCAGCAACAAAATAGCCTGCATATTCACCACCAATAATTTTTCCTGCTTCTGCAAAAGGTGCTGGTGATTCTTGTAATATATCTGCCGGTAAAATTCCAAATAAAACAATGGTTCCAAGTATATAAACCAATGTTGTTATAAGGGTTCCAAACATGGTTGCTCTCGGAATTGTAACGTCCGGGTGTTCTATATTTTCTGCAGGAATGGTTGCGCTTTCAATTCCTAAAAAAGCGTACAATGTCAAGACGGCAACTACAGGAATTGTAGCCAAATTACTCTCACCGGTTAAATTGAATACTGGAAAATTGTCTATCTCAAAAAAGAAAATGCCAACTAGTATCACAAAAACTAATGGCAGCAACTTTAAAATAGTGGTAATGAACTGTATTCTGCCAGATTCTTTAACCCCTTTAGAATTAATCCACGTAAATAACCAGATAAATCCTAAACCAAGAATAACAGCGTAATAAGGATTGGTTTCTAAAACTGGGAAGAAAAAACTTAATGCACTTATAATGGCAACGGCTATAGCCGCGTTTCCAACCCAACAGGATATCCAATACCCCCAAGCTACCAGAAAACCAATGAAATCGCCAAAACCTGCCTTGGAATATGTATAAGGCCCACCACTTTTACCGATAATAATTTTACTGAAATTACTAAAGATCTTAGCTAAAATTAATGCTCCTATTGCCGAAAAAACCCAGCCTAAAATACTTATACTACCATACTTTGCAAGTGCAGCAGGTAAAACAAAAATTCCTGCCCCAATCATATTTCCTACAACCAATGACGTCGTAATAGGTAATCCTATTTTTTGCGATTTTGATTTCATAAAAAAATTAAAATTCCGTTACGTACTCAATATGTATTTTAGAAGACAACCTTAACAATATACAATTAAATCATTGATAGGACATAAATTCAATTTTCATTCTTACCTTTCCAAAGCTAAAAACTTACAAGCTTGTTTTTACAGAGTTAGATCTATTTTATAGAAAAATATTTCTTTTAAAAAGGTTAGAGATTCACTTGCTTTATTTAAATTTGACAACAATTTTTTATTAATCAATAAACTATGAAACCCGATTTATTTGAAGCTCCCGATTATTACAATCTTGATGATTTATTAACAGAGGAGCATAAACTAGTACGCGATGCTGCCCGTAAATGGGTAAAACGTGAAGTGTCCCCTATTATTGAAGAATACGCTCAAAAGGCAGAGTTCCCAACTCAAATAATTAAAGGTTTGGCAGAAATAGGGGCTTTTGGCTCCTACATCCCTGAAGAATATGGGGGTGCAGGATTAGACCAAATATCGTATGGCCTTATTATGCAGGAATTAGAGCGTGGCGATAGTGGTATTCGAAGTACGGCTTCTGTACAATCGTCTTTAGTGATGTATCCTATTTGGAAATATGGTACCGAAGAACAGCGAAAAAAATACCTCCCAAAACTAGCTTCAGGTGAATTGATGGGTTGTTTTGGTCTTACCGAGCCCGATTATGGCTCTGACCCTGCAGGAATGATATCTAATTTTAAAGATATGGGCGACCATTTTCTTTTAAACGGAGCTAAAATGTGGATAAGCAACGCCCCTTTTGCAGATATTGCTATTGTATGGGCTAAAAATGAAGAAGGACGCATTCATGGGTTAATAGTAGAACGTGGTATGGAAGGCTTTTCTACTCCTGAAACACATAACAAATGGTCGTTACGAGCTTCCGCAACTGGTGAATTAATATTTGATAATGTGAAAATACCTAAAAAAAACTTGTTGCCTGAAAAATCTGGTTTAGGGGCACCTCTTGGCTGTCTGGATTCTGCTCGTTATGGGATTGCATGGGGTGTAATTGGTGCAGCTATGGACTGTTACGACACTGCTCTTAGATATTCTAAAGAAAGAATCCAATTTGGAAAACCTATTGGGGCTTTTCAATTACAACAGAAAAAATTAGCTGAAATGATTACCGAAATTACCAAAGCACAACTTTTAACATGGAGACTTGGGGTATTGCGTAACGAAGGTAAAGTCACTTCGCCTCAAATTTCCATGGCAAAACGGAATAATGTAGATATGGCCATAAACATTGCTCGTGAAGCAAGACAAATATTGGGTGCAATGGGAATAACAGGAGAATATAGTATTATGCGTCACTCAATGAACCTAGAAAGTGTAATCACCTATGAGGGTACTCACGATATTCATTTATTAATTACAGGAATGGATATTACCGGATTGAATGCTTTTAAATAAGAGAAACATTCTTTTAAAATCAAACTATGTCATCTCAAAAAAGAATTTCTCGGGCCTATAAATCTGCTAAGAGAATCTACTTTAACGATCATTCAAAATTTATAATATTCAGCGATATTCATCGAGGTGACAATAGTTTCGCTGACGATTTTGCCAATAACCAAAACACCTATTATCATGCATTAAAACATTATTATAATAATGGTTTTACCTACTGTGAACTTGGTGATGGAGATGAACTTTGGGAGAATATTGATTTTAAGTCTATTTTTTATGCTCACCAAAATATATTCGATTTAATGAAACTGTTTTTTAAAGAAGATCGTCTTTTTCGTCTCATAGGAAACCATGATATGGTGTACAGTAATAAGAGATATGTAGAAAAACACCTTTTTAGCTACTTTGATAAACTTACAGGGCAAAATGAACCCTTGTTTCCCGGAATTATTTTTACAGAAGGACTTGTACTCGAACATGAAGAAACCTCACAGGAAATTTTTATGCTGCATGGTCATCAAGCCGATTGGATGAATTACAAAGGGTGGAAATTTAACAGGTTTATGGTTAGGGTGTTATGGAGACAACTTCAAATATTTGGAATTGGAAATCCTACTAGCCCTGCTAAAAACAATAAAGAACTTATTAAAGTAGAAAAACGTATAAAGCGTTGGATCATTAATAATAATAATTTATTCACTATCATGGGGCATACTCATAGACCACGTTTTCCCGAACCGGGAGATATTCCTTTTTTTAACGATGGCAGTTGTGTACATCCTAGAAGTATTACAGGATTGGAAATTGAAAACGGAGAAATATCACTAATTAAATGGCATATTGCAACTACCAAAGATGGTATTTTAAAAATAACTAGGAAATTACTGGAGGGACCTCAAAATCTTATTGAATATAATAATTAACAGCTTTTTATCCTTTTACATTAATGACTTCTTCTATTTGTGGTGCATGATTTTTAATAGTCATTTCAACTCCACTTTTAAGAGTCATTTTGTTAACAGTACAACATACACAATTACCATGTAATTGCACACGAACAATTTTTCCATCGTCTATAGATAGTAGTGAAATATCGCCACCGTCATATTGTAAAAACGGGCGAATCTCATCTAAAGCTTCTTCAACTTTTAAAATCAATTCTTTTTTTCTCATCATTGTTTATTAAAGGCACTACAACCTGCCATAGTCGTTATTTTAATTGCTTCAGTTGGAGGCAGATCATCATTCCTGCGAACGGTTTCTTCAACTACAGATTTGGTTAACATTTCAAAAATTTCTTCTAAAGGCGTTGATGTTTGCAAAGCTGCCGGACGACCTGAATCTCCTGACTCCCTAATGCTTTGTACTAAAGGAATCTCACCTAAGAAACGTATTTTTAAATCTTCGGCTAAATTTTTAGCACCCTCTTTCCCAAAGATATAATATTTTTTGTCAGGTAGTTCTTCAGGAGTAAAGTATGACATATTTTCTATGATCCCTAATACAGGAACACTAATATTTTCTTGTTGAAACATGGAAACACCTTTACGAGCATCTGCCAAAGCAACAGTTTGTGGAGTACTTACAATAACAGCTCCAGTTATAGGCAGGGCCTGCATTATACTCAAATGTATATCTCCTGTGCCCGGTGGAAGATCTATTAACATAAAGTCCAATTCACCCCATTCTGCATCGAATAAAAGTTGGTTAAGTGCTTTAGAAGCCATAGGTCCACGCCAAATAACAGCTTGATCGGGTTGAGTAAAAAACCCTATGGAAAGTATTTTTACTCCAAAGCTTTCGACAGGTTTCATTTTACTTTTCCCGTTTACAGTAACCGATAAGGGTCTTTCTTTAACCACGTCAAACATTATTGGAATTGAAGGTCCATAAATATCGGCATCTAAAACTCCCACTTTAAATCCCATTTTTACAAGTGTTACTGCCAAGTTAGCTGTAATGGTAGATTTCCCTACACCACCTTTTCCAGAAGCTATAGCGATAATATTTTGGATACCGGGAATGGGCTTTCCTTTAATTAAGTTTGGATTCTGTTTCTTAGGGGGTGCTTCGACCTTAATATTCACTTTTACCTGAGCATCTTTGTCAACCTTTTCTTTTATTACCGAAATAATATCTTCTTCAGTACGCTTTTTTATATGCATAGCAGGTGTAACAATTTTTATATCTACAACTACTTCGTCTGCAAATGTTATTACATTTTGAACAGCACCACTATCAATAATATTTTTTTCTTCCCCTGTAATGGTAACAGTTTCAAGTGCTTTTAGTATATTTTTTTTATCGATATTCATTTTTAAATACTATCTATATTTAGATTGATTCTAAAGAACAAATATAGGGGTAAATCTTCGAAAAATAAAGTAGGGATATTGAAATTATTAGGGGGTGTCTATTATACCTGTTTATATAAACTAAAAACTTTTGTATAATATATTAAATTAATTCTAGAAAAGGGTCCCAAAATAAGATGTTAAAATTCTGGATCTGATTATCAATAATTTTTACACCTTCGTTTTCCAGGAGCTGTTCCATTAGGTTGGTCCCTTCAAAATGATGTTTCCCGCTAAGTAAACCCACTCGATTTACAACACGATGTGCAGGTACATCGGGTTTGTTATGTGATGCGTTCAAGGCCCAACCTACCATTCGAGCACTTCCGGCAGTTCCCAAATATTTTGCAATTGCACCGTAAGAGGTAACTCTTCCATAAGGTATCTTTACTGCCACTTCATACACTTTTTCAAAAAATCCGGAAGATTTTGACATTACATATCCTTTAAAATTTTAATTAATGTAATTACTGAAATTGCTGCTGTAATAATCCCTATCAAGTAATTCATATTTATTTTAAGTTTGGTATGACTTTCCTTACGTCTAAAAAACCAAACATAAATAGCAAGAACAAGAAAAGTTCCTAAGCCAGATCCCAAAACACAGGCCCAAAGCTCTGGTTGTGTAAATTTAAACCATCCAAATGCAGCAAAGGTGATACTGATATACACCCAATAAGGAATAGGTAATAAATTAAGAGCCGCTAAAAAGGTCCCGGAAAAAAACCGGTTGGTTTTTGAGTGGTTTATCTCATTTGGTGTCTCCTTACGTATGTCTTTTGCTATGAAAAAAAAGTAAATAGCTATACAAACAAAAATACCCAATGCCACTTTCTGAAGCATATCTACAACTTCATGGTGCATATCGATATACCGGGCAAAAAGTAAGGCTATATAGGTTTGTAAAAAAACTGTAATGCAAACACCTGCTGAAAAAAGCAGTCCTTTTTTACGGCCTTCGGTCATACTAATCTTTACAGCAGACATGTTGATTAAGCCCGGTGGAATTACACCCACAATTGCAGCTATAAATCCAATAAAGAAATTTAAAAACATGTGCTTGAGTGGTTGGTTTCCAAAGTGAATATAACAAAATTATACAGAAGAAAAATTGAAACGTAAATATGTTATTTTTTTACCTTTCTCTAAATACTGTTTTTCGTAAAAGGTTTGAATTTCAGTCACTTCTTTTGGAGCATTATTCGTTCCATACACATCTATATGGGAATATTCAATTTCGAGGTTTAAACCGTGTAATAATCCTAAAGTATATCCATGCATAAATTCACTGTCTGTTTTGAGGTGGACAACACCTTCAGGTTTCAAGATTTTTTGATATTTGTTTAAAAATTCAATGTTTGTTAGCCTGTGCTTGGTACGTTTGTATTTTATTTGTGGATCTGGGAAAGTTATCCAAATTTCATCTATTTCATTTTCTGAAAAAAGTAAATCGATAAGTTCTATTTGAACTCGTAAAAAACCTACATTAGTTAAGTTTTTGTTTAATGCTGTTTTGGCACCTCGCCAAAATCGTGCTCCTTTGATATCGATACCTAAAAAGTTTTTTTGAGGGAACATTTTAGCCAGGTTTACGGTATATTCACCTTTACCGCAACCTAATTCTAACACAATAGGATTATTATTTTTAAAAAAAAATTGATGCCAGTTCCCTTTTAAACCTAATGTATCATTTAATACTTCATCTCGAGTAGGCTGAATTACATTTACAAAGGTTTTGTTTTCCTTAAAACGTTTAAGTTTATTTTTACTTCCCACAAACTTATTTTTGACAAAATTAAGGAAAGTTTTTAGTCTACAGTCTTTAGTCTTCGATTATTAAATACCTGACTCATTCTTTCTACTTCGGTCTTTCTGTAAGTATCACTACATTTGATTTATGGTAAAAAAGAACACCATTTTAGTTGCAGCACTGCATTGGGGATTGGGTCATGCAACAAGATGTATCCCCATTATTCGCGAGTTATTAAAGTGTAATTATAACGTAATAATTGCATCAGACGGTGCAGCTTTGTTATTGCTTCAGAAAGAATTTCCAAAATTGAACTCTATAGAATTGCCTTCATACAATATTACTTATCCACTACATGGTAAAAATTTTAAATGGAAATTATTCTCTAAAATCCCCAACATAAAAAAGGTTATTGCTTCTGAAAAAAGAATTATTGATAAATTGGTTTCCGAAGAAAAGATCCAAGGGCTTATAAGTGACAATCGTTTTGGAGTTCGAAACAATAAAGTGCCCTCTGTTTACTTGACGCATCAATTAAACGTATTAACAGGAAGTACTACATTTTTTAGTAGCAAAAAGCATCAAAGTATCATAAGAAAATTTGATGAATGTTGGGTACCCGATCTTAAAGGTCCATTAAATTTTAGTGGAAAATTAGGTCATTTAAAACATTCTGAACTAAACATAAAATACATCGGTCCTCTCAGCCGAATGAAGAAAATTAATCTTACAATAAAATATGATGTTTTTATTTTACTCTCCGGTCCAGAACCTCAACGTAGTTTATTTGAAAATATATTAATCAATTCTTTAAGAGGAGAAAAACTATCTGTTATATTGGTTCAGGGTCTTGTTGAAACCGAACAAAAAAAACATCAAATCGATAACCTAACGATATATAATTATATGGAAAGCGAGGAGATTGAAAAGACAATAAACACAAGCGAAATTGTTATCTCACGTTCTGGGTATACTACGATTATGGATTTGGCGGCATTAGAAAAAAAAGTGTTTTTTATACCTACACCGGGTCAATATGAACAGGAATATCTTGCAAAACGGTTAAAAAAATTAGACTTGGTTCCTTATTGCGATCAAGAAGATTTCAACATCGAAAAATTGGATAAAATAAATCGATATAAAGGTTTAAATTCATTGAGCAACAATACGGATTTTAAAGAATTATTTCACCTTTTCGAGGGTGAATGAAAACTCAGAACCAATTCTAAACTGACTTTCAATATAGATTTTTTCATTATGTGCTTCAATTATATGTTTAACAATTGAAAGTCCCAATCCACTACCGCCTTCTTTACGAGAACCACTTTTATCAACTTTATAAAAACGTTCAAAAAGTCTAGGGATATTATCTTTTTTTATTCCTTCCCCGTTATCGGTTACTCTAATCAATACTTTGTTTTTCAGTAAATTTTCTATACTTACTTCAGTGGTTCCATCAATTTTTCCATATTTAATAGAGTTCACAATTAAATTGGTAAGTACTTGCTGAATACGTTCTCTGTCTGCATTAACCAAAATATCACCCTTATATTCTTTATCGAATATAAGGGTGATACTTTTTTTTGAGGCTTTCATCTCGAGTAATTCGAATACATTTTTTATAAGATCGATAATATTGAACTCCTTTTTGTTTAGATCAAGATCCCCCACTTCTAGTTTGGTAATCATATCCAAATCCTTTATTATATATATAAGGCGCTCAACACCCTTGTTTGCACGTTGTAAGTAATTTTCACGAACCGATTTATCTTTTAAGGCTCCATCTAGTAACGTTAATATATATCCTTGTACTGTAAAAAGAGGTGTTTTAAGTTCATGAGAAATATTACCAATAAATTCTTTTCGATAGGTTTCACGAATTTTAAATGCTTCGATCTCCAGCTTTTTATTTTGAGCAAATCGTTCAATCTCTTTGGCAAGTGTTTCCATGTTTGTAGTGATTGGCTGTCGATTTAATGTTGAAGCATCCAATAAACTTACATCATCGTATATTTTTTTTATCTTTTTATAGATAAATTTTTCAACTCTATTTTGAATTATAAAAAATGAAAAAGAGTAACAGATCAAAGCGAAACCAAAAATTATCCAATAATTTGTTCCCTCAAAAAAATAAAACCCTCCACTCATAACAAGCGTAATTATTAAGGTAATATAGCCCGCTGTGAAAGCTGCAAACTTATATGTTTTTCTGAATAATCTTGACATTATACTATTTACACTACAAACTTATATCCAACACCCTTCACGGTTTTAAAGCTATCGTTTCCTATTTTTTCTCGCAATTTTCTTATGTGTACATCAATTGTTCTATCACCTACTATAACGTCATTTCCCCAAACACGGGTCAATATATCTTCTCGTTTAAAAACTTTTCCTGGTTTTGAAGCTAATAAAGCTAATAACTCAAATTCTTTACGTGGTAAAATAATCTCTTTTTCACTCTTAACTACTTTATATTCTTCCCTATTAATCACTAAATCACCTACTGTAATATTAACGGTATCATCTATAGTATTATTAAATCGACGTAGTAACGCTTTTACCTTACTTATTAAAACTTTAGGTTTTATAGGTTTTGTAATATAATCGTCCGCACCCACTTCAAATCCTGCAACTTGAGCATAATCTTCACCTCTGGCTGTCAAAAAAGTAATTATTGTTTCCGAAAGTTCCGGGATGATTCGTAATTTTTCACATGCTTCCATCCCATCCATAACGGGCATCATAACATCTAAGATAATGAGATGAGGTTTATGTATTTTTGCTTTTTTGATTGCATCCTCACCATTTTCAGCAGTATGTATTTGATATCCTTCTAGTGAAAGGTTATATTTAACAATTTCTAATATATCAGGTTCGTCGTCGACTAAAAGAATTCTGGTGTCTTTTTTGTTCATCTTTGTTAAGTAACTATAAAAATATAAATATACTGGTAAATAATCATTGTATTTGATTGTAATAATAATTGTTACACTATATGCTATTTTTATTAGTTTATAAAATTTATTTTGCATTGATTCCTTAGAACATCCTAAAACAACTATTCCCTTTAGCATCAAAAAATTTTCTACAGATATTTTATAATTGTCTTAGAATTATTACGTACATTTAGAATTCTTCCCGGTACTAAAAAACCATTTTAACATGAAAAAATTATCTCTTTTAGGAGCAATCCTTATTAGTTGTGCTACGTATGCACAAGAATTTACCAGTTTTGAAGAACCTGAAAATATTTCAGGGGATTATACCGATATTGGTGACCCAAACATTATGCATGATCTTGTCAATAATGTAAATGAACCCCTTGTAGATTTTATTTCAGCAGGGGGAGAACTTGGCTTTAATGCCAAATATGAGCCTTACGATATTCCCGGAGTTGGTTTAACCGATGGTGACTCTGTAGGTGTGACCGATGATGCACCTACCGGAACAGATCCATTTACTGATGGTGTACAAGGATACCAAATAAGTGATGTGGATGGAAATTTTATTTTAGAGTTTGATTTGGTTTTGTCCTCTTCGAGTTTAATTTTTTCAATTGATTTTTTTGTTTCAGAAACAGGTTATGAAGGTGATGGAACTGTTAATGAATCAGGATCAGATAGATTGCGCATTTATGTTCGTGATATAACCTATGGTTTAGAATATGATATTATCAATACTACGGGAAGCGATATTAACGATGTATTAATAGATGGTGATCCAATCGAAGGTAGATGGATTGATGGTTCAATAGGAATTGAAGATATTATTCCAGGAACAATATTTCAATTAATAATTGAAGTAAGATGTAATTCAAGTGCTGAAGTATTCTTTTTTGATAATATTATTATTAATGGTGTTTTAGGTATTGAAGACAATTATAACAATCTTCTCTCCCTATTTCCCAATCCCGCATCAAAAGGCTTTGTAAATATTATTTCAAAAATTGATGGTAAAAAACTAATAGAAGTATATGATGTTTTAGGGAAACAAGTAATTAATGCTACCATTTATAATGATAGATTAAATATCTCTATGTTAAAAAGTGGTATTTATATTGTAAAAATATATCAGGGAACTGCATCTATCACTAAAAAATTAGTGATTATATAAGACTTCTTAATTTATTTTGTATTAAAAGCTTCTGTTTTTGCGGAAGCTTTTTTATTTTATATATTTTTATAGGATGTTTTCAGAAAAAAATATTTTTACGATTTCTTCTTCGGAAGATTTTGCATCTCTGGCTCTTGAAATTTTTCAGATTCAATATCAAAATATTAACATATATCAAGAGTTCTGTGATCTTCTCAAGGTAAATCCAGCTAAAGTAAAAAACCTGAAAGACATTCCCTTTTTACCCATACAGTTTTTTAAGAGTCATAAAATACTAACTGAAAATACTTCTTATGAAAAGATATTTACCAGCAGCGGAACAACAGGAAGCACTCTTAGTAAACACTATATAAGAGACCTTTCATTATATAAAAAAAGTTTTACAACAGCCTTTAATTATTTTATTGGATCTCCCGAAAAATTTACCATCTTGGCTTTACTACCATCCTATTTTGAAAGAGAAGGTTCATCATTGGTTTTTATGATTAATGATCTTATTAATAAAAACCCCTACAGTGGTTTTTATCTAGACAACTCCAAAGATTTGATTGAAAAACTGAATTTTCTTGAATCAAAAAAGCAGAAAACAATATTGCTTGGAGTATCTTATGCCTTACTCGATCTAATTGAAATAAAAACATTTCATCTCAAAAACACCATCATTATGGAAACCGGAGGAATGAAGGGGCAAAGAAAAGAAATGATAAAAGAAGAACTTCACAGGGATCTGATACAGGGCTTTGGAGTAAAGGAAATTTACAGTGAATATGGAATGACCGAACTACTTTCCCAAGCCTACTCAAAAGGAAATGGTATTTTTTATTGTCCTTCATGGATGAAAGTGTTTACAAGAGATACAAGGGATTCCCAATCTCTGGTAAAAGGGAGAATGGGGGGTTTAAATATTATTGATTTAGCTAATGTGAATTCCTGTTCATTTATCGCCACTCAAGATTTAGGTAGAATTTATGCAAATGGTAGTTTCGAAATTTTAGGTAGATTTGATGACAGCGAGATACGCGGTTGTAATTTAATGATCGGTTAATGAATCAAAATACAAATAAAAAAAAGAATGGTTGTTTATGGTTTTTTATCTTAAGCGTGCTATCTTTTTTTAATTTTGTGATAATTAAAGCTGTATTTCTATTTTCAACGAGTATTTCTATTTTTATTTCGGTTGTAATCTCTTTTATTTTTTTAGCAATGATATTGGGAAAATTTCATTTGAAGACCCTTATTCGTTCAGGAGTAATTATTTTTTTATTATTTTTTGGTTTAAAATTTATAGGTAACTTTTTACTTGTCGTCCTTAAAACTACTCATAGAGAAAAGACAGTATTTAATTTGGATGAAAAAATTATTAAATCTTCTGTCATTGAAGAAAATGATACTATTCCCCTTTATGCCAGTAACCGTAATTGGAAAGATAATTACGGAAACAGTTACAATGCTATCCTTAGTGTTCGTGAAAGAGATTATCTTAGACTTAAAAACCATATTAAAAGTTATAAACCCCCTATAAGAGGATACTTTTGGGGTAATCTTTACGATTATATAGACCGAAAAGACGCACCAAGTCTAGATTTAATTATGGAAGCCTTTACCAAGATTAATTTACAATACAACTTAAATCGTATGGAGTTCGCCGAAATGATTGTAAGTTGTATACAGGATATTCCGTATTCTTTAGTTTTTATAGGAGAGTGCAAATCAGCTGAAAATTATGAAAAATCTATAAAAAACCTTTTAGAGGATTGTCCCGAGTGCTGTATTGGTAATATTAAGTTCGGTATTCAAAATCCTGTTTCCTTTATTCAAAATTTAAAAGGGGATTGCGATACAAGAACCGTACTACTTTATTCAATTTTAAAGCATTTCAAATACGATATTGCAATTGTGAATAGTGAATATTACCAACATTCAATTTTAGGAATCAATCTGCCCGCAAGTGGCTTATATAAAATTCACAATGGGAAAAAATATATCCTTTGGGAAACTACAGCAAAATATTTTAAAGTAGGTTATCTATCTCCTAGTTTTAATAATGTAACCCATTGGAATGTAATATTAACCAGTAAATAAAGCAATTATGAATTCAAAACTTTTTACCCTATCCCTAATTGAAATCGTTTTATCTGTCATTATTACAGTGGTTATAATTTTCATTTCTTATAATATACTAAAATGGCTTTTCTTTAGAAAACACGACTTACGAGGTGAAAACCTTGCTTTTACTATTTTTACATCGGGTATAGTGTTATCTATCGGTATTATTTTAAGTGAAATTTTACCCTCTATTACAAATGTTATAAGACTTTCTACAATACAAACTGAAACCGTGGATATGGTTACCATAGCAAAATATTCCGGACTTTATTTGTTTATAGGTTTTATAGCGGCGATATTTATTAACGTCTCGGTGTTTCTACTTTTTTCTGTTCTCACCAAAGGTGTTGACGAATTTAAAGAAATTAAAAACAATAATATATCTGTGGCGATATTGGTAGTTGCAATCCTGATAAGTATTACCCTCATTGTAAAAGACAGTATCGCACTTTTAATAAGTTCGATTATTCCCTATCCCGAAGTTTCAAATTTTTTATAGGGTTTTATTTTTGAATTAAATAGGTGTAAGTTCTCGTTTTTTAAAACGACCCAACTAATGTTACTACAAATAAAAATGAAGATAGTATCATAGTTTTACTATTAAACTGATATTAAATAGAAATAGATATTGAAAAAAAAGTTAAAATCTTCTTGATTAGTTGGTTAGTTAGATTGAAGCAATCCCCAAATCATTTAAAATGATTTGGGGATATTAATTTCAAATAACTTTAATGATAAAGTAATTTTTCTTACCTCGCTGTAACAATACAAATTGATTGTTTAATATATCATTACCTGTAATTAAATAACCCTCAACTATTTTTTCTTTATTTACAGATATAGAACTTTCTTTCAAAGCACGACGTGCTTCACTATTAGATTTTAAAAAACCCGTCTTATCTGCTAAAACTGCAATAATATCAATTCCTTTTTCGATTTCTACCTTCGAAATTTCTGCTTGAGGAACACCTTCAAACACATCAAGAAATGTTTTTTCTTCCAAATTTTTCAAATCATCCGAAGTAGAATTACCAAATAGTATTTTAGATGCTTTTAAAACATTTTTTAATTCATCCTCATTATGGACTGTTGTAGTCACTTCCTTTGCTAAACGCTTTTGTAATAATCGTAAATGTGGTTCATCTCTATGTTCTGCAATTAATTCATCTATAGTTAATTTATCCAAAAAAGTGAATATTTTTACGTATTTCCCAGCATCATCATCGCTTGTATTCAGCCAATATTGGTAAAATTTATAAGGTGAAGTTCTCTTAGCGTCCAACCAAATATTCCCCCCTTCACTTTTTCCAAACTTACTGCCATCACTTTTTGTAATTAAAGGGCAGGTAAGTGCAAATCCCCTTCCTTCAGCTATTCTACGAATTAGTTCAGTTCCCGTTGTTATGTTTCCCCATTGATCACTTCCTCCCATCTGGAGTGTACATTGCATTTCTTTGTAAAGATGTAAAAAATCATATCCCTGAACCAATTGGTATGAAAATTCCGTGAACGACATCCCATCTGCTCCCTTACCGGTTATACGGCTTTTAACAGAGTCTTTAGCTATCATATAATTAACGGTCAAGTGCTTCCCTATATCTCTAATAAAATCTAAAAAAGAAAACTCCTTCATCCATTCATAATTATTAATCATCACTGCCTCATTATCGCCTCCTGAAGAAAAATCTAAGAACTGTGCCAGTTGTTTGCGAATACATTCTTGATTGTATCCAAGAGTTTCTTCATCCATCAAATTTCGTTCACTAGATTTTCCGGAAGGATCACCTATCATACCTGTAGCACCGCCAACCAATGCCACCGGTTTATGTCCACATCGTTGGTAATGAGCCAATAACATAATAGGGACTAGGCTTCCAATATGAAGGGAATTTGCCGTTGGGTCAAAGCCAACATAAGCCGTACGCATTTGTTCCATTAAGTGAATTTCAGTTTCTGGCGTCATATCGTGAATCATTCCACGCCATTGTAATTCTTCAATAAAATTTTTTAACATTCTTTAAAAAGATTTCAGTAAAGATATGTCTCTATATTAAAAAACCCTATTTTAGTGTTATGATTTTAGTAACAGGAGGTACTGGTTTGGTAGGATCACATTTGTTGTATTCTCTTATTATTAGCAATGAAAATGTACGAGCAATACACAGGAAATCAAGCGATTTAAAAGCTGTAAAAAAGGTATTCTCTTTTTACACGAATGATGCTGATATGTTGTTCGATAAAATCGAATGGGTAGAAGCAGATATCTCAAATGTTCCTAGCCTTATCCATGCCTTTAAAGACGTATCTTATGTATATCACGCAGCTGCAATTATAAGTTTTAACCCTAAACATTATTCATATCTTAAAAAGATAAATATAGAGGGTACAGCTAATATCGTTAATCTTTGTCTTTCTAATGGAATTAAAAAACTATGTTATGTAAGCACTATTGCCACCTTGGGAAAATCTAACAATGGAGCTTTGATAACTGAAGAAAATGAATACAATCCCGAAGATAAAAACAGTGTTTATGCTATTACAAAATACGGTGCTGAAATGGAAGTTTGGCGTGGTACTCAAGAAGGGTTAGACTCTGTGATTGTTCAACCTGGAGTTATTATTGGATCTGGTCATTGGAATTCGGCAAGTGGAAGTATTTTTAAAAGTATCTCCAAAGGTGTTTCATTTTACACTACCGGAGGTATCGGTATTGTTGATGTTCGAGATGTTATTCGAGTTATGATTTCATTGATGAATAGTCCCATAAAAAACCAAAACTATATCTTGGTAGCTAAGAATATTTATTTCAAAGAATTACTTTCCTTAATAGCTGAATTTCTCAACAAAAAGCCTCCAGATAGATATATTTCTAAATGGAAACTTATATTATTCAGTAATTTAGATTGGCTCTCAAAAAAATTGTTTAACACTAAGCGAAAGCTATTAAAAGCAACCATTGATAATCTATATACCGAATCTTTTTACGATGCAACCAAAATTAAAGAAGATCTCAATTTCACTTTTATACCTTTTGAAAAAACACTGGAAAGGGTAGCTAAGTATTATTTAATGGAATCCTGATAATGTGTAGATTCTACCGGATCGATAAGTAAATTAGGTTTTATTTGAATGGAATCTTTAATAGTATCTCCAGGTTTTTCTTTTTTATAGACTTCAAAGAGACTATCTGTTTTTTTTTGAATTATTAATAACCTGACTTCAACTTTTTGTATTATTTTGCTGTATGTATTAATATCTGAAGTGTAAAAAGCATTACTATTTGCAAACTGAAGACTATCAATATTATATTTTTCATATAACAAAGAATCAAGCATTACCCCAGTTTTTCGAATTAGTCTGTTATTAATACTTCTAGCAGCATTACTTATGTAAGCGTCGGCCAAAATAAGCACCATGGTTTCTTGAGAGATTAGATTTTCCGGTCTTTCAGGTTTTTTTACATCCTGGCAACCCAAAAATGAAAGTGTCAATATTGTAAAAAATAAATACTTCATTACCTGTTAAATATTAATCTTTCAGGTATACTGCGATTTGGGAATTTAAAATTTTTATAAGTAAGTACCCCATTTACAAATGTGTGTGTGACCCTAGATTTAAAAGTTGTTCCCTCAAAAGGAGACCAGCCACATTTGTATAAGATATTTTCTTTGTTCACTGTCCAGGGAGCATTAATATCGACCAATACAATGTCTGCTTTGTATCCTTTGCGAATAAAACCCCTGTCTTTTATCTGAAACAATATCGCAGGATTGTGAGCGGTTTTCTCAACAATTTTTTCCAATGAAATTTTTTCAATATGATACATTTCCAACAATGCCACCAAAGCATGTTGGACCATAGGTCCTCCTGAAGGTGCTTTTGTATAAACGCCTTCTTTTTCTTCGATAGTATGCGGTGCATGGTCTGTGGCTATAACATCTATCCGACCATTTAGTAATGCTTTCCACAATCCTTTTTTATCTTTTTTTGTTTTAATAGCTGGATTCCATTTAATTTTGGCGCCTTTGGTTTTGTAATCCTCATCGGTAAACCATAAATGGTGTATGCATACTTCAGCTGTTATCTTTTTTTTGGAAAGAGGTATCCTTTTTGAAAAAAGATGGGTTTCTTTTTCGGTGGAAAGATGAAAGACATGCAATCTTGCCCCAGTTTTTTTAGCAAGTTCAATTGCTTTTGAAGCAGATA
>JADFOK010000014.1 GCA_022562895.1 Bacteroidota bacterium | reverse complement strand
TAACCAATGAAAAAGATTTAAAAAAGCAGTTATAAATGACAAGTCTGGAAATAAAGAGTGAATCAGGATTTTTGTATCTTTACGAATTCCCGTATAAAATAACGACTATGAAAACTTTAATTTTTGCAATTAGAAAAATAACATTAATACTGATATTATTAACTTTAGGAGTAACAGGTTCTTGTAAAGAAGAATCCAAAAAGAAAGAATCTACTAGCAAGACTTCAACCAGTGACACACCAAAACTTTCTAATGACAACTCTTCAGATTCAAAAGGAGATATTGCGTTAAACCCAGCACATGGTCAGCTAGGGCATCGATGTGATATTGCAGTAGGAGCTCCTTTAAATTCAACACCAGCAACCAATAGTGATAATACTCAAAGTGGTGTTCCTTGGATCAATTCAGGGGATATCAAACTAAATCCTGCCCATGGTCAGCCAGGGCATCGATGTGATATTGCAGTAGGAGCTCCTTTAAATTCAGCACCAGCAACCAGTAATGATAATACTCAAAGTGGCGTTCCTTTGATCAATTCAGGGGATATCAAACTAAATCCTGCCCATGGTCAACCTGGACATCGTTGCGATATTAAAGTAGGAGATCCTCTGTAGTTTGTTTAAAATTATTAAGATTTGAAGGCCACATACTGTTGTTTTGTGGCTTTTTTTTCTATTTAAAGTTAGTGTTTTGAACAAGCTCTTATTTTTAATTAAAAAAGAATGGTATTTTAATTAATTAAATCTTGAAAAAAGATTGATTAATCAATAAACTAAAGATTAATAAAGATTAATTAATTTTTTATAGAATATCTCCCTATCTGTTCACGTGCATAGTATCTATAGTGAACTTCATTCCGTAGTTTTTAATAAATAAAAAGGTTAGCAAAAGTTAGCATTTCTTAAACCTTAGAAATCCCCATTTAGCACCTAAAAAAGGGCATCAATTTGGTACCCTTTTTTATTCAATCAATTGAAACCTACTATTCATAAAGGATTTCAGAGTTAGGTTCGGGTCTTGGTTAGACCCACACCCTAATTAAGACCAAATAATATTCCATATTTATTTTGTACCTTTACTAGTAACATTCGTTACTAACTCCCCCTGTAAAATTGTATGTAATGAAAAAACTGTTTCTTCTATTAACATTATTATTAAGTTTTAGTGTACAATCGCAAATACCCAATTCAAGTTTTGAAGAATGGGAAGATGTTATTTTCTATGACCCTTTTGGTAACTCTGTTACTTATGAAAAACCTTTAGATTGGGAAACAAATCAAAAGTTTGGGTTTGAAAGATTGCAAAAAAGCATAGATAGTCAAGATGGTGATTATTCATTAAAATTATTATATTCACTAGGCTCCCAATGGGATGGTTGTCATAGTCTCGCTTCAACAAGTATTGATTTTATAAATCCATTAGGACCAAATAAAAGTTTATTTTTTTATTTTAAGTCCATTTCTAGCAACAATGATGGCGAAGATTTTTTTAGGGTTTATCTGAATTTTTATCAAAACGGAGAGATTATAGGTCAATTTGAATGGTTAAACTATGATGAAACTCCTGAATATACCCTTATTGAAATTCCATTAATTGAGTATAGTGATTCAATTTCTGTTTTTTTTAGTGGAGCAGCCAGTGGGAATGGATCTGATGGTTGTATAGATATATCAACAATCTGGATAGATAATCTTAGTATAGATGAAAGTATACTTTCCACAATCGATAACCAATTCGATAAAATAATTATTTTATATCCAAACCCTGTACAAAACATCCTTAGAATAGAAAACAACAGTACTATAGAAATTACCTCAATAAAGATCTATGACGTCTTAGGAAGGCTTGTATTAGTAGAAAAAGGAAATTTGAATCAAGTAGATGTATCTTACTTAGATAGGGGTGTTCTGTTTGTTGATATTGAGACAGATCAAGGAGTATATACTAAGAAGGTTATTAAGGAATAAATAGGCTCTATCCTATAAAATATACTTTTAGATTTCTGATTATTAATTACTTATGCACGCGAGTCCGAGCCTACATACCGTGGGTATGTCTCGTCCAGACCGCAATCATGAAGTTGTGTTGTGACACAGAAATGTGTCATGTGGTTTAGAAATAGACCAATGAGAAGCCCTGCCTACCGGCAGGCAGGTTTTCCATCCCGATAGCTATCGGGAGGAGAGGTTTTTTTTTATTTAATGACAATCAACATTTGTATATTTGAGGGTTTAAATCTTGACGTTATGGAATTTATTTATAAAACAAAATGGGTTGCCTTTCTATTATTCATTCTTTTAATGATCGGTTGTCAAAGCTCCAACGATGAAAATTCTATGGAAGAATTAGAATCTAGAATTCAATTAAGATTAGTTGATGCTCCGGGAGATTATTTAGAAGTGAATGTAATAATAAATGATATCAGATATAATCGTTCGAATGATGATGCAGGGTGGATAAGTTTTGGGGAACCCGCAGATTATCCAATAGAGGTTGATTTAACCGAACTTATCGCTGGGAATGACCTTTTACTTACTGATGAGGTGATACCTTCAGGTGAAATAAAACAAATAAGATTGGTCTTGGGAGAAGGTAACACCCTAGTTATCGAAGATGACAATGGAGAACCATTTACAGTACCACTAAATACACCTAGTGCACAGCAATCGGGTTTAAAACTCCATCTTGATACTTTTTTGGAACCTGGTTTTACATATGTATATATTTTAGATTGGGATGTTAATGAATCTATAGTTAAAGCAGGGAATTCAGGAAATTATAATTTACATCCGGTGATTAATTTAATTGCGCAGGTAAATTCCGGATCTATATCAGGAATTGTGATGGATGATCTAATTCCTTTACAAGATGTTGTCGTTCAAGCCTACACAGGAAATAACGAATACGTTACCTCAACTATAACTAATAATTTAGGAGAGTTTTTAGTAAGTGGACTAGTTGAAGGTGAGTATATCTTAAAAATTGAAGAAATTGGTTACGAGCCGTATGAGTCTCCTCTGACCATCGATGTTGTCAATGGAGCGATTACAGATGTCGGAACAATTCTATTAACCCCATTATAAAATAAATTTAGAAATAAACCGATGAGAAGCTTATCCTTACGGATGGGGTTTTTTTGTTTTAGGAATATTTAGTTCGAGCCTGCATACTGTAGGTATGTCTCGTCCAGACCGCAACTAAGAAGTTGTGTTGAGTCACTTAAATGTGACTAGGTTAATGTAGTTAACCAATGAGAAGCCCTGCCTACCAGCAGGCAGGTTTTCCATCCCGATAGCTATCGGGAGGAGAGGCTTTTTTTGTTTCTTGTCTATTTTGGTCTTTTTGCCCCATTTTTAGCAAAAAAAGGTGTACAATTCGGTATACACGAAAGGCAGTAAGCTAGTAAACACAAATAAATACTTCAGGTTTCAATATTAGGTTGGGTTCTGTCTAGAATTGGTAAGACAAGCCTACCAAATATATGATTAATGTTAAAGAATTAATATATAGTTACACTTTAAAATTATAAGTTTGATAGTCATATGTTTAAGTTAATAATAGTTTGCAAAATCCAATAAATATATTTAACTTCAACAGAATTTTTTAATAAGATAACAAAAATTACTATCTTTTTCGATCTTCATTTTATTGCATTATAATTATTTGCTCCTTATTGAATTTACCTATAAAAACTATTGATATTATCAGACCTTATTTGATAATTATCACAAAGACGCACTTTTAATAGTTGTTATAAATAATAAAAAAATCATAAAACAATGGAAAAAAATAATTTACATTCGAGAAGAAAGTTTATTGGAGCAATAACAACAGGTGCTGTAGTAGCAGGGCTATCATTTATTCCTGAATCTATACAGGCCAAAATCAATTCAGAAACTTTAGATTTTAAATTAGAAGATCTTGCAAAAGGGGAGGATCTGGATAAAGCCCTAAAAGAATTAGGAAAAAAAGCACATCCGGTTGCCTACGACATATCCCAGACAAATCCATGGGGACTTATTTGGACTAATGTTTATTATATCACAAATGAAGAAACAGGCACTACTGAAAAAGAACTTGGTGTTTTAAATGTCCTTAGACATCATGGGATGGTTTTTGGTTTAAATGATGCGACTATTAGTAAGTATAACCTTGGTGAGTTTTTTGGATTTAATGATCCAATTACCAAAGCCCCTGCAATGAGAAATCCTTATTATGAACCTGAAGAAGGTGTATACCCTCTTCCCGGTCTTGCTGGTATTAAAGGACTACAGGAAAAAGGAACTTTATTCTGTATTTGCGATATGGCACGTAAAGTTTATGCTCAGTTTGTGGGTGAAAAAGTAGGAGCTAAAACAGAAGATGTATATAATGACTTTGTAGAGGGTACACTGCCAGGTATTGAACCTGCTCCATCTGGAGTATGGGTATTAGGTCGTTTAACTGAGAATAATATATCATATATTGATGCCAGTGTAGGGTAAAATTTAAATTTTTGGATAAAAAGAAGATACACTTTACATTATAGGTGGATTTATGATTAGAGTTAATATCAAACAGGGAACTAATTTAGTTGCCTGTTTTTTTAGAGGTATAACTGTTAATTAAAAGGCTTACAATTTGGATTAGGTAAAAGTTATTTTATAAATGTAAAATTATTCTATACGCTTCACCTATTCCCTGATTTATATATTTCGGAGTATATTTTATTGATAATATAAATAGTGAAAGCAGGATAATATGTCACTTGTTCTATTAACAGTGTATAAAATTTAGGAGAGAAATATGAAAAAAAGAATAATAACTGTAGCTACAGTTTTGATTGTTTTAATCCTTCTGGCTGGTAATACACATAGACTATTACCTGCTTCTAAGGATCCTTGTCAGACAGATATAACGCACGCCAGCAATGTTAATGAGCTTCCCATGTTTCATTGTTTAGGACACACAGAGTACGTTGTGGCTCCGGAAAAGGAAGGATTGCTACACATTGCACGTTGGGACCATCTTCATAGCTGGATGACTCTTGATTGGCATCTTCAGCAGGGATTCAGTAAGGAACACGCACTTGAACTAATAGTTCTTTCGGGTCAGCAGGAATACCCATAAGCTAGTTAATATTTTCAACGCTTTTTCTGATTCAAGAAACTTTTTATTTTTAAAATATTCTAAGTCATCTGAACAGTTTAAAATAAGAATATTACAATATGAATAATTCAACTTCAAAATAATTTTTAATGTTTCTGCAACACTTGAAATAATCAACCAACTTGCATATGGCTTGAATTTAATACATTTGAAAAGATAAACATATGTATGTAGTGCAGGGAGAATATAGATACCGATTTAAACCTCGTTGGGCTGTAAATGGTTTTGGTTTGTTTGGTGAAGTAGCCGATATACCTAATAATTTTTATAATTTTGATAATATGAAGCCTAGTTTTGGGGGAGGGATTCGTTTTAAACTTTTAAAAAATCAAGATACTTGGATACGAGCAGATCTTGGATTTGGTGTTGATGGAAGTAGCGGGTTTTATTTTGGAGTAAATGAGGCCTTTTAAAGGTATATATATAATAGAAATATACACACCTATGTTGTTTATATAAAGGTTGTATACAAAATCAGATACGGGATGAAACAAATATTGATTAATGGCTTTAGATTAAATCTTGACTGTACTTTCAAATTGGTAGAGGATGTTCCTGATGAACAAATGACAATTCAGCCAATGGGATTTACTAATCATCCCAAATTTACTATAGGTCACCTTGCTTCAGCTACCGCTCTTACAGGAGAATTACTTGGTGAACAATATAATGTTCCAAAAGGATGGGACAAACTCTTCCGGAGAAAAGGACCGGGTGATCCTCAATTACCGGAAAAACAAAAAGAAAAATATCCTCATAAGGATGAGTTATTGAAAACTCTAAAGCAACAGGCCGATAAAGTAATTGACCTGATAGAGTCTATTGAGCCTTCTAAATTCAAAGAAGAATATAAATGGAAACTACACCACTTTATGCCTACTGTAGGTGATGTGCTGTATTTTCAATGCCTCATACACCATTCATGACATATCGGACAGTTAGCCGAATGGAGAAGGCTTATGGGATATGATTCTGCTCTTGCAAAAATGTTACTGTAATAAATTTTTTATTGTTTAAGTATCTGCCAAAATCATTAAGGCATTCACAAATACATCCAATTCCTGAGTTGAAGTAAATACGTTAGGAGTAATACGACAACCTTGTACATTGGCATAATCTATTGCTACTGTGAAAATTTTATGTTCATCTAGTAAACGTTTGGACATTTCTGCAGGCTTCATGCCCTTAATTCCAACATTAGCAATAGCACAGGAACGATGTGCTTCTTTGGGGGTGTTCACAATAAATCCTTCGTGATCCCTTAACTGTTCGGTCCAATAGCGCTGCAAATAACGCAACCGATCTTCTTTGCGTTTTCCTCCCAACATATTATAATATTCAATAGCACTTTCGATAGTGAGATCGTGATACACGGGATGTGTACCCGTATGATTTAAACAAGATATGTCTCCGGGCTCCCTTTTGGCCTCAGCAAAAATTGGCCAGATAGAGTTAATATATTGGTCCCCTACATAGAGCATTCCCGTTCCTAGCGGAACAGCGAGCCATTTGTGCAGACTGGAACCGTAGTAGTCACAATTCAGGTCATCGATATTAAATAGAAAATGACCTACACAATGGGCACCATCTACCATTACCTGTACTCCTTTAGAATGTGCCATCTCGCAAATCTTTTTAATGGGGAGAATGTGCCCGGTAATATTTATCATATGACACACCATAAGGAGCTTGGTTTTTGTTGTAATCGCGCTGGAATAGAGGTTTATAATTTCCTCATCATTCTTAGGATGATTGGGTACAGAAATCTTTTTGATAACCACCCCATATTTTTTAGTAACCTGCTCAAACATATCTTTCATTGCACCGTAGTCTTGAATTGCAATTATGGATTCATCTCCTTTCTTCCAGGGAAATCCTTTAATAATCATGTCTAAGGATTCTGTGGTGTTGCGCGTAATAATGAGGTTTTCAGCATCACAACCTACAACATTGGCCAATTTCTCCACCATGCGGTTTTTATTCTCCCACTGTACTGTTCGCATGTAGTAAGAGCCTTCATAGTTAACCATTTTTATATGCTCTAAAAGGCTGTCTAGTGTTGGTTTGGGAATAATGTTGTAATAGCCACTCTCCAGATTAATGTAATCGGGTTTAAGGATATAATCGTTCCGTACTTTATCCCAGAAATCTTCATTTGCAGATAGGTCAAGCTCGGCATATTTATCAAGACTCTTCATCCATTCAGATGAAGAATATGCCAAAAAAGGCATTCCAATAGCCGCTGTTGTCAACGTCTTTAAAAAATCCCGTTTTTTCATATAGGTAAAGGTAATTGAAAATAAGAAATAAAACAATGCGTAGGGTTAACTAACCTGATAGTTATCGCAGAGGAAATGTTTTCTTTGTGGTGTTTTATAAAAAAGAGCCCATTATTTCAATTAGATTGAAGTTCAAATCTGAAGTATATCAAAGATATAATATTTATTTAAATGCTGAAAATTAGCGATATACTCAATATATATTACTTTTTAAGTAAATGAAATTAATTACTTATTAGGATCTTTTTCTAATTGTAAGGAATCAAATACATGTATTTTAGCTCTACATTTGTAGAGTTAATTCTGAAATTATAAAAATGAAATTATCAAAAACCGAAGAACAACTTATGCAATATCTCTGGAATTTCGAAAAAGCTTTTATGAAGGATTTTCTAGAAGCCTATCCCGAACCAAAACCAGCGACAACCACAATTGCTACTTTATTAAAGAGAATGATTGGCAAGGGTTTTGTAGGGTACAATCAAATGGGGAACTCTAGACAATATTTTCCTTTAGTTAATAAAACAGATTACTTTTCTAAACATGTAAATGGATTGATAAAAAATTTTTTTAACAACAGTGCCGCACAATTTGCTTCATTTTTTACTTCTGAAACCAATTTAACAAAAAAAGAACTGGAAGATTTAAGGGCAATTATTGATAACGAAATAAAAAAGAAATAGCTATGGAAATCTATTTACTAAAGTCCGGGTTTTGTTTGGCAATTTTCTTTGTTTTTTACAAAATGTTTTTGGAAAGGGAGAATATGAATACCTTTAAACGATTCTATTTACTAGGTTCGTTGTTTGCAGCAATTGGGATTCCCCTGGTAACCTTTACCATCTATTCCGAAACATCTTCAGTTTTTATCTCGAGTGCTACCGAAGGACTTGTTTCTGAAAACCTAACAATATTAAACTACTTACCCACTATTTTATGGAGTATTTATTTTATAGGAATACTATTTTTCAGTATCCGTTTCGGAAGAAATTTAGCCTCCATTATCTTAAAGATTAAACGCAACCAAAAACTAAAATTAAAAACCTTTATCAATGTTTTACTTAATGAAAAGGTAACCCCCCATACTTTTTTCAATTATATTTTCTTAAACAAACAAAAATTTGAAGAACAAAAGATTCCTGTAGAAGTCCTTCTACATGAACAAACCCATGCGATTCAAAAACACAGTTTTGACGTACTTTTTATAGAAATTCTTCAAATAATATTTTGGTTTAATCCATTCATTCATTTAATAAAACACGCCATCAAATTAAATCACGAATTTTTGGCCGATAAGGCAGTTTTAAATATGGGTGTTACCCCTGCAGTTTATCAAAATCTATTATTAGCATTCTCATCAAATGCTTCAGAAAACAAATTGGCAAATGCCATTAATTATTCATTAATCAAAAAACGTTTTACAGTTATGAAAACATACACATCAAAAAGAAACATAAGAGTAAGAGGACTTTTACTTTTACCCCTATTTACACTACTACTTTTTAGTTTTAGTACTAAAAAAACAATCTATCTAAAAAATAAGGATAATACCATTGACCTTGTAGAAAAAATTCAGGATAAGGCTACTGCCAAACAAGTTGCGGAATACAATGTTTTGGCTAAAAAATATAACAGCCAACCTAGAAATAACAGAAAAATATTAAATTCTGAAGTTGAACGGCTAAAATATTTATACAGTAAAATGTCGGCTAATCAAAAGGCAAATGCTGAACCGTTTCCTAGTTTTCCACCACCTCCAGAAAAAGTTAAAGAATTAAAGAAGAAACAAAAAACATTGATGCTACAAGAATCGAAATTAGAAAATAAAAATAAGTTGATAAAAGTAAGGAGAATAGCACTTATAGATAAAAAAAACATAGAGATTGAAAAAATTCATTTAGCTAAGCTTGAAAAAGTTGAAGTTGTGAGAGTTAAAAGAATTGCAGAAAGAATAAAAATTAATTTAGCTAAGTTTGAAAAAGTTGAAGTTGTAAGAGTTAAAAGAATTGCAGAAAGAGATAAAATTAAGTTAATTGAAATTAAAAAAGTTGAAGTTGCAAGAAATGCAAAGATTAATGAGGTCAGAATTAAAAGAGTTGAAGAAAGAAAAAATATACTGATCAAGCTGCAATTAGAAAACGAAAAAAAAGCCAAGCAGAATCAAGTTAATAAAAAAATAAAAAAAGATACTATTTAATTGTTTTTCTAATAAAAATTAAGCCCCGAAGTTTCGGGGCTTTTTTTTAATTAAATTCAGCAAATTATTATTCATCGATAGGTTCAAATTTAAAATGTTGACCTCCTATAGATGCTTGATACATCAACCCACCTAACGTTCTTGTAAACACAGCAACACCATCTTGATACGCAACATCTACTGAAGCACCTGCTGTTATGGCAACTGCTGAAGCTTGTGCATTAAATTTTAAATTCCCATTTGTAAAATTATCAAAGGATTCTTGGTTTTCAAAGAAAATAACTTCCCCATATTGCTCTCCTCCAAGTTGAAGCCCAATGGATACTTGTTTTAATTTGGATGAACCAACGATTTCATGGTTTTTATAAACAACACCTTTGCCAGCTGCTGCTCCTATGCCAATTCCAGCTTTTGTAACTTTAGGAAACACCGCATAACCATAAGCTTTATCTTTAAAAGAATTAAGTTTTGGTGTATCTTCTATCATTTTAGCTAAAGCTTCATTAGAATCTTTTACTAAATCGGGATTCCAATTGTTAATTTGTGAATTTGCATTAAATGCAAAAACAATACTTAATAAAAGTATTAAAATCGTTGAATTTTTGAATTGTGTTGAGAACATAATATTAATGGTTTAATTAATTTTTATTCGGTGTATAAATATACTGAATTATGTTTATCGTAATTATTTGATTATGATTTTTTTATCCTCAGAAATGACGATTTTCCGTTCTCTTTTACCTCAATATAAGATTTTTAGATAATGATGTAAAAAGTTATTAATTTTAAAATATTAATTCTATTCAATTAAAATTTATATACTCATCGAAAATTTACTTAAGCATTTATATATGCATATAAAAATGACCTCAAAGGAGGAGGAGTTCTTGTTATTAAAAATTAGCACTAAAAAATATAAAAAAGGAAATGAACATATCGTCTCATTCGACATAGAAAATTATTGGACAGGAGATCTAAGTAGTTTTATTAATCAAATGCCAGCAAATTTTAATCTACAGTGCATTGAAAACTCAGAATTAATTCATATCACAAATGAAAATATGGAGATTCTATATAAAGAGATCCCATCACTGGAACGTTTTTTTCGGATTCTAATTCAAAATGCCTATATATCTTCTGAAATGCGTGTTATTAATAATTTTAGATTGACAGCCAAAAAGAGATATTTAAAATTCATAAAGAATCATCCAACTATCGAAAAACGAGTTCCTCAGTATATGGTAGCTTCCTACCTGGGGATAACTCCTGAATTTCTAAGTAAAACAAAACGAAAACTATCTAGTAGAAATTAATCTAATAGCAACTAGTACTATTCTAGGTTAGATTGAATTTTTTTAGCAATGCTTTCCACATCAGACAAAACACGTAATAAATTACCGCTCCAAATCATTTCTATTTCTTCTTCAGTATATCCACGACGAACTAATTCAATAGTTACATTTAAAGTTTCTGAAGCGTCATTCCATCCCTCAATTCCACCTCCACCATCAAAATCACTGCTAATCCCAACATGCTTGATTCCCATTTTACCTATTAAGTAATCAATATGGTCAACAAAGTCTTTAACATTTACAGCTGGTGGAAATCCCTCTATATTTTTTACTTTGTTATCGACTATCAATACTACTTTTTTTCGGGTCTCTAAAAAATTCATCTGTTCCTTTTCATCTAATTTTCTAAATTCATCCCATTCATACCATATAACTCCTAAAGAATCAATAATTTGATTTCTTATTTTTTTCATCTTGTTGTTTCTGGCTTCGTATTTAGCTGTGTTTAAATAGCTTTTGAATGCTACGGTTTGTACCACTCCACCATTTTTTTTAATCCAATCCAACTGCTCGTCATCTAAATTTCTACTATGATCGCATAGAGCTCTTGCTGAAGAATGAGAAGCAATAATAGGTGCCTTAGTTAATTCGATCATTTGGCGCATAGATTCTTTTGAAGGGTGGGATACATCGATCATAATCCCCCATTTATTCATTTCTTTTATTACTTCTATGCCGAGAGGACTTAATCCGTTATGTAACCATACATTATCGGCTTCACCGGTATTACTATCACATAATTGACTATGGCCATTATGTGATAAAGACATATAACGAGCTCCCAGATCATAGAATTTCTTAACATTGTCGAGGTTGGTACCAATTGGATATCCATTTTCAACACCTATCATGGCAACTTTTTTACCTGAATTAAAGATACGTCTTACATCTGTTGCGTTTGTGGCTAATTCAATCTGATTGGGAGCAATATCATTTACAAGCTTGTGGATCGCGTTAAATTTTATAATAGCATTTTCATAAGCCTTTTTATATCCAGTTTCTGTTAAAGTGTCCTGTCCAGTGTAAACAATAAACCACGATACATCCAGACCGCCTTCCTTCATTTTTGGCAGCGTAACTTGGTTGTCAAGATCTTGTGTGTAATTTATAGAATCTGTGAAATTTTTTATATTAATATCGTTATGAGTGTCTAAAGTAATTATTCGTTTGTGTATTTTTTTAGCTTTAGCGATCAATTTGTTTTCAGTTAACACTGATTTATCTTTTTCATTATTTTTACAAGAATTGAGTACGATAATAAGAATAAATAAAAATTTCAAATATTTCATGATGATTCGAGATTTTGTATTGAGAAATATAATTATTTATTAATTAGGAATTTACTTTTCATTTAATACAATTCTAAAATTTGAAGTAAATCAAAAATACTATAATTTTTAAGATAGTTGAAAATGAATATTATAACAGGAATTTTTTACAAAATATTTAAAAGAAATTATTCCAATATTGTATCAAGTCCCAAATAAAGAAACCTAAAAAGGTAGTAGCTATAACAAGTTTCATAAAGGTAGAAACCAAGAACCCTAAAAAAGAACCAAAAGCGGCCTTAATAGCTTGCTTACCTTCGGTTTTATTAAAAGCCAATTCACCAATTAATGCCCCAACAAAAAGGCCTATCAGGATACCAAATGGGATAGGAGACAATATTCCAATAATAAGTCCAATGGTTGCACCTATAGCCCCTGCGCGACTACCTCCAAATCTCTTGGTGCCAACGGCAGGGATAAAATAATCCAGTATAAAAATTGTGATCGCAACTACAAATGTGATCCCCAAAAACCAATAACTAAATGGAACTCCATCGGTTAAATGAAGTAGCAGTAAACCAACCCAACTTACAGGGGGTCCGGGTAATATTGGAATAATACTGCCAATAATTCCAGCTAGACACAATAAAAATCCGATAATGATGAGAATAAAATCCATAGTGATAAAGATTTGTCGAAGATAAAAAATAGATGTTACAAAATAGTACAAGTATACAATTTGTGTTTATAAATACTAGTAAAATTTGTACTTTCGGATTGTATTACTTTATGATGAGGTATCGTTTGTTTTTAATAGTATTTTTCTTTTTGGCAACTTCTTGTCAATTTTTTGAAACCAAAAAGATTTCTACTGAAACCTTTTATGAGGAAGAAATTAAATCTATTAATTGGAAGGATGTAGACCAATACCCTGCATTTAAGGATTGTGAAAAATTTACTGAAAAAAATATCCAAAAAACCTGCTTCGAATCAACATTAACATCACATCTTTATAATTCAATAAGTAGCAAAAACATTATTGCAAGGCATCGTTTGCAGGATACTATTACATTAAAATTTTCAATCTCAAAAACAGGAGAACTTCGGGTTACTAAGATTGAAATTGATAGTTTATTGGAGGTAGATTTTCCTATGTTAAAACAGTATATTCTTCAAAGTATAGATTCTCTACCCACTGTTGCACCAGCATATAAAAGAGGAATCCCTGTAAATACAACTTTTGTACTTCCAATAGTATTTCAGACACAATAATTTAGAGTTGTCCTTAAAGATTGAATTTATATCCTAATGTAAAATCAACGGGAAAATCACCGTTATTCTCTATTACTATTCCTACAATATCATTGTATGAAAAGGTAATATAACCATTCCCTACAGAAATATCAGCACCAACACCAAAAATAACCGGAGCCTGAAAACTACCTCCCGATTCGGTGACAACCGTAACTATGGAAATATCATCAGGACCGGGTACTGTTACTACTATATCTCTCTTAACGTATGTATAAGAAGCAATCTTTGTATTGACAAATACATCGAATGTTTCGGTTTTTACAAACTTAAAACGATAATTCAATGAAAACTGTGAGGCAGAATATTTATAATCGGAGTTTTCAAAAGTTTGTTTAAATTGTATTACGAGGGAGTGTCTTTTTAAATGAGCTTCCTCAATAATTTCGAAATCTACTCCAGCAACAGGAAGAAGTGTATTATCGGGATTTTCGGTGTAAATATTATTTGATATACCTGCAAAAACACCTAAACGAATTTTAATCTGAATGTCCTTATTTTGAGCGATATAATTAGGGTCTTTTTGTGAATTATAATCATTAAAAAAATCCCTAAGACTAGGAAGTGTTAACTTTACCTTTTCTACAGATATTGTGACATCTGCTGTTTGTAATTGTAGATATTCCTTATATTCTTCTTGGTATTTTCGCTCGACAAGGGTATTTATAAGTTCGGTTACCTCATCTCCTTTTTGTAAAAAATACCGGTATTCACCATCAATAGTGTTCCATAATAGGGTAAGTGAACCTTCTACATCGGTTTTAAGGGTGTACTGTTTACCATCAACAGTATATTGATTTTGAGCATTTGCTATAGGGATAGATATCAACATAGCAAGTGCGTAAAAAGCAAGTAGGGTTTTCATAAGGGCCTGATTTAGTTGTGCTAAAGGTAAAAAATTATTTTAAATAAAAAATATTATTAATTTTTCGTCCTTTCCAGGTATAAGAACCTTTAATACTCCCCAGTACTACCAGTACTGTAATAATCGGATAAATTAACTCGCAGGCTATAAAAACAAACAGATTATTTTTTTTATTAAAGAATGCAGCACACATTTTTATTACAATAAAATCTATTAGCATTTTCATCACTAATATGATAAGGAAATACGGGATTAAATCAGTTTCAAAAAGACTAACTATGAAGCCAACGATAATAAAGAGATTAGTTAAAAATACAAGTATTCCCAGCCCTTTGGATAGTATATTCTTTTGTTTGATAGTTTTGGACGCCCAACGTATTCTTTGCTGAATGACCGTATTCCAATTTTTTTCTGAATTCGTTATTACTATGGCATCACTACTTTTTAGAAAATGAACGGCTTTAGGGTATTTTTCTATTAATTTTTCCAGTAAAAAAATATCATCGCCACTAGCAATATGATTGTTTTCTGAAAAACCACCCACAGCATTAAAAACTTCCTTTTTGTATGCCAGATTAGCACCATTGCATAGTATGGGATTGTAGAGTCCAAAGCTACCCATTGTCACTAATTGTAAGCTTAAATTATCCATTTTTTGAAAGTGGTTTATGAAACTATTTTCTTCACTATAACATACCAATCCGGCAATCATTATTGGATTTTTCTTTTGAATAAAAGCATTAAAGACTTCCAACCATTTATCTGAAAATTTACAATCGGCGTCTGTTGTAAGTATCCATTCATATTCAGCTATATTAATAGCTGTAGTAATAGCATCTTTTTTAGGAGATGCTGAAAAACGTTTGTTCTTAATTATTTTAAATTGAAACGTTTTTTCTCCCCAAGCGTAATTTTGGGATTTTAAATTGGTTTCTATAATTTCAACAGATTTATCGTCAGATTCATCATCAATAAAAATGATTTCAAATAAATTACTTGGATACTTTAATTTTTTTAGTGATTGTAATAAATCAGGGAGGTTTTGAGCTTCATTCCGAAAAGGAATCACAATTGAAAAACGGGTTTGTGGTCGGATGTTTTCAAACTTAAATTCAGGAATAGATTTATACCCAAATAGCAATATGCCCATAACAAATAGGTAGATTAACATTAAAAGGAATCCTGTTATAATCACGATTATCTAGGTTTGTAAGTAAACATATAGTACCCTCCCAAAATAGATGGAAATACAAAATTTAGCATCCACATTGCCAGTACAGTACTAAGTACCGTAAGCTCCGACACACCAATTATAGAAAACAACCAAACGGCTGTACCTCCACGAACTATTACATCAAAAATAAAAATTGTAGGAACGAGAGATACCAGGAGATACATAGTAAAAATAATAGGGAACGCTTCATATAAAGATATAGTAGCTCCAAAGAACAGTAATAAATAAAAAAACAAATAACTAAAAATAAGGTAACGTATGAATGAATAAGTAATGGCCTTGATTTTTACTAAAAAAGAGAGGTTTTTAATGTGATTCAATACTTTGGAAATAGAAAGTCCTTTTACAATCAATTGCTGTTCTTTAAAAACAAATCCCAAAATAACAATTAGAATTAAACTAAAAACACCAATTGCCAGTTTTGAAAAAGAAATGGACAACCCAAATTTTTGTATGATATAGGTCAATCCTAAAAACCCAAATAAAATAGTAACACCCATTTGTACACTATTGGAAAAAAAATTAAGCAATAGTATTTGTTTGCGTTTTTCCAGTTCAAAAAAGTACGCTTTAGCGCCATAATCGCCTATTCTATTTGGAGTTGCAAGAGATACAGTTAACGAATATAAGCTTTGTTTCATCGCTGTTAAAAAAGAAAGTTTTTGAACCACTGAAGCTACTGTTTTCCATTTTAATATTTCAAAAAACCAATTGGCAATGGCTAATAAAAAGAAAATGAGTATTGAACCTATAGAATTATTGTTTTTTGAAAATACCTCAGATGAAAATTCTTTTAAATCTAGGGTTTCATTTTGAGTAATTTTAAAATAAATATATCCAAATGTTATCCCCAAAATAAAAACTTTTAGGGCTAGAAGAAGATATTGTTTAGTTTTGTGGGAATATGCAATCATGAATAGCTAATATATTAAAACTTTTTGCTAATGATTACTGAAAAGATCATATTAGGCATCGATCCGGGTACAACTATTATGGGTTACGGACTTATAAAAGTTGTAGGTAAAGAAATGCAATTTTTACAACTCAACGAATTACAACTTAAAAAATACAAGGATCATTATCTAAAACTGAAACTTATCTTTGAACGCACTGTAGAGTTAATCGATACTTTTAAACCAGATGAGATTGCAATTGAAGCTCCTTTCTTTGGAAAAAATGTTCAATCAATGCTTAAGCTTGGCAGGGCACAAGGGGTGGCCATGGCAGCAGGACTATCAAGACAAATACCTATTACTGAATATTCTCCTAAAAAAATAAAAATGGCAATTACAGGAAATGGAAACGCCAGTAAGGAACAAGTAGCTAAAATGTTGCAAAACTTATTAAAACTTAAAGAATTGCCCAAAAATTTTGATGCCACCGATGGTTTGGCAGCTGCAGTATGTCATTTTTATAATGCTGGAAAAATATCAATCGGAAAAAGCTATACAGGTTGGACAGCCTTCGTAAAACAAAATGAGGGAAGAGTAAAAAAGTAAGTAGAAAAAACTTAAAGAAAAATGTATCACTAACAATGTCAACACTTCAGCAATAAAAATTTTTAAATTAATATTAATTGAAACCTAACAATTATAACTTATTTTTATAAAATCTTTTTCATATATATCATTATATTTGATTATGGAAAAGACAAACCTTACAAAAAATTATCCTTCATCTGTTACCATTAAAATTAATCAATTTGTAAGATATGTAAAGGTTGGTAAGTGCTTGCATTTTATTGCTCTCCTGGGAATTCTCATATTTGTAATTGGATTTCAAAATACTACACAGGCATTTAATTCTCCTTTTGAAATTCAAACTTTTATTTGGTTGTATATTACAATGAATGGATTTACACTTCCAATTTTTGCAGAAATTGATGCTTATGGGAGATACCAAAATTACAAACAAATTAAAGATAGACTTTACAATTATGGTTATGACAATCGTTTAGTAAAACCATTTATATTTTCTAAATGTCAACGTGATGCAGTTTTAGTTGCTTCTTCAGATTTACTATATCAAAATAAAGTAAAAGAATATTTATATAATAGGGGGTATCGTTGGTTTCATATATTTCCTGATAATTTTGTGAAAAACCCCTTAGTTCTAATTAAAAAAGACTTTTGGGTTAAAATTTTATTTACTAAAAAATATCAACTACAAAACTTTTATTGGTAATGCAATTCATACAAGTTGAAAATCTATCACTTCGATATGGTAATCAAGACATATTAAACAATATTAATTTTTTTGTAACTAAAGGCAAAATAGTTGGATTATTAGGCCCTAATGGCGCAGGTAAAAGTTCGGTCATTAAAATATTAGCGGGTCTTGTATTTCCTGATAAAGGAAAATTATATATAAAAAATATTCCTCAACCAACATTTTCTGAGCTACGTCAATACTGTGGATATTTAATAGAAACACCTTCTTTTTATCCTTATCTATCAGCTAATAAAAATTTAACTCTCATAAAAAGAATAAGTAAAAGCACTATAGATATAGATGCCCTTTTAGACAAAGTTGGATTAGCTCAAGTTAACCGCAAAAAAGTAAAGTTTTTTTCTACCGGAATGAAGCAACGATTGGCTATTGCCCAAGCATTATTGCGAAATCCAGAAATGTTAATCCTGGATGAACCGTTTAATGGATTAGATCCGAATGGTTTTCTTGAATTAAAGAATTTATTAAAAGAGTTGAGTGAAAACGGGACGACTATTTTTGTGTCCTCTCATCTTTTAAACGAATTAGAGCAGTTTGCAGATACCTTTATTTTACTGCATCAAGGTAAAATTGCATTTAATATTACAAAAGAGGATCTAATAAAATCAAAGAAAAAAATCATTTTTACTTTTGAGGAAAGTTTTTCTGAAGAAACTAAATTGTATCTACTTAATATTAATGGCATTTTTGAAAGCGATTTCAAAGTAATTTTACATTTATGCCCAAATGAAATTGCAAAAACAGTAAACAAATTAGTAACTTTAAAAAGTACACCCATAAATGTGGAAACACATACTATATTACAAGAAAAATATTTTGAAATAACGGTTTGATTCGATTGATAGAAATAGAAGTATTTAAACTTTTTAGTTCTTATAGAACCTATATAACCTTTGTAATTGCAATAATTTTAATGTTAATTATAAACTTGGGATTTTATAATGATGGTGAAGAGCTTTTCGATTTTTTACTACAATCAATAAGCGAATATTTTTTTATTGAGGGAAATATAATAAATGGATATTTAATTTCGTATTTAGCTTTAAACACACTTTGGGTACATATACCACTTTTGATAATTATAGTTACTGCCTATATTTTTTCGAGTGAATTTGAATATGGTACCATTCGGGTATTACTAACACAGCCTATTTCGCGAACTAGTTTATTATCAGCAAAAATAGTAAGCATGATACTATTTATTATCTGTTTTATGATTGTTGTTGCATTATTTGCTTTAGTGCCTTCAGTAATACTTTTTGATACCGGTGATGTAATAGTGTTTATTGATGGCATTCAATTTATACAAGAAGATAATTTCTTGAATAGATTTTTTAGCACAATTTTATTTGCAATCATTGGTATGGTTGCATTTTCGAGTATGGCTATGTATTTTGCTTTGTGGTTTAAAAACACCTTGACAGCAATTCTAATTTCACTTGGCCTATTAATAGTCCATACATTATTACAGAAATTCGTTTTTGGTATTTTTAGTACCTGGCAGCCATTTCTGTTTACTTATCATATATCTAAATGGCAATTATTATTTGTAAATGATATCCCGTTTAAAAGCATCTTAAACTCAGTTTATTTTCTATTGGGGATGAGTATTTTTTTTATGAGCTTATCGTATTATAAATTCAATAAACTAAATATTTCTTAATGAAAAGATTATGCTACATCTTATTTTGTTTTAATGTATTTGGATTGTTTGCTCAAAATCAAATCAATGATGAAAATATTAAAACTTTAATTGAGAAATATTCACCGAATCTTGATTTAAAATGCAACATCATCGTAAAAATTGAGGTCGAAGGAATGAACATTCCAAACAAACAAGTTTATGTAGAATTTAGAAAAAACAAAAAAACTATAGTAAAAGGGAAAGGATTAGCACTACTCCCTAAAAAAGGCTTTGTTAATCAGTTTAACGAGTTGTTTTCTACTCCATTACATGCTATATTTTTATCCAGAAAAAAAAATAATTTAATATATAAACTGGTTTCGTTAGATCAGAAAAGCGATTGGATTACCGCTGATATTATTTTTGACGAGCAATCTTTTTTAATTTATGAAGCAACTCTAAATACTCGTAAAAATGGTACTTTTCATATCATCCATTCGTATAGTAATAATATATATCCTTCAAAATCAATTATTACATTTAGTATTAAAGAATTTAAAATTCCTCTAAAATTTATAGGAAGAAAACAAAATGTAATCAATCAACAAAAAACTGATAAAGATGTTAAAGGTAAGGTCACTTTACTTTACACCTATTTATAATTATGTCTGGTATCTACCTCCATATTCCCTTTTGTAAGCAAGCTTGCCATTATTGCAATTTTCATTTTTCTACTAATTTGAAAAGAAAAGAGGAGTTGATAAAATCACTCTGTACCGAATTAATTATTCGGAAGAGAGAATTAAATCAACCCTTACAAACCATATACTTTGGTGGTGGTACCCCAAGTTTACTTTCCGAACAAGAACTGAAACAGATTTTCAATACCATACATAAACATTATATAGTTGTTGAGAACGCTGAAATTACTCTGGAAGCTAACCCGGATGATCTTTCTAGCAATTTAATAGCCCAATTGCATGATAGTCAAATAAATCGTTTAAGCATCGGGGTACAATCCTTTTTTGCAGAAGATCTACTGTTAATGAATCGAGTACACAGTGCTAAGGAAGCCCTGGAATGTATTCAATTAGCAAAAAAATATTTCAAAAATATAAGTATCGATCTTATTTATGGAATTCCGGGCTTGACTATTGACCGATGGAAGGAAAACCTCGAAATAACACTTTCTTTGAATATTCCTCACATTTCATGTTATGCCTTAACAGTTGAGCCTAAAACAGCATTGAAAAAATTTATTGAGCAAGGAAAAGTAGCTCCGGTAAATGATGAAGAAACAAGATCTCATTACGAACTAATGATCGATACCTTAGAAAATGCAGGATATATAAATTATGAATTTTCTAACTTCGGAAAGCCTGGTTATTTTTCACAAAACAATACGGGTTATTGGCAAGGAAAACCCTATTTAGGAATTGGCCCTTCTGCCCATTCGTTTGATGGTAATCAACGTAGCTGGAATATTTCCAATAATATAAAATACATAAAGAGTATTAATGAGGGTAATATTCCTTTAGAATTTGAAGTTTTATCGGTTACCGATAAATACAACGAATATATCATGACGGGTTTACGTACAATGTGGGGAGTTTCGTTAGTAAAGGTTGAAAACGACTTTGGAAAACGATATAAGGATTATCTTTTAGAACAAGTTGAAAAACATGTAGAAAACCAATTGCTGTATTTTGAAGATGATACGTTAAAAATCACTAAAAAAGGAAAATTTTTAGGGGACGGAATTGCTTCAGATTTGTTTTTAGTAAATTTATCCTGAATTCAAAAGAGAAAATAATTTGAAAGCAACTTTCAAAATAGATGATAGGATGGTAACAGTGGATTTGTCCAATCCTTTAGATATTTCTATTACCCTGGAAGCATCAAAAAACAATCCTCGGGCCTGGTATTTGGATATACCAAAAATTGAACCTGTAAAGACAGATAATTGGATTGGTAAAGTAAGTGAAGGTGCTTCGGTAAACTTTAATAATATTTCTTTTAATCCACATGCTCATGGCACTCATACCGAGTGTATTGGACATATTACTCCTGAATTTCATTCGGTAAATGAAGTCTTAAAAAACTTTTTCTTTATTACAGAAGTAATCTCGGTAGTACCTGAAAATGCAGGCGAGGATCGTGTAATTTCAGCAAATCAAATTAAAAACCTACTTGATGGAAAACATCCTGAAGCTCTTGTGATACGTACACTTCCTAATATGGAATCAAAAAAAGTGCAAGATTATTCAAATTCAAACTGGCCTTATCTAAAACAGGAAGCAGCTACCTTCATAAGAGAAATTGGAGTCCAACATCTATTAATTGACCTACCCTCTGTAGATAAAGAAAAAGATGATGGTAAACTATTGGCACACAAGGCATTTTGGGGTTATCCCCAATCACCACGCCTTAATGCAACGATCACAGAATTAATTTATGTTCCCGATCATATAGAAGATGGAAGATATTTGTTGAACCTTCAAATAGCACCGTTTCATAACGATGCATCGCCCAGTAAACCGGTGTTGTATCATTTTCTCTAGGGTTACCTTTCTTTGTTTTATATTTATACTATGGAACTTTTAAAAAATATAGGGTTCATTTTTATTTTGTTTTACACAGCGGCTTCTTTTTCACAGGATTATGAAAAAATAGATGCAATAATTTTGTTATATCCTACCAATTGTGATACCCCTGAAGATATTTCAAAATTTATCACGCGGGATTTTATTACCGAAGAAGAAAAAATACGAGCTATTTACAGTTGGATTATTAAAAACATTGCTTACGATCCGGAAGAATATAAAAAATTTGATTACAATTTTAAGAATTATAGAGAGCGCAATCAAAAAGAAGAAATAACTAGAGAAAAAATAATAAAACGTACTCTACAAAAAGGAATTGCTGTTTGTGAAGGCTATGCCATGTTATTCGAAAGGCTTTGCGAGTTGCAGGGGATAAGTAATTATTTGGTTAGAGGCGATACAAAAACAAACTTCAGTGATATTGGGAGACCCTTTAATACGATTCATATGTGGAATGTGGCATTGATAGATGGGAAACCCTTTCTCTTTGATACTACCTGGGGAGCCGGGAAGTACCATCAAAAATTTATAAAGGAACCTAGCTATTTTTACTATAAAACACCTCCTGATTTATTTTTCAATACTCATTATCCAGATATTTATGAAGATGCTTTTATTTCAGAAGAAGTAAGTAGCCAGGAGTTTTCTTATAGACCACTTATTATTGAAAAACAATTACTTCTTTCAGATATAGAAACTCCAAACAAGGGAATTATCTATACGGAAATGTATTTTGATGAAATTCAATTCGCAATAACAAATATTCGAACCGATAAAGTGACCTACTCCTATGGGGATATAATTTTACCTGTTGAAAAGATCGAAAATGATAATAACAAACTAAGTTTTTCTATTCCAATACAATTAGGTGTAAATACATTGTTGATCTATTTTGATGATGCACCCGCTTTGGGATATCTTATAAAATAATTATGAATATTGAAGAATTTAGAGAATATTGTATTGCAAAAAAGTGGGTTACTGAATCATTCCCTTTCGATGAACAAACTCTTGTCTTTAAAGTAATGGGAAAAATATTTGCGCTATCTGGCCTGGAGCATCAACCCGCTCGAGTAAATTTAAAATGTGATCCAGAGCGTTCTGTTCAACTTCGAGAAGAATATTTTGGACTTATAAATCCCGGGTATCATATGAGTAAATTACATTGGAATACTGTAGAACTGGAAAAAAATATACCATATGAACTCCTTCTAGAATTAATAGACCTATCTTATGATCTAGTGGTACAAGGACTGCCAAAAAAACTTAGAGAGCAATTGAATCATCTTTAAACAAAGGACCTAATTGACTTAGTTACATTACCCTTTTTTTTGTAAAATGAATATAATATTTTCTAATTATCCACACGACATATCGGCAACGATCTTCCACTCGCCGTTTATTTTTCTGAAGATAATCAGAAAGATACCATTAGCGTCACCTACCTTTCTAGATAAATAGTATTCGCCCATCACCCAATACGAGTTATTTTCAATTTTTGAGATATCATTAATTTTAAAGGTTAAAGTTCCGGAGTGATCTTTAGTTGGATATCCTTTTTTATAATTGGCAAGGGTTTTCTCCCAGCCATATGTAAGACCACTACTGCCGTAAAATTTCAAAGAATCACTTTTCCAGTATCCTTTCATAAATCCTTCCAGATCGTTTTGAGACCAAGCCTTTTCCTGTAATTTCATAACAGATTTAATAGCGGTCTTATCTTCAAATTCGGTTTGTGCAATGCTCGATAGGGTTATAATAAAACAAAGCAAGAATAGTATATTTTTCATGAGATGGTTTATGTTAAATATACTTATTTTCGTATTACAAAATACTTTTTATGGAATTAGTTACACCTCGAACGACCATGATAAAATATAATGAATCAGATTTTGAAGCATTTTGTGAAGTGGTTTGTAACGATGAGGTAATGCTTAATATTTCCGGGAAGGGACATTCAGAAAAGGAAGCTAAAAAAAAGTTTGTTGCTCTGTTAATAACAAATCAGGAAAGTGTGTATTATGGAGTTTATAAAGTTTGTTTATTAAAAACCGATAAAGCTATTGGCTTTGCTAAAATAGTACCTTTTGAAAATGATGAAATGGAAATAGGATATGCTCTTTTGCCGATGTATTGGCGTAAGGGATTGACAATAGAAATGATACAAAAAATGATAAGCCATTGCCGTAACTATTTACCTGATAAAAAAATAATAGCTATAGTTAATGATGACAATAGAGGATCACTTGAGATATTGAATAAATTTAATTTTAAGGTGTATAAGAAGCGGGTTTTTAAAAGGGCTAAATGTTTGTTTCTTAAATATACAGAGCATTAATAAATTTATTGCGTATATAAATATTTATTTTAAAGTTCTAAAATATTCCAGAATATTTCGTGCTTCTTCTTCAGTTAAATTTTGGTTTGCCATAGGGGAACCCTTGTAGTCCCAAAGAAGTTGTTTGGCAATTGGATCTTTTATAACCATCTCTTCAGGGTTTAAGATCATATTCATGATCCATTCCGGGGAACGTCTCTCAAGGATTCCGTTAGGAGGCGGACCAATAAATATTTTACCTATTTTGTGACAAATAGCACATTTTATTTTATATACTTCAATACCCTTTACTACCCTGGCTTCATCAATAGTTTCAGAAAGTTGAATTGATATAATGGGGCCAACCCCTTTATTGCTTAAATCGATTGTTTCTTTTTTGCTGACGTTTTTATCAGTAATTTTTTTAGTTTCCTTTTTAGTTCCAATTTTAATTTTTTCCTTCTCTTTTTTTTCATCACCATCACCACAACTAATTAGGATAAAAGAAAAAATAAAAAGTAGTATCAATCCTTTTAATATACGTTTCATTGATAGTTAAAAATTGATTTTTTCACCTAAGATAAAGATTACTATAAAGACTTTGCGAAAGATATTTTAGCCTAATAAAGATACTCTTTTTTAAAAAACTAAAATCTACCCAATGATACGTTTTTGTTTTCTATAAAAAGCATCAGCTTGCATTTGCATAAGTTCACGGGCTTTTTTCCGTTTGTAGTCGTAAAGTTCTTGTTCTTCAGCTATATCGGCATAGACGCGATTGTTTACATTGGTATCGGTCTGAAGTAATACAACACGTTGTTGAGCCTGTTGTGCATTCCAGGTTTTAACAGCGTTTTCCTGCTCCTCTAGTTTAAGGTCATAAGTGCTTTTTGGTGAGAGTAATTTCGCTAGGATAGGAGATGTTTCTATAGTCAAAAACAATAAGAATATAAAGAATGAGGGCAACCAGGAGAGCTCGTTTAAAGCATTTATCCTTGCCATTAACCCATCAAAACCATCAATAACAGGTTGGGTTTCTGAAATCTTTTGATTGTATTCTGCCGAAAGCCCATCAATTTGTGTTTCTGTAGCTAGTATCTTTTCTGTATTGGTCTTTCTTAAATCCTGAAGCGCAGCTAGTTCGGAATCATGCTTTTCACGTTTTTCTTTGTAAACAGGTCCTTTTCCAATGATTTTCGTTCCTTTTCTGCCCTCAGCTTCGGCAATATAAGTTTCATATAAAGCATTGACTCCTACTTCCTTATCTGCAATCTCCTTTTTAAGAACTTCAATTTCAGTAGTAAAGGCAGTTATAGCGGGGGTGTATTGCAAAGCAATTTGTTCTTTATTCTGAAGGGTTAATTCATTTTTTTGTTCAAGAAGTACCTGATCTATTTCCTTTTCAAAAATCTTTAGCTCCAAGGGTTTTGCTATTACTATAGCAATGATAATTGCTAATAATATTCTTGGAGATGCTTGTATGAGTTCATCAATAAAATTATTTCTTTTCTTAAGAGTAGAAACAATAAAACGGTCTAAATTAAAAATGAGTAATCCCCAGATGAAACCAAAGAAAATAGCGGATAAATAACTATCAAAAACTGTATATAATGCATATGCCGAAGCAATAAAAGCCATGACAGCAGTAAAGAAAACAGTGGCACCAATGCCGGCATATTTGGTTTGTTCCCCAGGAGAGCATTGATCTAAAATATCAGTGTCTGCACCCGAACAGAAAATAAAGAAATGTTTTAACATGATGTGTTTTTTAATTGATGATGATTTATTAGACATCTAAAACGTTGATTTGTAACAAAATGTTGTACACTATATAAATATCAATCCTAAAGTTTCAGTATGGTATATACAGATGACTGGGTTTATTTTCACCTTTGTCTACCCAATACCCGGAAAATGAGTTTAGAAAGAAATGTAAATTCGAAGTAAATCTAAATGTAAACAATAATGTTTCAGATGATTTGGAAGCAGGTATCGACAATGCCCGATAGAATAATTTTTTAATTTGAAAGTTCAGTGAAATAATGATAGAATTGTGGAATGGTCTCTATCCCTTTCAGGTAATTCCAGATACCAAAATGTTCATTAGGCGAATGGATAACATCACTGTCTAAACCAAATCCCATAAGTATTGTCTTGCTTTTAAGTTGTTTCTCAAATAAAGCTACAATTGGAATACTTCCGCCACTGCGTTGTGGAATAGGAGTTTTATTGAAAGTCTTTTCGTAAGCCTTTTCAGCAGCACGATATCCTAAGCTATCTATTGGAGTAACATAAGCCTGTCCACCATGATGAATTGTTATTTTAACTTTTACTGCTTTGGGAGTAATACTTTCAAAATGGGTCTTAAATAGTTCTGTAATGGTCGACCAATCTTGGTCTGGGACCAAGCGCATAGAAATTTTAGCGTAGGCCTTACTGGCAATTACGGTTTTAGCACCTTCACCAATATAACCCCCCCATATTCCATTTACGTCCAGGGCAGGCCGAATAGAATTTCGCTCATTGGTAGTATATCCTTTTTCACCATATATTTCATCTATATCCAAATCTTTTTTATATTCTTCTTTGTTGAATGGAGCTTCACCCATTTTATCTCTTTCTTTATCGGTAAGTTCTATAACTGAATCGTAAAAACCGGGAATGGTGATTTGATTATTTTCATCGTGTAAAGAAGCTATCATTTTTGTTAGTATGTTGATAGGGTTTGCTACAGCACCACCATATAAGCCACTATGTAAATCACGGTTTGGACCTGTTACTTCAACTTCTACATAACTTAAACCCCTAAGACCTGTAGTTATGGAAGGCACATCGGGGGCAATCATTCCCGTATCACTTATAAGTATAATATCGTTGGCAAGTTTTTCCAGATTACGTGCTACAAACCACTCCAGGCTTTCACTTCCTACCTCCTCTTCGCCTTCTATCATAAACTTTACATTGCAGGGGAGTTGGTTGGTTTGGGTCATATATTCCAATGCTTTTATGTGCATAAACATTTGTCCCTTGTCGTCGCAACTTCCTCTGGCAAAGATGGCACCTTCGGGATGAATGGCTGTTTTTTTAATAACGGGTTCGAAAGGAGGACTGTCCCAAAGATCCAGAGGATCTGGAGGTTGTACATCGTAATGTCCATATACCAATATAGTTGGCAGATTAGTATCGATAATTTTTTCACCATATACAATAGGGTTGCCGGGAGTTTCACAAACTTCTACTTTATCACACCCCGCTTTTTCGAGGTTTTCTTTTACTGTTTCTGCTGCTTTAATTATGTCATCTTTGTAAGCCGAATCTGCACTTATAGAAGGGATCTTGAGTAAGTGAAATAACTCGTCAATAAAACGTTGTTTATTTTCTTGTATATAGGGTTTTGCGCTTTTCATTTAATGCTTTTATTAAAGAACAGCTAAGGTATCAAAAAGCATTATTTTTATAAAGCAGTTTAGTTGTAAATTGTAAATCTTGTTTATATTTGCACCCACCTAGCGATAGGTAGGGTTCTTCTGCGGGCGTGGTGGAATTGGTAGACACGCTAGATTTAGGATCTAGTGCCGCAAGGTGTGAGAGTTCGAGTCTCTCCGCCCGTACAATTAAAAAGTGTTATCGTTTATTTATAAAATGATTGCACTTTTTCTATTTTCCCAACTTTTTCCAAACGAAATGAATAGATATAATTTTTGATTAGGTACTAAACTCCAATTAACTATTCATAGTGTTGGCAACAGTTACTTTTTATATAGAGTTTTCCCTTCTTTAATTGTTTCAACGACCTTGATGTCTTTAATTTCTATGAAATCTACTTTTAAAGGGTTTTAATTTAGAATTACAAAATCAGCCAATATTGTTTTATACTTTGTTAAGCTTAATTATTCCTGTGATTTAAGAAAAATGACTCTTTAGATCTTGTAAAAGTCCCTTATATATGAGTTTATATAGGGGGAATATTTGTAAATATGTTAAATTATTGTGTATAATAACGAATATTATTGTTTTTTGTCTATATTTCTTAAAATATTCTTTATAATAGCAGTCCCAAATCTATTAAAAATAACTTTTTATTAAAAACGTACTTATGGAACCTAAAAAAAAATTTCCCCTTTTTAACAAAGTTGTGGATAGAGAAAAGAGAATTCAAAATTCCTTAAATGGAATAAATGGTAATGCAGTGAATTTTTTGGATAATGTTGATGTGAAAAGATTTTTTGAAGTGCATCATTATCGTAATGGTGGAACTATACATTTTAGAAAGAAAAAGCTCCAGTATTAACTGAAGCTTTTTTATACTATTAATAAAGTGATTGTTTAGCTCATTTTTTTATAAACAACACCTGCCAGGAGACCCATTACGACTAAAAACACCAGATAAATTCCAACGTTTCCAAGGGTACCGGTACGGTCATATACATTATGGAGTGAGTAATCGATCAGACCGCTGCCTAATCCCAATAATACAGCCAGCCATACCCCAAAGGTGATACCGCTCCCGGCATTATAATTTCCACTAGACCATTTTCCATATAGAGTCGAAAAGGCAAATGCAAAAATAAGACAACCCGCTACGTAATACATCATATCAGGACCGTCTTTCATTACTCCTGTTGCTGATTCCAACAAGTGGTCATTAAAAAAATCTTTTGAGAGAATACCCCATAGAAGCCATCCTCCAAAATAACCCCAAAGGGCTGTTGCAATTGTACTGGTTAGGTTTGCTTTTGAAAACATATCTTTTAGTTTTAGTGATTAGTAACCAGCAATTTACAAAATAAAATAAACATCAGGTATTCTCTTATAACAACAAGACTAAATTTACTTTTGAAACACCTGTAATTATTAATAGGCAGGGTTTTTTCTATATTATTATTCGTTTCAATTATTTTTTAACAAAACGGGTTATGGTAGGGTAAAATGCAACAATAATTTTTTTGAAAGAAGGTTAAATGTTAATGCTACCACTCGAAACTATAAAACGATGGTGAAACTGATTACTTTGGCTTAATTGAAATTTTGATTTAACCTATCTTTGAAATAATTAAAATACAATGACGGAAGCCTCTTTTATTCCAAAAAATTATTCGAATTCTCTTAAAGAAGGAAACATTACTTGGCAGTCTCCCAGTAATATTGCTTTGGTAAAGTATTGGGGTAAACATGGCGAACAATTACCACTAAATCCTTCGATTAGTTTTACGTTGGATGCTAGTAAAACTATAACGGAATTAAAATTTCAACTTAAAGAAGATCCCTCAAATATTTTTGATTTTGAAGTTTATTTTGATGGCAATAAATCTGAAGATTTTAGATCTAAAATTGAAATCTTTTTTGATAGAGCAGAAATATATCTTCCTTTTCTAAAGAAATATCGATTTGAGATTCACACTTCCAATACATTTCCCCATAGTAGTGGGATAGCATCTTCGGCAAGTGGCATGAGTGCCTTGGCACTTTGTCTGACGAGTATTGAAAAACAATTACTTTCAGACAGTACCGATAAAGATTTTATCGAAAAAGCTTCATTCATAGCACGATTGGGCTCGGGTAGTGCTTGTAGAAGTATTGAAGGTGATTTAATAGTTTGGGGGAAACATTCCAATATTGAGGGTAGTTCTGATCTCTTCGGAATTAAATATCCTTACCGGGTGCACAAAACCTTTAAAAACTATCAAGACACAATCTTATTGGTTGACAGAAGTGAAAAGAGGGTAAGTAGTACTGTCGGGCATAATTTAATGAACAACCATCCCTTTGCCAAAGCACGATTTCAACAAGCGAATGATAATATTAGTAAACTAAAAAACGTTTTTAAAACAGGTGATTTAAAATCATTTATTGCAATCGTAGAAAATGAAGCTTTAACGCTTCATGGATTGATGATGTCCTCTATGCCGAATTTTATATTAATGAAACCCAATACGTTGAAAATTATTAGTGGTATTAGGAAATTTAGAAGAGAAACAGGAAGTAACCTGTGTTTTACTCTTGATGCGGGAGCCAATGTTCATGTACTTTATCCAACAATTGAAAAAGATGCTGTTTTAAAATTTATTAAAAATGAGTTAGTTGCATATTGCCAAGACGGGCAGTATATTTGTGATCGAATTGGATATGGAGCAAAAAAAATGTAATTTTAACAAACCAAATTAATCACCTACATGCGGGGACCCTTATTTTACTCTAAAATACTACTCTTTGGAGAGTATGGAATTATTAAAGATTCCAAAGGACTTTCAATCCCATATAATTTTTATAAAGGAGCATTAAAAATTAACGACCACCATAATGAATCTACCCTTAGATCAAATAAAAAACTAAAACTTTTTTTAGCTTATCTTGAAGATATTCAAAAAGAAAATCCCGAGTTGGTAACGTTTAATTTGAAAGCATTGAAATTAGACATCGATAAGGGTATGTATTTTGATTCTAGTATTCCTCAGGGCTATGGTGTGGGCAGTAGTGGAGCTTTGGTAGCAGCTGTTTATGATAAGTATGCTTACAATAAAATCACAATTCTTGAAAATTTAACTCGAGAAAAATTACTTATACTAAAAGCGATCTTTGCTGAAATGGAGTCTTTTTTTCATGGGAAATCATCGGGTTTAGATCCCCTAAACAGTTATTTAAGTCTTCCAATACTTATTAATTCCAAAGATAATATTGAGCCTGCTGGAATTCCATCACAAACCCAATATGGCAAAGGAGCTGTATTTTTATTGGACAGTGGCATAACAGGAGAAACGGCTCCTATGGTTCATATCTTTATGGAAAATATGAAAAATGAGGGATTCAGGAAGATGTTGAAAGATCAGTTTGTTAAGCATACAGATGCCTGTGTAGAAGACTTTTTAAAAGGAGATGTTAAATCTCTTTTCAGTAATATAAAACAGCTTTCGAAAGTAGTGCTTGATAATTTTAAACCTATGATTCCTAAAGAATTCCAAACACTATGGAAAAAAGGAATTGATACTAATGCGTACTATTTAAAACTTTGTGGTTCCGGTGGGGGAGGTTATATGCTTGGTTTTACTGAAGATATAGTGAAAGCCCGAAAAGCACTAGAAAAGTATAAGCTGGAAGTAGTTTATAATTTTTAAGGTGAAATTATATGTTTTCTTAATTTGAAAACATCCCATAACCCCCTTTAAAGGGGGAATTTTTATTTTATGATATTGAGTTTTATATTCAAATAATATTATGCTTAGTAGAAAACAAAAATACTTCTTTATTAAGTTTTTCAGTTTGTTTTCTATTATAAGAGGATATAATATATTAGTTATTGTTTTCGCACAATATTTGACCTCGGTGTATATATTGGCACCACAACTACCGGTTAAAAAAGTTCTCTTTGATCTAAATCTTCTAATGTTGATATTAGCATCTTCTACAGCTATCGCCGCAGGTTATATTATTAATAGTTTTTATGATAGGGATAAGGATCTTATAAACCGACCACGAAAATCAATGTTGGATAAATTGGTAAGTCAGCGTACAAAGCTAAGCTCCTATTTTGTACTTAATTTCATTTCTGTTATTTTTGCCAGTTATGTTTCATTTCGGGCTGTAGTATTTTTCTCTTTGTATATTTTTGGAATTTGGTTTTACTCCCATAAATTAAAAAAATTCCCTTTTATTGGAAATATAGTAGCTGCAACACTTGCCGTAATTCCCTTTTTTGCTGTTTTTATATATTATAAAAATTTTGATTTAGTAATCTTTGTACATGCTACCTTTTTATTTTTAATTATTTCTATGCGTGAGTTAGTAAAAGATCTGGAAAACCTAAAGGGAGATCTTGTTCAAAATTATCGTACTATACCTGTTGTCTATGGTGAAATAATTTCTAAAAAAATGCTCAGTATACTTAGTATTTTAACCCTTCTACCTGCTTATTTGCTTGTAACAAGATTTGACATAGGCTATATGGACATTTTTTTCTACGGAAGTACTATAGCTTTAATAATATTCATTGTTATTTTATGGAAATCTGTAAAAAAAATGCACTATGTGATATTGCACAATATTCTTAAATTTATCATAGTAGCTGGTGTTTTCAGTATCATTTTAATCAATGTAGATCTTTTGCTAAAAAGGTTTATTTAGACCTTTCATTATGAATCATTTTATTTCTTAAGAGATCATTTTCAGAAATGAAAACTCATATCTTTGCAAAAAATTAACCATGGGCAGGCAACAGGGAAATATTAGAAAAAGAAAAGATTTGGTAAGAAGTAATAAAACCGATCAGCGCAAATATAATTCACAGATAAATACTCCTATAAAAAAGGATATGTCAGGGAAACAAAAGAACCCTTCAGAAAAGATTCGACTAAACAAATACATTGCAAACTCGGGTATTTGTTCCCGTCGTGAAGCCGATATGCACATAAAAGTAGGAAGTGTATCTGTAAATGGAAAGGTGATTAATGAGATGGGTTATAAAGTAAAACTTTCAGACGAAGTAAAGTTTGACGGCAGACGAATCAACCCAGAGCCCAAAGCTTATGTTTTACTTAATAAACCCAAAGGATTTGTTACAACTATAAGCGAAGGCAAAGGAAATACGGTTATGGATCTGGTGAGTAATGCTACCACAGTACGTATTAATCCCATTGGAAGATTAGGGCGTAATGCAACAGGATTATTATTGTTTACCAACGATGATGAGTTTATGCAAAAATTTACCCGTAAAGGCATATCAAGATTATTTCATATTGAGTTGGATAAAAATTTGAAATACGAGGATCTTCAAAAAATTCAAAAAGGTATTAAAGTAGATAAGAAGACCATTGAAGTAGAAGAAGTAAGTTATGTAGAGAATGCGCCTAAAAAGGAAATTGGATTAAAAATAAAACATATAGGGAATAGTGTTATCCGCACAATTTTTGGCTATTTAGGATACGATGTTGTAAAAGTAGATTGTGTAACTATAGGACCTCTTACAAAAAAAGATTTACCTCGAGGTCGATGGCGACATCTTAAAGAGCAAGAAATGAATACTATTAATATGTTATGAAATGGTTTTAAAATTTAAGTAAATCTTAATTTTTTCTGAGGGTAAATAACTTCCCACACAAAAAATCCTATAACAACAAAATATTCAATAGCCACAAGCCACAGATTTTCAGTGAATCCTTCTACACTATATGCCGAATAACTTAACATTACCATAAAACTCCACACTATAGGAAATTTATATTTTGTAAATACTGAAAGTAATACAAGAGTAGCCACATACCACGGATGAACGGTTGTAGATAACAAAAAGTAAAACGAAACTCCTATTAACATTGCTGTAAAGAGTTGATTAAGTTCTTTATTTTTCCTGGAAAAAGTAATGATCAACAAAAATACAACTACAATCAATGGAAGAACTTTTCCTGTGGTTCCAATGATATTCCATCCTATCGTTTTAAAACCGATCCATCTAATAATATAATATATACTTGCATTAAACTCAAAGTCTTGAAACCAAAGACCTATGGTTTTTAAAAAATTTAAAACGATCCCTGAAGAATAAAAAGGAGCAAAACTGAGTAAAAAGGTAGCTAGAACAACTAGATAAAATATGCTCAGCTTCAGAATTCCTCTACCCAATACTTCTTTTTTAACAAACCACTGATACAATAAGGGAAGAAACAGTAGAGGCAACAATTTAACCGAAACCGAAATCCCTAACAGTACCGCAGCCCAATACCACTTTCCCTTATGGAGTAGATAAAAGGACCAGACCAGAAAGAAGAGCATCACAGCCTCAAAATGAAGATTTCCGGTTAGTTCAATTATAATAAATGGGTTGAGAAAATACCAATAGATGTTGTGAGGGTCTATTCCTAATCCCTTCAAAAGTTTTCTTCCAAAATAAAGAATTCCTATATCAGCCAAAATAATAATAATACTTAATGCAACTGTAGAACCAATAATACTTTTTCCCCCAAAAAGAACAGCAATTGTAAAACAAAGCTGGTTTACAGGAGGGTAATTACTAAAATGACTCCCATTAAGAGCTCCCATTCCCTCAAACAAAATTCGTGTATTTGGAACTATATTTGTTCCTGATTCTATATAAGTTTCAGGGGTAATGAGATAAGGATTAATACCTTGTAATACCAAACTTCCATCCCACAAGAACCTATAAAAATCTTGTGATAAATTGGGTAAAACCCCAATAAAAATTAGCCTGAATAGAATTCCTAATCCTGCCAATAACAAAAAGTTTTGCTTGGAGATTTGAAGGATTTTATACGTTAGAAAAAATAATCCGGTATAAAGCGAAAAAAGTTTTACAAAATCACTCCGGACTAAATCATAAGCAAAACTAACATATAACCCTATACTTATAACTGTTATTAATAGAAGGATTCGGTTGTGTTTTATGAAATTCATTATAGGTTACTATCCTTTTGTTTATAGAGGTATTCTAAATCTTAAAAAAAGAAATACTAATTAACAATAAAAATAGCAATAGATAATGAGATTCCTATCTGCTCAGGAATTAATCTTGCCACTCTACTATAAATAGGTTGGTGTCGTGGTTTCCACCATTATTACGATTAGAAGAGAACACTAAATATTTTCCATCGTTTGAGAAAACCGGGAAAGCATCAAAAGTTTCACTATGAGTGACGCGTTCTAAATTTTTCCCATTAAGATCGATCATATACAGATTGAAAGGAAACCCACGTTCAGCTTCAAAATTTGATGAGAATAATATTTTTTCCCCTGAGGGCAGAAAAACCGGACTCCAATTGGCATTGCCTAAATGGGTAAGTTGACGTAAATCACTACCATCGGCATTACAGATATAAAGCTCCATTTCTGTTGGCTGTACCAGGCCTTTTGCTAAGAGTTCTTTATACTCGGTTATTTCTTCCTCAGTTTTTGGGCGAGAAGATCGAAAGATTAGTTTAGTGCCGTCAGGAGAAAAGAAAGCACCGCCATCGTATCCTAATTCATTTGTAATTTGCTTTACGTTACTCCCGTCAAGGTTCATGGTATATAGTTCAAGATCTCCACTTCTTGCAGATGTAAAAACTATTTTATCACCTTTAGGAGAAACAGTTGCTTCGGCATCATATCCAGGTTCATCTGTTAATTGTGCGGTAATGTTCCCTTCAAGATCTGCTACAAAAATATCGAAAGAATCATACACCGGCCACACGTATTTTCCGTTTTTACGAAGAGGTACTTCGGGACATTTTTCATCTACTAAATGTTTCGATGCATATTTGATATGTTTATTATCAGGAAGAAAATAGGCACAAGTAGTGCGTCCTTTTCCCGTGCTTATCATAAGAGGTTTACTATCGTTAAATATTTCATCTGCATTCATCAAAAACATCTGGTCACATTCAAGTCCCCAACCTTTATAATTAGATTGAAAAATGAGTTGTTTATCGTCAAAACTCCAATAAGCTTCGGCGTTATCACCACCAAATGTTACTTGTCTTATCGATTTGAAATGCCTTTCTTCTGAAAATATAAGAGAATCATTTTTTGTTTTAATAGTTATAGCAGAGGAACTATTTTCAACAATTTTGGTATCCGTTTTCATTTCATTACAGGAAACAACAAATAAAAATATTAGTATTATTGGAATGCATTTCATTTATTAAAGTAATTTTGAGCAAAAATAATCAATATAAGATTTGTGTAAATAATTATGATTAATTATTTATATCGAAAATCATAATAAAAACACCGATGAAAGTAATTAATATTCTTGTGATTGTAATATTGTTCTTTTCTTGTAAAGAAGAGAAAACCATTGATATTTCAATGAAAGATGATGTTAAAATATTGGCATCAGATAGTTTACGAGGCCGAAGAACAGGGACTTCTTATGAACAAATGGCAGCAGAATATCTGGCAAAAAGATTTAAAGATTTAGAATTGGATCCAAAGGGAACTAATGGGTATTTTCAAGAATTCTCATTTGCAGATAAGTCAGATCCACACCGAGAGATTAAATTTGTAAATAAGAGTGAAGATGGCACCATTACGGGAACCAATGTGATTGGTTTTATGGATAACAATGCTGAAACAACTATTGTTATTGGTGCTCACTACGACCATTTGGGCATGGGAGGTGAAGGTTCATTGTACAGAGGAGAAACCAAAGCTATACATAATGGAGCGGATGACAATGCCAGTGGTGTTGCAGTTATGTTAAACCTTGTTAAAGAGCTACAGAACAAAAACACACATAACAATTATCTCTTTATTTCATTTTCGGGGGAAGAATTAGGATTGTTAGGATCAAATTATTTTGTAAAAAATCCAACTATTAATCTTGAAAACATTAATTATATGATTAATATGGATATGGTTGGCCGACTTAATGAAGAAAAAGTATTAGCCGTATTTGGAGTGGGTACATCACCTATATTTAGCCAAACACTTTTTTCAAACAAAACAGATTTTAGCATCACTGAAAAAGAATCGGGGGTAGGACCTAGCGATCATACTTCTTTCTATTTAATGGATCTACCGGTGCTTCATTTTTTTACGGGTCAGCACGAAGATTATCACAAGCCCGGTGATGATATTGAAAAATTGAATTTTGAAGGGATGGAAGATATAACCCAATATATTTTAGCCGTTATAACCGATTTGGATGATGGTCCTAAACTGAAATTCAGGAAAACCAAAAACGAAAGTGATGAGGTGCCCAAATTTAAAGTAACTTTAGGTGTAGTACCGGATTATCTATTTAGTGGTGAAGGTATGCGAATTGATGGAGTAAGTGAAGATAGACCAGCACAAAAAGCCGGTATGGAAAAAGGAGATGTTGTTGTAAAGATGGGCGAACACGAAATCATCGATATGATGAGCTATATGAAAGCGTTGTCTAAGTTTGAAAAAGGCCAAAATACCATTGTATTGATAGACAGAAATGGAGAAATATTAGAGTTTGACGTAGAGTTTTAACATTTATAAGGGAATTAAAAACTTCTCGCATAGTATAATCTGTTAAAGACATGAGGTTCATTACTTATAGCCTTAGAGGAGGTATAAATAGTGAATATTTTTATATCGTTACGTCCAAAACGATAATTGAATCCAATCGTTAAATCGGTTACTTTGTTGGTTGGTTTTATAGTAAAAGGTGAACTATCTCCAAATCTATTCCCCTGAAATGTGGCATCATGAAAAATATAACGATAACTAACCATTAGTGTTAAAAAATATTCTGTTTTAATGACTCCAAATTGATCATAGGCCATGCTCGAAAGTAATGGATTTTTTTTACCGATATGCGTTGCCAATTGTAAATCCGAAAACATATCCTTGGACCCGAATGCGAAATTGGTTCCTAAAGCCAAGTGAACATCGAGTGGGGTTATAGGCAGTGTCCATTCCTTAAAATAGTTCAGGTATAAATTTAAATGCATACTGTTTTCAATCTGGTCTACCCATTTTGGAATGGTGCCAATTCCACCTGTACCGTGAAAAAATTTTTGAAAGCCAGAACCCCCTGAAACTGGCCCGGTAAAACCAAATAGGAATTTTACTTTAAATAATTGATCTTTACTTGCAATTGACCATCTGGTACTGAATCCTAAAAAACCTGCATAAGGTCTGTCAAAATCTTTAAAATTTGAAGAAATTTTATTTGTGGGTGTATATATTTGATGCTCGATAAAGTAACTAAGTTGCTGTCTGGTCCCATCCTCAATACCTTTACTCAAATTATGTCGATAACCAATAAAATTACCTGTTGTATAATAACGATCGGTAGAACTAAAGAAGTCATTATCATGGTAAACTACAAATTGATTTACAAAAAAAATTGTTGAATTAACCAGGTCTGATTTCTCTTGACAATAACAAAAAATTGATAATAATAAAAATATGATAATTAATATCTTGTCGAATGCAGAATTTATCATAGACAAATATACTAAGGGTCAATTTGATACAAATCAATAAAAAAAGAATCCAATATATACGTATAATTCTTCAATGTGTAACCAAAGTTGTTTTAGAATGATTAATATTTAATTTATTTCTAAACCACTATGTTGCTAAGGTACTTCTGTTTCGGTTAAAAGCATATACACAAATCGAATGTGGTTATAATTATATAAATATTTTTGTTCTAATCGAATTAAAAAACACATAACCAAATCCAATAAAAAGCATCAGGTGAAATGGAAAAAGTCCAAAGTCACCTCCTTGGTCGCCCACAATAAAAGCACTATACATTCCAAAAGCAAAATACAGCATTAATAACCCTTCAATGATAACATAAGCTGGCATTTTTTTTGATAAATATTTATTTTCTTTCCAACTATCGTTAACTGATTTTATATTAAACTTTGGAGTACGTATAAATTCGCTTTTCTTTCCTAAATGTCCTTCCAGAACGGCTATAGAATTGTGTAGTGAAAACCCCATAGCAATAGAGAAAAAGGCGAAAAACATACCCGTATATTCTAAAAATTGTATTAATCCACTACCATAGATTTTTTTGTAGGTAAACCAATAACAGATAAAAAATATTAGTGTACTTATTATGAAAAAGCTCAATACTATAAAATAAATCTTTAAATGTGCATACTCGTTTTTTATGTACAGCATTGGAATGCTTAAAACAGCTACGATAAGAATATTTAAAAACATAGTACTATTAAGCAAATGAAGAATACCGTGGACTTTAGTTTTAAAAGAAGTTTGTTTATTTTTTAAAACACGCCATTTCATTTTCTTGAAATTTTCAGCACCTCCTTTATTCCACCTAAATTGCTGTGTTCTTGAAGCACTAATTACTACAGGTAGTTCTGCAGGAGTTTCCACTTCTTCCAAATATTTAAATTTCCAGTTTTTTAACTGTGCTCTGTAACTTAAATCAAGATCTTCTGTTAGGGTGTCGTTTTCCCAATTCCCTGCATCTATTATACATTCCTTTCGCCAGACACCTGCGGTACCGTTAAAATTTATAAAATGCCCTTTGTTATTTCTACCTACTTGTTCCAACGTAAAGTGAATATCCAAGGCAAAAGCTTGAACGCGTGTAAGTAAGGAATAATCTCGGTTAAGGTGGCTCCATCGCGTTTGTACAACACCAATTTCAGGGTTTTTAAAGTAGGGAATAGTTTCCTGTAACCAACTTTTCTTGGGAAGAAAATCTGCATCGAATATGGCAATATATTCTCCTTTTGCTATTTTTAATCCTTCTTTTAATGCCCCTGCCTTAAAACCCTCACGATTGTCACGTGTTATATGCTTTATGTCCAATCCATTTGTTTGTAATTCCTGAATTTGCTTAGCAGTCTTAGCAAAGGATTCGTCTGTAGAATCATCAAGTACTTGTATTTCAAGTTTATCTTTTGGATACTCTAATTTAGCAATGTTGTTGAGTAATCGCTTAATTACATATAACTCATTGTAAACTGGAAGTTGAACAGTTACAAAAGGTGTCTCTTTGGGATTAAACAAGTCAAATTTCTCACAAGTATCCTTATTTTTTCTAGCATTTAAATAATTAAAAAGGAGATTTAAATGCCCCAAAGCATATATGAAAATAAATAATAATGCAATAGAGTAAATTACTATGACAATAAATTCAAGTATCATTATTTAAAAGAATATTTAAAAATCCAACCTAATATTTTAATACCGGCAAAGATAACGCCTTTTGCAGTTCCTGAAACTTTTGAAACACCTATTCTTTTTCTATAATTTACAGGCACTTCAACGTAGGAATATTTTTTCTTAATAACCTTTAATTGCATCTCTACGGTCCATCCGTAGGTTTTATCTACCATATGAAGTTCTAAAAGTTTCGCATATTTAATTGCTCTAAAAGGGCCTAAGTCTGTAAATTTTGAACCAAAAAAGAGACGCATTAAACTTGTTGCTAACCAATTTCCGAAAATTTGCGGGATAGTCATCGCCCCTTTTTGCCTTAATTTGGCAGTTCTGGCACCTAGCACAAAATCTATATTATCTTCAATAATAGGGGATATTATTTTAGTGAGTTCTTCGGGATAATCACTATAATCTCCATCTAAAAAAACGATAATATCCGGAGGTTGTTGTTTTTCTGAAATATAGCCTAACCCCGTAAGGCAAGCATTACCGTATCCTTTATTTTTTTCAGATAAAACGGTAGCACCGTTGTTTTCAGCTATTGAAGCCGTTTCATCTGTAGAGTTATTGTTAACTACAATTATTTCAGAAACAATTTCAGGTATATCACCAATAACATTTGCGATTGATGCTTCTTCATTATAAACCGGAATAATAACGTATATAGTCGGGTTACTCATTTATTATTTACAAATTCCATCAAGTCTACATCATTACCCAATAGAATTTCGTTGCTGTCTATTCTATTTTCAAGAGGTCCATTTTCGAGTTTTAATACACCCCGGGGACAAACAGCCGAGCAGATTCCACAGCCGACACAACTTGCGCGAACAATATTTTCACCTTTTTGAGCATAGGCACGCACATCGATTCCCATTTCGCAGTATGTGGAACAATTTCCACAAGAAATGCATTGCCCACCATTGGTGGTAATTCTGAATTTAGAAAACAATCGTTGTTGGATTCCTAAAATAGCTGCCATTGGGCATCCAAAACGACACCAAACCCGATTTCCAAAAATAGGGTAGAACCCTGTACCTACTACTCCTGAGAATATAGCACCAATAAAGAATCCGTAACTTTTCCGAAGTGTTTCGGCTTCAAATATAAATATGTTGTTACCTGTACTGAAATGCAAGCCTATAAATACTAAAATTATTATCAAATATCCTATTGCACCGTAACGAGCATCTTTCTTCAACTCCTCCCGTTTAAAAAACCAAATACCCGCGAAAACCAGCGTTAATAAAGAAGCAACTCCCGATAAAAACACACCTTTTGTCAACCAATATTTAGAGGGGTCATACCCTAAATAAGTATAAATTACTGCTGTGGTCATGATAATTACAAAAACTAAAACAGAGTGTACTAACCATCGCTCTAATTTCCAGGCGTTCAAACTTTTGTCTGATAGCTGACGAAACGAATCTCCTGCAGTTTCCGCCAATCCTCCACAGCCACAAACCCAAGAACAATACCATCGTTTCCCGAATTTATAGGTTAGTATCGGGGTAATGATAAAAATGGTAATTACACCAAAGAGTAACAAAGCCAATCCTATGTCACCAGCCGAAATAAAATCATCAACACGATATTGCTCAAAATTAGAAAAGTTAAGGGGCCAAATATTTTTAAGATCGTAATAAGGTAGGTTAAAGGAATCATTGTTTAATCGGGCCATTAACTCGGGAATGATAAAAGCAAAACCAGTTTGGAAGAACATAACACTAAAGGTTCGTATTACCTCATATCTGTTGTTGCGATATTTCCATATAAATTTTATTCCAAATGCAAAAATTGCTATGGTATAAAGTGTTCCATAAACAAACCATTGGCTGGCCGGATTACCACTTAATATTTTGCTTAGTGGATCGAAAAAAGATATAACACCTGTATTTTCACCCTTGGTATTTAGTCCCAAATATTCTGCATAAAAATATAATATTATGTAAAAGCCAGTCAAGGCAATTCCCGTAATCCAACCAATGTAACCTCGATTTGAAATTGATTTGAACCAAACTCCTTCATTTCTTATTCCTTCTAATTTATTACTATACGATTCTTTAGCAAACCAAATAATAGAAATTGTTATTGCTAAAAGTGCACTTGTCAGCCATGTTCCTTTATATGGAAAATCAATATTGAAGCCAGCCAATAAAATTATAATTAGACCTGCTATTCCAACTACGGTAGCTGTTTTTTGTGAATTTGATAGAGCTACGGGAGCTTGCCCGGTTAAACTCATATTTCGTTGTACAGTACTCATGATTTTAAACAGTTATTGGTTGATTATTAAAAGCATAACGAATTTCACTTTCGTGTTTTTTATAAAATTCAGGATCAAAATTTGCTTCAGATAAATGATCGATTACATAATCAACACTACGTTTTTCAGTAAGCCAACGATCAAAAACTTCATGCCGCATTCGTACCCCAAAATTGTTTATACCTAAAAATTCACGGGTGTCTTTATGATACGCAATGGTTATACATTTTGTATCGTCTTGATGTTTCCAATGAAAGTGGGCTTCATAATCTGGACGACCTATATTACCATGCACCCAACCATAGGTTTGGTATTCTATATCCAAAAACTTAGCAGAATTATACCAATGACCTGGCTTGTATTCGATACGGTTTCCACAAATAGTTTGAGCAATGGTTTCTCCCATCATACGCCCGGTGTACCAGACAGCTTCAATAGGCTTATGATTTCCGGCAGGTTCCTGCTGTTCGGCGCAATCACCAATAGCATACACATCTTTAATATTTGTTTCGAGGAAACGATTTACTTTTATACCTATTCCTAATTCTATTCTTGAGTCTTTCAGAAAAGATATGTTGGGGGATACTCCAGCGGTTAGACCTACTAAATCACAGGGTATTATTTCTCCTGTATCAGCAACAACGACTGCTTTAACTTTTCCGTTTTCATCAGATAGTATTTCTTTTAAATTTGATCCTAGTTTTAAATCTATATGGTGGTTTTTTATATGTCTGTTTATCATATTGCTTTCGCCTTCAGGAAGAACAATATCCCAAAAACTATCTTCACGAATTAAAAAAGTTACCGGGATATCTCTAGTGCGTAGCATTTCGGCTAACTCTATACCAATAAGACCACCACCAACAATGACCGCGCGTTTACAAATCTTATTATTTGGAGCATATAGCTCTAATTTATCTAAATCTTGTTTGAAGTACAAGCCTTGAACACCATCCAGATCTTGACCCGGCCAACCAAACTTATTGGGTTGAGAGCCTACAGCCAGTATCAATGTATCATAACTCATTTTTTCTCCGGTAGAAAAAACAAGTTCATTAGAATCATGATTGATGGTTTTTACAAATTCACTTTTCAGATCAATTCTGTTTTTCTTCCAAAACCAGTCTTCATATGGTTTTGTGTGTTCAAATTTCATATGGCCCATATATACATACATCAATGCAGTTCGAGAAAAAAAATATTTTGTCTCAGCAGATATGATAGTGATCTTTTTGTCTGAAAGTTTGCGAATATGACGTGCAGCCGTTACTCCCGATATACCATTACCAATTATAACAATATGTTCCATAAAAATTAATTGTATTTTATATTATGTCGTCATTAAAGGTAAGAACTTAAAAAAGTATTACAATTATTAATGGATATAAATATTTTCATAGGTTGTTGGGTTCTTCAAAGATATTCGACATAATCTTTATTAAATTAATTATACCTTAAAATATATAACAAATTAATCATCTTACTTGTGAAACAAAATATAAATTCAACAGATAACAAAATATAACATATCTAAGAATTTTGTTATGGGTCGAAAGCTGCTTAAAAATAAATTGTATTTTGAGAGCTATTATTAAATAGTTACATTGAAAATCAAGATACTTTTTACATTAATATTTTCAGGTCTTACTTTTTTAACGAGTTGTGCCCAGAGAGAAACTAAAATAAATGGAATAAGTTTTGTGGCATCTAGGCAGGCTGTTGAACAGAAGTTTGTAGATCCAGTTCTAAATTTAAACGCAAATTATGCTTCCGTAATGCCTTTTGGTTTTATAAGAGACCTTAATTATCCTGAGATAATCTACAATACAAAAAGACAATGGTTCGGAGAAACCACAGAAGGGGCAAAACAGTATATTGAGATGCTTCATAAAAATAAAATCCAGGTAATGTTGAAACCGCATATTTGGATTTGGCACGGAGAATTTACCGGATTATTAAAAATGAATTCGGAAGAGGAGTGGAGAATCTTGGAAGATTCTTATCGGAACTTCATTTTAGATTTTGCTAAACTCGCCCAGGAAACAGAATGCGAGCTGTTTTGCATCGGAACGGAGTTAGAGTTATTTATAGTGAACCGTACCGAATATTGGCATAACCTAATCGATGAAATTAAAGCCGTTTATATGGGAAAACTCACCTATGCAGCCAATTGGGACGAATACAAACGCGTCCCTTTTTGGAACGATCTAGATTATATAGGTGTAGATGCCTATTTTCCTGTTTCTGAAAGTGAAACTCCAACGATCGAAGAATCACGTTTGGGGTGGCAACCCTGGAAAGATGAGATGCAAACTCTTTCGAATTCTACCAACAAAAAAATATTGTTTACAGAATTTGGATATAGAAGCGTAAGTTTTACCGGAAAGGAACCCTGGAAAAGTGACCGAAGTATAAATACTGTAAATTTAGAAGCACAGTCCAATGCTACTAAAGCATTATTTGATGAAATATGGAATGAAGACTGGTTTGCAGGAGGGTATCTCTGGAAATGGTATTTGAATCATAATGAAGCAGGTGGTGTCGAAAATTCTAGATTTACTCCTCAAAATAAACCTGCAGAAGGTATTATTAGGGAATACTATAAGAATTTAAAATAAATTTTTTACTTAATATTTTTTGTGTAGTAGGTTTGTAGATTTTCAGCCGAAACCCCAAAAATATTTTTTAAATGAATCAATGCAAAGTGATATTGCAATTTCAAAGTACCGTTGGCGGAATATTTTCTAGCCGAAGTAGTTACATAATTATCTATAACCTTGAAACTGTATTTGTTATATATGCGATTTATAAATTCACAATCTTCATAAACAATATATTTTTGGTTATAACCACTTAAAGTATTAAAAATCTCTTTAGTTACATATAATGATTGGTCACCGCCTCTGCACAATTTAAAATTAAAACGTGTAAACCATTGCGATACTTTTAAAACCGGATGATGACTGTCAAATTTCATCCTAAAACAACCCGCTTTGTTGCCTTTATTAACCTCATTGATAATTAGCTCGTCAAAATTTTTAGGTGGAAAAGTATCGGCATGAAGGAAATAAAGAATATTCCCAAATGAGTTACGAGCACCGATATTCATTTGTACAGCTCTACCTTTTTTTGAAGAGAAAAGATAAACTGTCTTATTTTTTTCTGAAAATTGAACAACAAGATCCTTTGTAGTGTCTGTGCTTCCACCATCAACAACAATGATTTCAGAAATGTTTTTTTTAGAAGAATTTTTTAAAAGATAGGTAAGTAGTCTTACTATGGTTGAGGCTTCATTTAAAACGGGAATTACAATACTTATCATAACCTAAACTTACAAAATAAATTTTTTAAAATATCAAATTTCAAATGTGATGGATTTTGAAAGTTCATGAATATTCACTTCTCATTAAGGTTCCAATTATACTCTTTGTAATCTAGAGAGGCATCCGATTTAATCTTAATTTTGCTATACTTATTAATAAATCCAATAAGATCTTTTTCTCCATTCACTTTAAAATCTTTTTTATACCATTTAAAAATTTTAGAGAGCTTTGGATTATTTGACGAAATTTCATTTTTATCACTATTTATAAAGTTAAATGACACTCTTTCCAATTGCTCATTTATTTTTGATGCAATAAAAGCTTCATTTAACAAATTTGGACAGGATATAGAAGCACAATTGATAGCGAAGTGAATTCGAGGTTCGTTCATTTTACGTAATATGCCGTTTTCTACACTTCCCAGGGAAAGATTTTTATCTCCAATGATCACAATTGAACGTGTCCAGGGGCCACTAATATCTTTAATACTATTAACAGGGTAGTTGTCAAGGATTAAGTTTACAGTATGGGCATTATAAAGATTGATGTAATAAGCCAGTAATTCCGGTACATTCCAATTATCCTTAGGAGGGTTAGAAGCAAGGTGTTGTAGGTATCTGTTTAAAGCATCACGATCATTTAAAAATCCTTTATAACTAACAAAACCATCTTTGTCTACATATTTTTGCAATAAAGTTGTCCAGGCACTATGATCGACTTTTAAAGTAGGATCGACCTCGGTAAAAGTTAAATCTCCTTGTACTTCTTTTATAGGTTGTCCTTGGCTGCTAAATCCAGCTGCAGAAATAAAATTGCAACCTTGAAGTGCAACAACAACAAATACAATCTGTAGTGCAATCGTTATTTTTCGCATTGTTTACTTTAATTCTTTTATAAGTCTATTTTATCAATATAACATTACAAACCCTCTAGTTTTAAAAAAACGAATATTAATATTAAAAAACTAGCAACTACCTCCTCCATCATAATGGAAGGTTGACTTACTAATAAATATGTCATTTCTATTCAATGAAGCAATTACATCTGCAGTTTTATCACATATAGCTAATGGTTGGTTCTTTAATAAGATATGGCCTGCTCTGTCATCAAAATAGTCTTCATCTCCATAATATATAGCGGCTTTTCCTGTAAAAACACAGGGGCCGTCTTCGGGCATTGGGTCTTTAATAGCAGCTATTTCAATACTTTCTATGTAGATTAACTCATCGGTGGGATAATTTTTTGGATCAAGGATACGATAGGGTTTACGTGCTCTAATTTCTAAGGTTCCGAAACCTACATCGGTAAGGGATTTTATATATTCCTTTATTGGTAAACTGCCACTTAAGCACAAAGCGCGTAATTGTTCATCGTTTCGTAAAGTATCGTTCATAGTTTGTTCGCATATAGGATCGCTCATGACTAATTTACCCTTAGGCTTTAATACTCGATACATTTCCTCGATAGCACGTTTCAAGTCTTTTTCCTTAAATATATTGAATAGGCAATTTTGAGCTGCAACATCTATTGAATTGTCATCGACCGGAAGATTAAGGGCATCTCCTTTTTTTAGATCCACAAATTCATTTTTAAACCAGGGATTAATATCTTCGGCTTCAATAAAGTTTTTTCTTGAAGCTTCTAACATTTCATCTACAACGTCAACACCTACAACACCATCTTTTTGTCTCGAAAAATAAGAGAATTGAAGCAATTCCATTCCGCCACCAACACCTACGTATAAAATTTTGGGGTTATTTGTCAAATCCCTTGCATTTACAGTACTCCCACAGCCATAATTCATTTCTTGCATGATTTTGGGGATTTTTAATCCGGGTAATTCCCAAATGGGATTGGTGGTACAACAAAGCCCTACGTCTGGTGTAAGTGCTGCTTCTTTATATAGATCGTGTGTAGTTTTTAAATAGCTCATAATTTTTTAATCAGTTCAGTAAATAATATTATCATATCAGGTTCGGCTTTTTCGGCGATCCCTATAATTTCTTTGATATTCAGAGGTTGTAATTTATCTGGGTCGCATTCATCCGTTAAAACTGACAAAGCTGAAACACCTATGTTTAAATGATTTGCAACAATAACCTCAGGAACAGTACTCATCCCTACAGCATCGGCACCTATAATGTTTAAATATTTGTATTCGGCTTTTGTTTCCAGTTCGGGGCCTACCACACTAGCATATACTCCTTTATGAATTTTAATATTGAATTCTTTAGCAATATTTTCAATCTTTTCATTCATTTCTTTATCATAAGGTGAACTCATATCTACAAATCGTTCTCCCAGGTGTTCTACTCCTTTAAAAGCTAAAGGGGAACCATTTTGAAGATTAATATGATCATCAATAAGCATTATATCTCCTTTTCTAAAACTTTTATTAATTGCACCGGATGCATTACTCACCAATAATTTTGAAATACCTAGTTGATGCATTACCCGTATAGGGAATGTCACTTCATACAATGTATAACCTTCATATAAATGGAAGCGTCCTTGCATAACGATTACATTTTTTCCGGCAAGAGTGCCATATAAAAGTTTTCCTTTATGGAACTCTACGGTAGCTGTAGGAAAATTAGGTATATGGTCATAACTTACTTCTGCTTTTATTTTTACTTTATCTAAGAATTGACCTAATCCAGTTCCAAGTATAATACCTATTTCGGGAGCCTCAAAACCCCTTTGCTTCAAATACTCTGCAGATTCCTGAATGTGTTTTATCATTAGCTGGTTTCTTCTTTTGTGTTTTTTAAGAATTGTTGAAAAACATCAATTTCCTTAATGTCCAAATAATTATCAACATCATTAAGTTGGGGTAATATTTTTAAAGATTCATTTTTTAAATTTTTTAAGGTATCCTTTAAAACAGTATTTGTCCCCCAATTCTTGTTTCGAAACAATGTAGGGTTTAATTTTTTCATTCCTATTAGATAATAACCACCATCCTTTGCGGGACCTATCACATAATCATGATTTTGTAAAGCTAAAAAAGCTTCCTCTAAATCTTGTTGCGACATATCGTACATATCGCTTCCTATAATAATAATATTAATAAATCCATCCTCAAATCCTTGTTGAAAAGCATAATTCATTTTTATGCCTAAATCCTCACCAGATTGAAGTTTTTTTGTATAAACTGATTCATCCCAGAGGTCATTATTTCCTACTTTAGCAGAGTAATGTACTTGTTTGTTCACATTTAATTTTTTTGTTATAAAAACAGTATGATCAAGTAAAAATTTATAAATTTCAAGTGCTGAAGAGTCTCCAACACTAACAGCCAAGCGAGTTTTTACCTTACCTAATTCAGGATTCCGAGTAAAGATAATTAGTAGGTTGTTATTCATATATTAATTCTGAAGGATTTTTGTGCAATTTAAAACAAAAGAATACAACAGAAATATGTTTTGGAAAACTTCATTTATGCAACAGTTCCCTGGCAACTACTACCTGCACCAGCAGTACAACCATAACAATGCTGAGATATAATTATGTTCCGATCCATTAAAAGGTCTTCATTGTATTCCGAAATATGTTTTACCTTGCTTTCAACCTTTAAACCTAACATTTGATTAAAATCACAATCATAAAGCCACCCATCCCAACTTATTGAAATAGTATTTGTACACATTACATTTTCAACTGCAGCTGGATTATAAGCATCTACTAATTGGTACATATAATCTTCGTAATTTTCAGAAGCAATTAAGTAATCCAAAAATCTTGAAATAGGAAGATTAGTAATAGTAAATAAGTTGTGAAAATGAATATCAAAATCTTCTAATAATGCCTTTTTAAACTCTTTTTCCATGCTTACTTGGTCTCCCGGCAAAAAGGCACCGCTTGGATTATATACCAAATCGAGACGAAATTTACTATCCGGCATTCCGTAGCCAACAGCATTAAGCTCCTGCAGGGCTTTAATAGATTTGTCAAAAACTCCCTCACCGCGTTGTTTATCTGTTTTTCCACGAGTCCAATGTGGTAAAGAACTCACTACATGGATGTTGTATTTTTTAAAAAATTGAGGAAGATCATAATACTTTTTATTCGCTCTAATAATAGTAAGATTAGATCGAACTATAAAATCCTTTATACCCAACTTAGAGGCTTCTTTTACAAACCAACGAAAATTTGGATTCATCTCCGGGGCTCCTCCTGTTAGATCTAAAGTATTAGCACTTGTATTTTTTATAACCTCAAGACATAACTTCATAGTATCTTGAGTCATTATTTCTTTACGATCGGGTCCTGCATCCACGTGACAATGTTCACAAACCTGGTTGCACATATAGCCTAAGTTAATTTGAAGAATTTCAAGTGTTTTTGGGCGCAGAGGAAAATGATTTGTTTCCTTTATTTTTTCGGCAAATGTAGGTAGTTCATCACCTCCAAAAATACCCTTGGATAATATCTCAAGTTGTCTATTAGGATCGGCTAACTCGTTATTTCGTTTTTTTAGAGACTGTAAGGCCATGAAATGTATTGATTTGTAAGTTTTAGTCGATTTAAATAAGTATTAATTACATGCTTAATTTGTTGTATTTGTTCATCATTTGAACTCCATGAACCAGGGTAGAACCACTTTCAATAGCGGCTCCTACATGAACGGCTTCCATCATTTCTTCTTTGGTAATACCTCGTTGTAATCCATCTTTTGTATAAGAATCTATACAATAGGGGCATTTTACAACATGAGATACAGCCAAAGCGATCAATGATTTTTCACGAGCTGTAAGTGCACCTTCTTCAAAGACTTTTCCGTAGTAATCAAAAAACTTAGTGCCAAGTTCTTTGCTCCACTCAGTAATATTTTCAAATTTTCTAAGGTCTGAGGGGTCATAATAGCTATTAGTTGCCATAATAATTTATTGATAAAATAATTCATAATTGGTAAATATAACGAAGTAGTTTGTGTATAAGAAAGCTTATTAAAATAATAATCAAAAGAGTAATTTTTCAGCGAACGATATTGTGAAAATAATGAAAAAACAGAGAAGCATCATGAACGAGTATATTACATTAAACTATATATTCGCAAAACAAGAAGATTAATTATGGATTATTTTTTTATTACTACAGTGCTTGTAGTTTTAGCGGCCCTTTTTGGCTATCTCAATGTACGTTTTTTAAAATTACCCAACTCAATTGGTTTAATGGTAATTACAATTTTTTTTACTCTTAGTGTTTTTGCATTGAGCTATTTTGATTCTACCCTTTTAGATGCCGAAAAATATATTATAAATCAAATAGATTTTAAAACGGTTTTGTTAGATATAATGCTGAGTTTTTTACTTTTTGCCGGAGCATTACATACTAATTTTGAGCAGTTAAAGATACAGCGTTGGCCAGTATTTGTTTTTGCAACATTGGGGGTTTTGGTTTCCACATTTTTAGTGGGAACAGCTATGTTTTATGGTTTACAACTTATAGGTTTTGAAATAAAATTTATCTACTGTTTACTTTTTGGAGCTTTAATATCACCAACAGACCCCATAGCGGTTTTAGGAATATTAAAAAAGGCGGGTGTGCCAAAAAAACTGGAAACTAAAATTGTTGGAGAATCATTATTTAATGATGGAGTGGGTGTTGTAGTGTTTCTTACTATTTTCCAGATCGCAGTTATGGGTGAAGGGAATGTAACTCCCCTGGATATTATTGGATTATTTGGAAAAGAAGTTATTGGTGGTATTGTTTTAGGATTAATCTTAGGCTGGATCACTTATAGACTCATGAAATCTATTGACGATTATGATATTGAAGTAATCATTACGTTAGCTACAGTAATGGCAGGTACTGTGATTGCACATAAATTGCATTTATCGGCCCCTTTAGCTATGGTTACGGCAGGATTAATTGTAGGGAATGATACTGTTAGAGAATCTGCTATGTCTAAAATTACAGAAAGCTATGTAGATAAGTTTTGGGAACTTATAGATATTCTTTTAAACACTATTCTATTTGTTTTAATTGGTATGGAATTACTAGTATTAACTTTTGAAATGGAATATCTAATAGCCGGATTAATTTCAATTCCCACTATTTTAGTTTGCAGATATCTTTCCTTACTAATTCCGGTAAATTTGTTTAAAAAGAAATTAGATTTTGTTCCAAATACTAACCTAATCATGACTTGGGGAGGATTGCGAGGAGGAATTTCTATTGCTTTAGCTTTGGGGTTGACACAGGAAATGCATCGAGATTTATTTTTAGTGATAACCTATGTTGTTGTTGTTTTTTCAATTGTAATACAAGGACTAACAGTGGGTAAATTAGTAAAGAAGCTTCAAAGATAAAATAGTGTGACACAAGATTTTTCACATCATCACTATATTCTTCATAAACCCTATGGATATTTAAGTCAGTTTATTTATAGCGGTAAAAGAAAAAAAAGCAAAAAATTATTAGGAGAGTTATATCATTTTTCTAAAAAGACTATGGCTATTGGTCGTTTGGATGAAGATACAGAAGGCTTACTACTTTTAACCACAGATGGAAAAGTTAGCGAACAAATAAGAAGTAAAAAAGTTGAAAAAGAATATTACGTTCAGGTAGATGGCATCATAGATGATACTGCCATAAAAAAACTTCAAAGGGGTGTAGATATTGGCATTAATGGACAAAGATACATCACTAATCCCTGTAAAGCTTTTTGTTTGCCTCCGCTATTAGATTTACCTATTGAAGAGCGTAAAATCAGAGATCATAGACACGGTCCCACAAGTTGGGTCTCTATTATTGTTACGGAAGGAAAATTTAGGCAAATTAGAAAAATGACTGCTAGGGTAGGTTTTCCAACCCTGCGATTAATTAGAGTTAGAATTGCAGATATACCTCTTGATATCGGTACAGGACAGGTTGTTGAGGTAGATAGATTTAATGTGATATAAAAAAGAAATAAGCAGTAAAAATTATTATGATAGTATATAAGATTGAAAACAATTTAAGTGTTGAGGATTTTAAAGCTGTGTTGATTGAATCTACTCTTGCAGACAGAAGGCCTGTAAATGAACCAGGAAGGCTTCTAAACATGGTGAAGCAAGGAAATCTTATTATTACTGCAAGGGAACAGGGAAAGTTAATTGGTGTTTCACGTTCGTTAACAGATTTTTCCTTTTGTACTTATTTATCAGATCTTGCTGTTATTAAAGAATTTCAGAAAAAAGGAATTGGAAAAGAGCTAATTCGACAAACAAAATTAGCTGCTCCATTAGCTAAACGGATTTTATTATCGGCTCCTGATGCGATTTCGTATTATACAAAAATTGGCATGACACAACATAAATATTGTTATTATTTAGACGATATTAATGACCTTAAGTAAATGTTGTAAATATTTAATAGAGAGTAATAAACTATAAGCTCATCATATATTTCTTAGGCGTTGTGCCGTATTTCTTTTTAAAGGCACTGATAAAATGACTGGCTGTGCTGTATCCTATTTGTAGACTAATTTCGGAAATATTATGTTTTTTTGATAGCATTATCTTTCTGGCATACTCTAATTTATAATCTAGTAAAAAATTAAAAACAGTATCGCCGTAAATGTGTTTGAACCCCTCTTTTAATTTAGGGACTGACAGAACAATATCGTCTGCCAGCTCTTGCAGTGAAGGTGGTTCGGCCATAGAATTAATAATAATATGTTTGGCTTTTTTTATTTTTTCAACATTGTCTTCATCATCCAAAAAAGGACAGGTCTGTTTATTGTCCTTATTCTTGTTAAAGTATAAACTTAACAGTTCGTATATTTTTCCTTTTAAATAAAGTATTTGAAGAGAGTCGTGCATTTGTTCATTGAACACCTGATTTAGAATTAGAACCTCAGAAGGGGTAAGCATCTTATCTAAATAATACTTTTTGTCTTTGTTTTCTTCATTTAAAAAAGGAATCAATCCTGCTACTTGAGAAAAGAACGAGTGAAATACTTTAATTGAAACAATAAGTATAAAATGCTTTGTATCGGGAAGTAAACTTAGATTTATGGGTAAATTTTGATTGGGGTTGTAAAGTAAAATAGAATTATTTTCTTTTATATCTAATGAATATCTTTCATTAAAAAATAATGAAGAACTGTTTTTAGTACAAAAATGAATTTGTATGAATGTATTGTCTACTTCTCTTATGTAGGAACTTATTTTTGATGTTGTATTAATAAGTTTAACGATCTTAAACCCTTCTTGAATATCAATTTCTTCCAGCATTATTTTTTAACGTTATTATTTTCATCAATAAAATACTTCATCATAAAGTAATTTATCTATAGAGGCTTCAAATGTACTATTAATACTGAAATAATCATTAATATATATTAAAATATAAAAGTGATATAAATATAACTTTCAGCGTTACTTTAAAAAAAGATATCCCTTTACATTTGTGCCTGATTTCAAAAATGAAATAAAATGCTGAATCTTTTTGTCCTAAGTTTATTCGTACTGATTGTATTTTCAGGGAACGCACAATTACAAACAACAGATTCAACAGAAGTCAATGAATTAGATGAGGTCATTATTACTGCAACCCGAACGCTAAGACAACTATCATCATTACCCCTGCCGGCTCAAATAGTTTCAAGTAAAGAAATTAAATCTGTTAACTCATTGCGGTTGAGCGATATTCTTAATGAACAAACAGGTTTAATTACGGTACCGGATTTTGGAGGAGGAGAGGGTATACAATTGCAGGGATTAGACTCTCAATATATTTTGATATTAATTGATGGTGCACCTTTAATTGGTAGATCTGCAGGGACTTTAGATATAAGCAGAATAACAGTTGGAAACATAAAACAGATCGAAATTGTTAAAGGAGCTTCATCAAGTTTGTACGGCAGTGAGGCTCTTGGAGGAGTTATTAATATCATCACAGAGAATTCAAAATATGGATATACCGGTAACGTAGACTATAGAGTTGGAAGAAATAACACTCAAGATGTGAGTTTGACCCTAGGGTATAGAAATGATAAATTTTCAATTAATTCATTTATTAATAGAAATAGCAGTGATGGCTATGATCTAAATAAAGAGGATGATCTAAAAACTGTGGAACCTTACAGTAATTATACTTTTAGCACAAAACTGAAATATAACTTTTCAGAAAACACGAATCTTTTTATCTCTGGTAGATATTATGCTCAAAATCAGAAGTATGTTGCTTCCGAAACTTTAGAAGGTGAAAGTGAAATAAACGAATGGAATGTCCATCTTAAACTTAACCACACTTACAACGAAAAGTGGAATAGTTATTTTGAGTTTTATACCACGCGTTATAAAGCCGACGAATATTTGAATGATGCAGATGATTTTCTTTTTTCTGAAGGAGATTTCAACCAATTTTTACTCAGACCTGAAATTAGAGCAACCTACATTCCAAACGAAAAGAATTCTATTATAGGAGGTCTGGGTTGGAATCATGAAACTCTTGTTAGAACATATTTTTCAACCAGTCCAGAATTTAATTCACCCTATGTTTATTTGCAATACGATGCCAATCCCACGAAAGATATAAATATTTTGCTGGGAGCTCGTTTTGATAATCACAGCGAATACGAATCTCAGTTCAGTCCTAAAGCTGCAATTAGATTTGAATTTAATGATAAGCTTTCAGTCAAGGGATCTTTGGGTTATGGTTTTAAAGCACCTGATTTTAGACAGCTGTATTTTGATTTTACAAATTCAACCGTTGGTTATACCGTGTTAGGATATAATACAGTTATTTCTAGAATTCCTGAGCTAGAGGCTGAGGGTCAAATTTTAAATATTATAGTACCTATTTCAGAATTTGAAAAGGTGCTAAATCCCGAAAATTCAATAGGTTTAAATATTGGAGGAATCTATCAACCTATTTCAAATCTTACCCTCGATATCAATCTCTTCAGAAATAACATTCAAGACCTTATAGATACTCGGGTAATTGCCAATAAAACGAATGGGCAGAATGTGTTTAGTTATTATAATATTTCAAATGTGTATACTCAGGGATTTGAATTTAATGCCGTGTGGAAACCAAATAATTATTTTAAACTATCGGGGGGGTATCAATTACTTTTTGCTAAAGATAAAGAGGCGGAAAGAGCATTTAAAGACGGTGAGGTATATGCCAGGGAAACACCTAGTTCACCCTCATTTCAGCTAGATAAAGACGATTATTTTGGCTTGTTTAACAGATCTCGCCATATGGCAAACATTAAGACGTTTTATACTATCGAAAGATGGAAACTAAATACGAACATACGAGGCAGCTATCGAAGTAAATATGGGTTGTTTGATACAAATACGAATAGTTATTTAGACAGTTTCGATGTGTTTGTAAAAGGATATACCATTTGGGATTGGGCTGTAAATAAAACCTTATATAAAAACTATGAGTTAGGACTTGGAATAGATAATATTTTTGATTTCACAGATGCTCAAAATATTAGTAATATTTCCGGCCGACTTTTCTACGGAAGAATAAACATTAATTTTTAATACATAAATAAATCATTATGAAAACAATCAATTTTTTAACATTACTTACACTCTTTATTGGATTTAGTTCTTGCAATAATGACGATGATAGTACGACACTTTTAGCTGTAGAATCTGAATTAATCTCTAATCTACATGCACCACAAGAGGGAGGGCAGGGCAATCCTGTTTCAGGTGAATTTACAAAATTCAATTTTGCTTTAGGACAAACTACAACCAGTGACACAGATTGGGATATTGCCTTTAGAGGTACTGCCATTATTGTAAATGGAGGAGTATCCTCAGGAGGAGTTGACGAACCTGTAAGAAATGGGGAAGCGGGAGCTTATATTGCTACAGGTACTTTGGGAAGTGTAACTTCAATAGATACATCCTTGATAATTCAAGATTCTGCTACCAGTTTTGCTATTCCAACAGGAAGTGATAACGGATGGTATAATTATGCGGGTCCTCCTACACATATTATTTCACCGATCGCTGGAAGAATATTAGTATTTAGAACTCATGATGGGAAATATGCTAAAATAGAGATCCTGAGTTATTATAAAGATGCTCCTGCAAATCCTGATGCTTTTGTGGACGAGGATGGGTATTATACATTTAATTATGTATATCAGCCTAATGAAGGTGTAACATCATTTTAGATATATAGAAATAGAACATAAATCTTCAAACTTTTGCCAGGAGATTTATGTTTTTCAACAATTTAATTTTCAAATATTATCACACTTATAATAATGAACAATAGTATTGAATACATACCTATATTAACCACCCTTTTTTCTGTTTACTTTGTAAGAGAAATTTATAAACATTACCAAAAAAGAAAAACAAAATATCTTTTATGGTGGACAATAGGAGTATTTACTTTTGGTCTTGGAACATTATCGGAAAGTTTAAATGTTTTATTTGGTTGGAGTGAAGTAAATCTTAAATTTTGGTATATCATGGGTGCCTTGTTAGGGGGTTTTCCACTTGCTCAGGGGTCTGTATACTTATTGATGAATAAAAAATTTGCAAATAGCTCATCTTGGTTTTTCATTTCATTAATTGCATTGGCATCATTTTGCATAATTCTAACCCCTCTTTCTATACCTGATAGTTATGATTATAAGCTAACAGGAGCAATTTTTGAATGGAAATGGGTGCGATATTTTTCACCATTAATTAATATATATGCATTTATTTTTCTTGTTGGTGGTGCTATCTATTCAGCCATAAAATATTATCGCCAATTAGACAAAGAAGCAAGATTTAAAGGTAATGTTTTCATTGCAATAGGAGGTTTATTACCAGGCATAGGAGGGGCTTTTACAAGAATGGGTCATGTAAACGTGTTATTTGTAACCGAATTAATAGGTCTGATCTTGATTTTTGTTGGTTATCAAATAATAAAAATGGATAGACATAAAGTATAAATTATTTATTAGCTCTGCCAACTTTTCTCTTTTATGGTTTTTGATTAAATAAAAAACCCACCATAAGTATTTTAATAATAATTAGACGATAGCAAAAAGTAAAACAGTTCGGTCCAAAAGAAATTAAAAGGATATTTTTAAGTTAGATCTATTGTATTTCAGACATTATGTTTGAGTGTGATTTCTTGTGAAAATGAAATTTGAGTAATAAAAAACAAAGCAAAATATAGTTTCTGCATTCTTATATTATTTTACAATAATCCTGGCAGTTTTGTAAATGTTGGATTCTAGACTCCCCATTTTAATTATGTAGATGCCACTGGAAACACTCGACATATCCAAATTTAAATTATATCTATTATCTGTTTTAAATATATCCTTTGAAAAAAATTGTTGGCCTAACATATTAAAGACACTCACAAATGCTTTGCCGTTATAATTAGTAATCAATGAAACATTAAACTGATTGTTTGGTAGGATAGTAACAACTAAATCTGATTGAGCTATTGATAAATCATCAATACCCAAAACCCCGATGTTTGCCATATAATCTTCGGTTTCTCCGTATTGAGTCACTACGCAGCCATCTGAAGGAACAGGAGCATTACGATTAGATTTAGCACGCATTATATGTTGACCCAACGTAGCGTTAGCTGGAACTACTAAGTCCATTGTTTCAGTATATGTTCCTGCAGTTTGTCCAGGTGCAATCACATAATTATCTACAACTAATTCATTTGCAGTATAAACAAAATCATCATTATAATCAATCCAAACACTTATATATTGATCTCCATATCCTGTAGTAATTGTTAAATCATATATAGTGCCTTGTGATAAATTTGCGGAAAGGTTAGTAAAATCTCCATATCCTTCACATCCTGATGGATTGTTTATTTCTGCTACTTGAAATAATTGAAATCCATCTCCTGAAGAACAGTCCAGACTAGGTTGACAAATTATATTTTCAATCACGACCGAAATTTCATCATTAGAAGTATCACCATCTCCAGTTAAAGAGGTCCTGGCACTTAAATCGTATGTACCGATTGCCGAGAAATCTGCGGTTTGATTAAAGTTGTAATTTAATTCTTCGCCCGAATTAATAGTTCCTGTGAAAGTTTCAACTACGGGGGAAGCACCATCAAGAATATATTGTACCTCAAAATTTGATTGTGAGCTAAAACCAAAATTTTTGACAGTTATTGATATAGTCTCAATCCCCAACCCATATCCTGACACCGGAGAGGTAATTGCTAGAGTACCTACATCATCACTTAATAAATGTATTACATCCTTTGTATAACCATCATTATTTTGAAACTCATCACCCGCCAATACTGTTTTGACTTCTATACTATAGGTTTGACCAAATATTGACAAATCTACAGTTTGAGTAAATTGATAGGTCACGGTATCACCAGAATTAATGGTGCCTGTAAATGTTTCAGTAGCAATTAAAATTCCATCAACTCTAAGTTCTAAAGGAATATTGGATTGTGGGTCAAGGCCATAATTACGAATACTTACCTCTACGATCTCCGCATTAGTTAAAATTCCGCTAACTGGGGTAATTATGTTATTAACTCCAACATCTTTTGCAAAAACACCTAACTCACTAAATCCGAAGATGTAAACCCCTGAACCATCATTTATATAGATATTTGCAGTTACCGGTGATGGATAAACACCAAATGCACCAGCAAATCCTTGTCCTGAAATATTATTAGTGTCATACTCATCTGCTAAAACTAACTGCGAAGGATCTGTAATATCAAACACTTTAAATCCTGCAGTGTAATACGATGAATAAGCATAATCACCTATTACATAAAGATTGTGTGCCGTTGCGTCAGGGTCTGCATAATCACTCACTCTTACTGGATTTGCGATATCCGATATGTCATAAACAATAATATCCGGCTCGGGATGGTTACTGAGCTCATCGCAGATATAGAGAAAGTTCCCATTTGCTGAAATATCTCCTGAATGACTATAATTAATGGAAGGATCTGTTATTGCTGATATTAAAATGGGAGAAGCAGGGTTGGTTACATCATATATCCTTGTTCCCGATCCTCCTTCAAAAGAGTACATGATATTACCTCTCACGGTCACGTCGTGGTGTCCATTTGTAACTTGGGCTAAGAATATTGGATTAGTTGGGTCTGGGTTTAAGTCATAAATTGCAACAACACCGCTGACGGAAATATACATATACCCTCGATCATCTATAAAGAGATTATGTCCGCCTGAAAAAGTACCTGCAATTTGTGGGCTAGTGGGGTCGCTTAAATCAAATATCTCGCCGCCGCCGCCATTGTGAGTACAATAAACATAATGACTCCACACCTTAACATCAAATCCTGGAGCATTAGTAAGGTGTGCTACTTGTACAGGCGTTGTGGGGTCTGTAACATCTACAACTGACATTCCATTACCACCTACAATGGCATAAATGTTTCCTGTGTTGGGGTCCACATATTCCCAAATATCAGTTCCGGAATTACCATTAGTAAGTGACCCTTTTAGAGTAATAGTTTGTGCAAATGTTAATCCCGACACCAAAAGAAATACAGGCAATAAATTTTTCATAACAATAAATTTTTTTGAATAAATTTTGACAAATATAGGGTTAATAATAATTAATCCAATTAAATTTTAATGGAAGATGCACCACAGTTTTTGTCTTATATATAGAAATACTCTTTATAGTTTATTTTTATTTTTTAACAATTTTCTTGTCCACTTCTTTTAAAAGTTCAGCTTTAATATAGTCGATAAAATGTTCTACAGCCTCTGCGTTTTGAGGGTTCATTGATTTATATTCCTCTCTTTTCTCTTTTACTGCTTCACTAAATTTTCTTTGTGTGTATTTGACAGCCATTTCACTATGTAATTCATCTTTAATTTCTGAAATCAATTTTGCAATATCCATTGATAAAACACTAAACATTGTTTCCATATCTTCTTCCAGCGATTCTCTGCCTTCATCTATGCCGTATATTTTTTTTAATCGATTATAGTTTTTTGTCTGCTCAAAACATTTCTCAAAAGTATCTATAGCATATAAATGTGCAAACTTGTTCCTAATTTCCAAAAATATTTGAAACTTTTCTCTCTGTTGTTTATCGAGTTTTTCCAAGTCAAACAACAAATTGGCTTTTGCATTAAAACTTAAAGCTTGACTTGAGGTTCCAAATGAGCGTGA